>CAYPGE010000473.1:0-6699 GCA_964409865.1 uncultured Pirellulaceae bacterium
GAAAACGCGAAACAGGGATCAAGCATTTTCCCAGGAGGTCAAGAGTCCTGAACATCCAGGGCAAGATCCTGTACGGACTGGCCCAGTTGGCCGCCTGGAGCAACGACGACGAACTGCTAGCGACGCTGCGGCTCAACGCCGATTACTACGCGCGGATTCAGTACGACGACGGCCGCTGGGCGCACTTTGTCGAGCAGATGCCCCACAGCGTGTGCGGCTATGCCACGGCCTGGGGCACGGCCGGACTGCTGGTGGCCTACGAAAAACTGGGGGATGCCAAGTACCTGGAGTCGGCCGAGCGGGCGCTGGCCGCCTATCGCAAGGGGCGGACGCCGGACGAGGGCGCCCGGCCCGACGGCTCGATCCTCTGCCATTGCAACCACGGTAATCCGCTGGAAGACGACCACGCCATCCGCTCGTCGATCACCATGCTCACCCCTTATGCCCTGGCGTACCGGATCACGAAGAAACCCGAGTACCGGCAGGTGCTCGACGACCTGTTACGGTATCTGGCGCCACGGCAGCACGCCTGCGGAGCGATCAAGCAAGCCGAGAACGACTGTGTCAACCTGATCTATTCGCAGAACTGGGGCCCGCAGGGCTTCTGCGAGGCTTACGAGGCCACGGGCGACGAGCGGTTCCTGCAGGCCGGCCTGCGTCTGGCCGATTTCTTCGTCCGCGTCCAGCTTCAGGACCAGGACCCGCGCCTCCACGGCGCCTGGGCAGGAAACTACAACGTCGCCAAAGACTTCCCCGGCGGCAACATCGACGACGAGGGCAATCTCTACGACCTGTACACCAGTTGGGGCGCCAGTCCCATCGTTTACGGGCTCCAGCGCTTGCTCGAACACGTCCAGAAGCAATGAGACGTTGACGGGGAGCCAATTCGCGATCCCCACGAAGCCCCCGCGAATTCGGTGTTTGTCGTTGCGGCCCACGGTGGACGCTCATCGCTGGAAGAGCCTGCGGAGTGCTTCCTGAGCGGCTTCGGTGGAATCGTCCGCGACGATTTCATTTTTTGGTGGACGAGTGGGGAGTTTGCCGGGTTTCTTTTTTCCCTTTTTCTTCGGTTGGTCGGTCTCTTCCGCTTCGGGCGCCTTTTCGGACTCCGGCTCCTCCGGCTCCGCACCGGCTGTCTCCAAATGGAGCACGCGGAGTTCTGGGTGCTCTTGGCGGATCACGCGGTCGCGTTCATCGGCCTGTACCAGCAGTTCTGTGATCTCTTCCGCGGCCTCGTCGCCCTCCGGTTCTTGCTCGACCCTTGCCGGTTCGTGCGGCGCGACGGGCGCGCTGACCGGCGGCGTGTCGTCGATCAGGACCTCGAATTCCAGGCGTCCCAGTCGGAGATGGTCGCCGTTCTGCAGCACCTGCTCTTGCTCCACCGACTGGCCGTTGACGAACGTGCCGGCTTTGTCCGACAATTTGCGAATCGCCACTCGGTCAGCTTCCACCAGCACCTCGCAGTGGTGCGGAAGAACGGAATCGCTGCGGCAACACATCGAGCAGTCCGAAGCGTTGCCGATCACGAATCGGGGGCTGCGAACCTTGACTTCCAGGCCGGCGCCATGTCCGTGCGTGTCTTGGAGGGTGCCGTGCAGAATCCTGAGTCTGACCTTCATCAAAAGTCGCTCCGTAACTGGCTGCCATGGGGAAGGCCGACGCGATGCGTTGCACCGCGTGGGACGAGGGCTTGGCGGCCCTGCTTCTATCATGGCGGTCCCGGCGGCAAGAAACAAGGGCTCTTCGACGCGAGGCGGGGTGCTAGTGGGGAGCGCCAGGGCGGATCAGGGTCCGGACATGCACGCCGGCAGGACGAAAGAGCGGCCCGCGGGAGGCGTGACTCCGCGGGCCACTTTTTCGGCCAGATGAGATTCTGCAACCATTGCCTGCGGAGCGAAGGGGACGTGGAGCAGCAACGGCTCAAGCTCCGGCGAAGGCAATTGGATTAGCGGGCGGAATAGTATCGTCTCGGCGCTAACAGTCAAGAGAAACTGGGCAATTTATCCCTCCGGACACAGGAAACCAGTGGCCGGCGGAACTTTCGGCGTCCAGGGGGCTTGGTGCCATCAGTCGGCACGTCGCGAGAAGTTGCGGGTCTTGGGCCAGAAGCCCGAGGCCAGCGCTTTGTGGAGGTCAAAGCCGGCGCGGCCGATCTCTTCGTAGTCGTGGCCGAAGGTGTCCCAGACCAGTCCGATACTGAGATCGTTGTCCAGCACAAAATCGAGCATGGCTCTGAGATCTTCCAGCCACCGCCGCTCCTCACCGCCGAGCGGCCCCGGAAAGTGCGTCTTCAGACGTTCGGCATCGTCATCGTGCATCATGGGAAATCCTTTGCGCTGCCCGGAAAAACCGTAGCCTGACGCATGGACAAGGCCCTGTCAACCGTGTGCGGCGTAAACCTGGCTCGCCCGGCAACGTGCGGTGCGTTCGTCGGCGGCGCGGTCGCGGACCGTAATGGTCTTCTCGGCGACGACGGGACGCGGCAGCCTGCCAACTTGATCCGACTCGCTCTCAATCGCCACGCGAATGGAATGTTCGCCTGCGGTCGCCGGACGAGCCTTGAGCCGGAGGACTTTGCTTTCGCCGGCAGCCAGGCGGCCGATGGCCCAGGTCATTTGCCCTTGCCGCGTGGCGAACTGGACTTGCTGGTCCAGCGGCGTCAGGCGCAGACCGTCGCCCACCGAGCACAGCACGCGCACGGGTTCCGCCGCGCCGGCGCCGGTGTTCGCCGCGCGGATTTCGAGCACCGCCTGGTCCCCCAGGCTGATTCGGCCGGGCCCGTCCAGGGAGATCTGGACCGCCGGTCGGCGCACCTGAATGCGTGCCGCCGCCGCCGCTTCTGAGCCGTTGCGATCTGTCGCAAAGAAGTGGACGTGCAGCGACTGGGTGTTGCGAGCCAGGTCGCGAAGCGTGATGTCACGCGATTCGCCGGGCAGCAGGTCCCCGACGGGGAAGCGTTTGGTCGACAGCCGGTTGCCGCCGGACAGAATCTGCGGTTCCACGACCACTTGTTCGGCGACGCCCGCGCCCGTATTTCGAATGACGAGCCGGTAGCGCACCTGGCTTCCCAGGTCCACGGCCTGGGGCGCTTGGCAGGCGAGTGTCAGCCGGGGGCAGTCGGCACCCGTCGTGCCGGGGGCGGCGGTGGAGGAATCGTCGGCGGTTTTAGACGTCGCGCGGCTCAGGAATCGCACGCTCGGCCAAATCGGCGCGGGAACCGGCAAGGAGGGCTGCAGCGCCGGGGCGACGGGCAAGGGGCGAGGGGCGAACACCTCGCGCTCCTGGGGCGGCGGACTCGCCAGCCGCGAAACAGGCTGGGCGCCGATCCGGCGCAGGCTCCGCAGCACCGAATGAAACTTGACCTCGGCCGCGTCGCCCTGCGGTGCACCTTCGTCCGGTGCCTCGCCATCACCCGCCAGTTCCGGCCCCTGCCACCGCTGGAAGTCGTCGGTCCAGCCCCCTACGTGCTGCAGTACTGACGAGGCCATTGCCCCTAGGCTCGACAACGCGAGCAAAATCGACAACATCGTCACGGACATGCTTCGGAACTCCCCCCGCTGTCATCCATTCCTCGGGCCGCTGCCCGACCTCCCGTCGTCGGCCGTTTCTTAGTTCGACTAGCGGGCGGGAAATCCGGAAGGAAAAAATATGCGTGTTGCGTAAGGGATTCGGGAAGCGGCGCGCACACATTGGAGACAGCGGTCCTAGGGAATGATGCGGCTGGTTATGGCGTGTCGGTTGTGAACGATGCGCCGAAGTTGCTTCACGCGGCCTGCAGTTGCCTGGTTCCGTGCCAGGCGGTGTCAAGTCGCTCCGAACCAGTGCAACAGTTCAAGCGGACGTTCGATCACCGCTTGCGCGCCGCCGGAGAGCAGTTCCGACCGAGGGCGAAATCCCCACAGCGCCCCTACGGGAAACATGCCGGCGGCCAGCGCGGTTTGCATGTCCACGGCCGTATCGCCCAGGTACAGAAAGCGTTCCGGAGCCCAATCCATCAAGGCGGCGATCTCCAGCGCGCCTGCCGGATCCGGCTTGCGAGGCGTTCCGTCCCGCTGACCCAGCACCGCCTCGAACGGAAACTGCGGCAAGTACTCACCAACACAGGACTTGGTGAACACGTCGGGCTTGTTGGACAGCACGGCCAGTCGCACGTTCCGCATCACCAGCGCAGTCAGGAGGTCCTCGATCCCATGATAGGGGCGAGTCCGGACGTTCCAGCACTCCGCGTACGCCTGGCGGAATTCCTCGGCGCAGGCAGCCAGCACGTCATCGCTGCAGGCCTCGGCGGGCAGCGAGCGCTCAAACAGCACGCGCACCCCCTCGCCGACAAAATACCGATAGGAATCCGGCGGGTGTGGGGCAAAGCCGCGTTGGATCAGCACGCGATTGGCCGCCTCGCCAATGTCCTCCAGCGTGTCGAGCAGGGTGCCGTCCAGATCAAATAAGACCGCCGAGTAATCCATCCGTTGCGTACTTTCTGAACAGGAGTCTTTAACGCGGCCTTCGGCCGCAACGAAGTCCAAATCTCGAAATTTGAGATTTCAGATTTGAGATTTGAGATTTCAAATTTCCGATTTCAGATTTGGAATTTGAAATTTCAGATCTGAGATCTGAAATTTGAAATCTCAACGTTAAAAACACCGCCACATCATAATCCAGCACTGCCCGTTACGGCAACGGACCTCCAACGGCACGGTTGCGGGCTGGGGGGCCGCTTGCCGGATTGCCTGACCGAAATCGATTCGGCACAATAGAAGCGTCAAACGCTGCGGTTGAGGATGGCGTGCGTGTTTTGCCGCCAGACGATGCTGGCGAGCCTTGCGGCTGCAGCCGAGTTTTGGAGTGCGGTGCCTTGTCACCGCTTTGGGCGGCGGCCTGGAGCGTGCCGGCGGATTGGGTTCAGGAGATACGGCAAGGCGCCGGAACACAAAACGGCGGTCGTTGCGCCGCGATCGAGCCAAAGCGGCGACAAGGCGCCGCACTCCAAAACGCTTGCAGGAAAGCAAGAAGACCAGCGATCGTCGTACCGCGCGGCCGATGACGCCTCGACCAAGCCCAGGCAACACGAACTCCGATGCGCAATCACACTTCCTCAACTCAGCGCCGTCCGGCGGAAACCATTTCCGAAGCGCATTTTCGGGCCGTGGCGGACTGCACCTACGACTGGGAAAGCTGGCATGGAACCGATGGTCGGCTGATTTGGGTCAACCCTGCCGTGGAGCGTTTGACCGGCTACTCCGTCGCCGAGTGCCATGCGATGGAGGATTATCCGCTGGCGTTGGTCCTGCCGGAGGATCGCGTCTCGATTGCCGCGATCTTGGCGGCCGCCCGCGAGGGCTCCAGCGGCAACGATGCGGAGTTTCGCATCCTGCACCGGGACGGATCGACCAGGTGGGCGGCGATCTCCTGGCAACCCATGTCCATGCCCCAGCAAGGCCATCTCGGTTTCCGGACCAGCGTCCGCGACACCGCGGAACGCCGCAAGCTGCGGGAGCAGTTGCGGCTGCACGCGGAGCACTTGCAGCAGTTGGTGCAGGAGCGGACCGCCCGCATCCAGCAACTGGAGCGGCACCGGCGGAAGATCGAGAAGCTGGCGGCCCTCGGCCAATTGGCGGCCGGCGTGGCTCACGAAGTCAACAATCCGCTGGCGGGCCTGCGCAATGCCTTTGAACTCATCAAGGCAGACCTCACGCCACAGCACCCGCACTTCGAATTGCTGGAACTGATCGACCGCGAGATCGAACGGATCGGGGCCATTATCCATCAGATGTATCAGTTGTACGGCCGCGCACCGCAAGGGGCCACGGAGTTCGACCTGGCGCAAGCGGTGCGAGATGTGGTCGAGTTGCTGAGCCGCGTGGCGCGGAAGCGGGGCGTGTCGCTGCACAGGGAGACGGCGGATGGATTGCCGCGGGTGCGGTTGCCGGAGGGCGAGGTCAAGCAGGTCTTGTACAACCTGATCCAGAACGCCATCCAGGCTTCACCGCCGGGAGCCACCGTCCGGATCCGCATCGCCGCGGATTGCGACGAGATCGCGGTCAGGGTCGAGGATCGGGGCCCCGGCATCCCGGACGACGTGCTGCCGCGCATTTTCGATCCGTTCTTCAGCACCAAGACGGGCGATGTGCATGCCGGCATGGGGCTGGGGTTGTCGGTCTCGCGAAGCGTGATCGAGGCGCTGGGCGGCCGGATCGACGTGGACAGCCGCCCCGCGCGAGGCAGCACGTTCACCGCCGTTTTCCCCGCGTCTGCCGAGGCTTCCCAGGAAGAGGTGGTCGATGCCGACACCGATCCTTAGAATCCTGATCGCTGACGACGAGCCGCTGTTCTTGCAGACCACCGGCGAGTTGCTGGCCAAGGCCGGTTACGAGTGCGTCTGTGTGGCGGACGCCAGCGCGGCGTTGAACGCGCTGCGCCGGGAACGGTTCGACCTGGTGCTGTCCGATCTGAACATGCCGGGCAACGCCCAACTGGAACTGTTGCGAGAGGGGCGAGCGCAGTGGCCGGCAGTGCCGCTGATCGTGATCACGGGAGTCCCGTCCCTGCCCACGGCCATCGAAAGCCTGCGGCTGGGCATCGCGGATTATCTGCTCAAGCCGGTCAGCTACCGCGACTTGCTGTCCAGCATCCGCCGGACGCTGGGAAGGAGTGCCGGGCGGCCCGCGCGCGAGCCGCGCAGCGAAGAACAGCGGCGTGAAC
>CAYPGE010000474.1:0-6697 GCA_964409865.1 uncultured Pirellulaceae bacterium
CGCGCGAGTGCCTGGGGGCGGTGGTCTCCAATGGGCGGATGTTCTACACGTCGCAGGCCAGCGGACTGCAGGTGTGTCAGGTGGCCGGCGAGGAGGCGAAGCAGCCGGTGGCCCCGTGGGAGAAGCGGTGAAGGACAGGGGGCAGGGGACAGGAGTCAGGGGACAGGGTTCGCCCGGATTCTTTTGCGACGATCTTGCCCTGCTGCTGCATCCTCGTTCCCAAGCTCCGCTTGGGAACGGGTGTCTTGGGAAGATCCGCTTCCAGGCTTTGGCGCTGTTCGAGGAGTCACTGTGTTTCTGGCCGATCATCACACGGAGCGTGATGGCTACTTTGGCCTGGACAGCGAGGAAGGCCAAATTCTCTTCCCAGACGGCAGAACAAGCAGTCCCGGTATGGATTTGCTAGCACTGGGTCGACTGCCGATCCGGACGCCTGGAAAACGTCGCAAATACTTATCTATCAGAGGCTTTGGTCGCGACTGAGGCATTAGCTGCCAACCGATAGGGATGCTGGCAAGTGAGCCATGTGACGGATAACGTCATTTTGCCCTTTTGACATCATGAGCCGATCCGCATATGATTGAAAGGCTAGGTTGTGCGTTTACGTTTCAAGCGAAGTCGTCTTGCCCCTCGATCCGCAGTTCGGCTTCCGGTAAAGGGAGAAAGAGCATGAAGAAGTCCGAGATGAAGGTTTACAAGGAACTCCTTCTCGCCATGCGTTCCCGGTTGCGTGGCGATGTTCATGCGATGGCCGATGCCGCGTTGAACAAGACGCGGGCGGAGGCCAGTGGGGACCTCTCTCTCATGCCCATTCATATGGCCGACGTCGGCACCGACAACTACGAGCAGGAGTTTACCCTGTCCTTGCTGCAGAATGAGGAAGGCGTTCTGGAACTGGTCGAGTCGGCGCTGGAGCGGATCGAAGACGGCAACTATGGCATTTGCACCGATTGCCAGGGGCGGATTCCGAAGACACGCTTGAGTGCCATTCCTTACACGCCGTACTGCGTCAAGTGCGCCAGCAAGACGGAAGTTGAGTGATTGGCGGACGGGTAGACCGCCTGTTGCTGCGCAGTGGAGAGGGCGAGCTAAGCTTGAAAGCGACTGAACCCTGCCATCCGGACCTGATTCCCCGAAGCCGTTACGTGTTTTTTTTCGGCATCGCAGTCTTGGGGTGTGCGCTGGATTTGCTAACGAAACACTGGGTTTTCCAGTGGCTCGGCATGCCCGGCGGAAGTCCCGCGTGGTGGATTTGGGAGCCCTATGTTGGCATCGAGACGGCGCTGAATCCCGGTGCCTTGTTTGGGATGGGTTCCGGCTTCGGAACTGGGTTCGCGGCGATGTCCGTCGTGGCAGCGATTGGCATCCTCGTCTGGCTCTTGGTATTCGGTGCCGCGCGGGATCTGTTGCTGACGGTCGCGTTGGGCTGCGTGATGGCGGGAATCGGCGGAAATCTGCACGATCGGCTGGGTCTGTGGCAGGTTCCCGGTGCTCCAGGCCTGTTTCGCAACGAAGTGCGTGATTGGATCCTGTTGCGCTATCACGATTTCACCTGGCCCAACTTCAATCTTGCCGACTCGCTCCTTGTCTGTGGGGCCGGTCTGCTGCTGTGGCACGGGCTGCGGTTCGAGTCGCCGCGCGGCGGCGCGGAGGCGGATTCCGGGGAGGCTAAGACCGCGTAGCCGTGCTTGGCGCGCATTGCAGGGGTCGCGCCCGGCGCAGTTGTCCGGACCGACATTCCCGTAGCATGGCTCTCCGAGCCGTGAAGAGCGCTGCGGGGTTTCGAGCAAAACGGCACGGCTCGGAGAGCCATGCTACAAGACAGAAGCCCGGTTTTTTCGAAAAGCAGGGCTTTTTGCGTCGCAGTTGCTCCCGCCGGATGCGGAAGAAACTTTTTGCCATGTTCCGCCTGTTTGATTGACATTTGCCGAGTCTTTGCTATAAGCTGGCATTCGGTGTCCGGTCAACAGGCTGCACTTGGCCGGATCCGCGGTGGGGGGCTGGCGATCTCCCGATCAGGCCGTGCGGCGTTTTCATCGACAGCGGGGCCAATCATGAAGCTTTCGCGGACTGTATCGTATGCCGTGCGAGCCACGTTGCAGTTGGCTCAAAACGAGTCTTCCGCTCCGGTTCCCTGCAGCAGACTGGCCTCGGACGGCGAAATGCCAGAGCGGTTTCTGCTGCAAATTCTGCGCGTGTTGGTGACTCACGGAATCCTGAAATCCACCCGGGGCGTGGAAGGCGGTTACTCGCTGTCGCGTTCCCCGGCGGACATTTCTCTGTTGGAGGTGATCGAGGCTATCGACGGACCGTTGGAGACGGTTAGCGAGCCGCCGCCCGCCGAGTCCACGGGCGACGTCCAGCAGCGGCTGCAAACGGCCTTGCGCCAAGTGACCGATACCGCCCGCAAGCAGTTGGAGTCGATCAAGCTGTCGCAGCTTCTGCCGCCACCGCCCGGCTTGTCGCCCGGCTCGCGGCCTGCCGAACCTGCCGGCACGGTTCAGGTGGAGGCTTGAACGGAGTTACGCGGTATCGCCTTCCTGGTAATCGTTCGATGTCTGACCCGGCCCCGGAACTTGCCACGCGTCTGAATCTAGCCGTTGCCGCTGCGCGCGAAGCGGGACAATTGACCTTGAGATTCTTCCAGCGGGAGGACCTGGCCGTCGAGCGGAAGGCGGACAACTCGCCCGTGACGGCGGCGGACAAGCAGGCGGAGCAACTGCTCCGGCGGAGGATTCAGGACGCCTTCCCGGACGACGGGATCTTGGGGGAGGAATTCGGCGAGGAGACGGGTACGTCCGGTTTCCGCTGGATCTTGGATCCGATTGACGGCACCAAGAGTTTCATCTGCGGCGTGCCGTTGTATGGAACGCTGATCGGTGTCGAGCGATCTGGGGCCAGCGTGGTGGGGGTGATCTACATCCCCGGCCTGGACGAATGCGTGTATGCGGCCAGCGGGGGCGGAGCGTGGTACACGCAGGGCTCGGCCGCGCCGCGTGCGGCGCACGTCTCGCAGCGCGACCGGTTGAGCGATGCCGTCTTCCTGACGTCACAATTGGACAGTTTTTATCCGCGCGGTGCGCACCAGGCGTACTTGGAACTGGAACGTGCGGCCTACATCACGCGGATGTGGGGGGATTGCTACGGGTATCTGCTGGTCGCGACCGGACGCGCCGACGTGATGGTGGATCCGATCATGAACGTCTGGGACGCGGCCGCGCTGCAGCCGGTGCTCCAGGAGGCGGGCGGCGTGTACACCGACTGGTCGGGCCGTCCCACCATCCACGGCGGCGAAGGCATTGGCTGCAACCGACTGCTGCTCGACCAGGTGCTGGCAATTACGCGGCCGTACGCGCGCAGCTAAGTGCCTTGTCCCTCCCGTTGCCCCATTCTTGCCGGTCGCTATAATTCAGGTTCTCGCACATCGGATCTGGGCGTATTTTTGGGGTGCGATCGCAAGCTAACCTTCAGGCACAGGAGACCCTACCTTGGCAGTTCGCGTTGGAATCAACGGTTTTGGACGTATCGGTCGGCTCGTTTTTCGGTCGGCGATGGGGGACAAGGACATCGAGTTTGTCGGAGTGAACGATATCGTTCCGCCGGACAGTCTTGCCTATTTGCTCAAGTATGACTCGATCCACGGCAGAGCTACGGCCGAGATCGGTTCCGACGATCAGGGTCTGATCGTCGATGGCAAGAAAGTTCGCTGTGTGTCGATTCTGGATCCAGCTCAGTTGCCCTGGAAAGACCTCAAGGCGGACTACGTCATCGAATCCACCGGCCGGTTTACGAATCGGGAGGGGGCCGGCAAGCACTTGGCCGCCGGGGCCAAGCGAGTGGTCATTTCCGCACCGGCCAAGGACAAGGACATCGCGACCTTTGTCATGGGCGTGAACGAGGAAAAGTACGCCCCGGCCAAAGACACGATCGTCTCCAACGCCAGTTGTACCACCAACTGCCTGGCTCCGGTCGTGAAAGTCGTCCTGGACAACTTCGGCATCGTCGAAGGCTTGATGACCACCGTGCATTCGCTGACTTCCACCCAGCCCACGGTCGACGGGCCGAGCAAGAAGGACTGGCGCGGCGGGCGCGGGGCCAGCTTCAATATCATCCCGTCCTCGACCGGCGCGGCCAAGGCCGTGGGGCTGTGCTTGCCGCAGGTCGCGGGCAAGCTGACCGGCATGGCTTTCCGGATTCCCACGCCGGACGTGTCCGTGGTGGACCTGACCGTGCGGACCGAGAAGTCCACGTCGCTGGCCGACATCAACGCGGCGATGAAGAAGGCTTCCGAGACCACGATGAAGGGCATCCTGGGGTACACCGAGGATCAGGTCGTCAGCAGCGATTTCATCCATTGCTCGCTGTCGAGCATCTACGACGCCACGGCCGGCATCGGCCTGAACGACAAGTTCTTCAAGCTGGTCTCGTGGTACGACAACGAATGGGGCTATTCCTGCCGCGTGATCGACTTGATCAAGTACATGGCGAAGAAGGACGGCTTGCTGTAAGCGCCCCCGGCCAGCGGTGCGGCGTAAGCCCGCCGGTGACCAGAAACCCCCGGCGAGCGGTGCGGCGTGAGCCCACCGGTGATTCTCTCAGCAGGGTGCGAACCCGGGTGGAACTGCGATTCAGAAGCCCGGCTTTTTTGGAAAAGCCGGGCTTCGTCCGTCCAGACGGTGCTCGTAGGTGGGGGCTTCGTCCCAACTGGGTCGGGACGGAGTCCCAACCTACTTCCGATCGCTACCGCCACATGTCGTCGTCGGCGAACGGGTGTACGGGGCCCATGATCTTGGGCTTGGGAAGGGCTTTGAGCGCTTGCTGCGCCAGCCGCAAGTCTTCTTTCGTGGTCACTTTCAAGTTGATCGGCGAGCCCTCGACGATCGTCACCGGGTGGCCCAGGCGTTCGACCAGCAGGGCGTCGTCGGTCGCCGCCGAATCGCCGCGCTGGGCGTAGGCGTCCAGCAGCAGTTGGCGGCGAAACACCTGCGGCGTCTGGGCTTCCCAGAGGTCCCGCCGGTCCACGGTTTCGGCGATCACGCCCCCGTGGACGCGCTTGAGCGTCCCGCGCACGGGGATCGCCAGCATGGCCGCTCCGGTCTTCTCGGCGGCGGCGAACACCTTGTCGATCCATTCATTCGCCAGGCAGGGACGGGCTGCGTCGTGGACCGCGATAAAGTCGATGTCCGGGCGCACGCGGGCCAGCGCTTGGGCCACGGAGTCGGTGCGGTGCTGGCCGCCATCCACGACCTCGATCCCCAGGATCGCCGTGTTGGCGGCGAACTTGGCCTGGAATTCTTCCCGGTCCTCGGGCGCGATGACCACGATCAACTGCTTGACGTCGTCGCGGTTCACAAATCGCTCGGCCGCGTGCAGCCACAGCGCCCGGTTATCCAGTGGGGCAAACGGCTTTTTGTAGTGAGGATCGCGAAAGCGGCTGCTTTTCCCAGCGGCGGGCAGGATGACGGCGAACTTGGACACGATCGGCGACCTCCATAAGCGAGGGATGGGATATCGCCTGATGATACCGTCGGCGAGAGGGTCCGGGAAGGATGGCGGGGCGACAGAAAAATGGGGTGACAGAAAAATGGGGAGTGGATCGGGGAGGATTCCTCTTTCAATCATCTTTCTGTCGTCCCATTCTTCTGTCAACGATCCTACATTTTTTCGACCACGAACGTCGCATTCGGACAGTGGACATTGGACCTCCGTTACTGTTTAATGGCCGCCAAACCAACCACCTCTACGGGAGAAGCGAAAATGAGACAGCAATTCGATCGTCGCGAGTTCTTGGGGCGTGCCGCGGTTGGTGGCTTGGCGATGGGAGCGTTTTTCAGCAGGTCGTCAGCGGCTCAGGACGCACCCAGCACGGTCGTGGTGGGCGTGATGGGACTCAGTCGTGGCCGCAGCCTGGCCGTGAGTTTCGCCAAGCAGCCGGGGGTGGTCGTCAAGTACGTCTGCGATACAGACCAGAGCCGCACCGAAAGCGCAGCGAAGCTGCTGGAAGGCACGGTGGGCAAAACGCCGCAGGCCGTCGGCGACTTCCGCCGCATCCTGGACGATGCCGAGGTCGACGTCCTGATCTGCGCTGCGCCGAACCACTGGCATGGCCCGGCCACGATTCTGGCCTGCGCGGCGGGCAAGCACGTGTATGTCGAAAAGCCGTGCTGCCACAATCCGTACGAGGGCGAGTTGATGGTCCAGGCAGCGCGGAAGCACAACCGCGCGGTACAGGTGGGTTCACAACGTCGCAGTGGTCCCGGCACGATCGAAGCCATCCAGAAACTGCGCGAGGGCATCATCGGACGTGTGTATCTGGCGCGCAGCTGGTACAGCAATCTGCGGCCTTCGATCGGCAAAGGCAAACCGGCGGCGGTTCCCGCCGGGCTGGACTACGAATTGTGGCAAGGCCCCGCCGTCCGTGTGCCCTATGTCGACAATCGGATCCCCTACAACTGGCATTGGTTCTGGCATTGGGGCAACGGCGAACTGGGCAACAACGGCATCCATACGCTGGACCTGTGCCGCTGGGGTCTGGGTGTCGATTTCCCAATTCGCGCGACTTCCTCCGGCGGACGCTACCGCTACGACGACGACCAGGAGACGCCGGACACGCAAACGGTCTGCCTGGAGTTTGAAGGCAAGCGGCAGGTCACTTGGGAGGGACTCAGCTGTAACAGGCACGAACGCAAGTTCGTTA
>CAYPGE010000475.1:0-6682 GCA_964409865.1 uncultured Pirellulaceae bacterium
GGCCGCGACCGTCAAGTCGAGCGACGAAGCGGCGCAAATCCGCGTCCCGCGCCGCGGCCCGATGGAGCGTTACGAACGGGAACTGGACGCCTGGTTCGCCGAACTGGCAGGGGCGGAGGAAGAGGTCCAGTAAGAAGTGACCGCGGATGGTTGATCCGTGTGGCCCCCGGCGACCCGCCGGGGGCCTTTTTGCATAGCTCTTGCGGGTCATCGGGGACGCCGTCCGCGTCGCCGCCCTGGATCAACTGTCTGTTCGCAGCAAGGATGCGGCGTTCTTCAGCGCCGGCTTGGCCAGCTTGGGGCGTGAGCGGGGGACGTGCCGCTGTTTTTCGGCTGGGGAGGCGACGAGATTGGCCTGAAAGCCTTTCGAGAAGAATGTTGTTGCTTCGGGCTCGAAGTCGATCAGTTGGTAGCGTCCGTCCAGGCTGGTCGTTTCGCCGTCCAGGAAGATCAAGAATCGGTAGTCCTTGGCCTGTTCCTTTGACTCGGCGGCCCATGTCGACCGCAGCCGACAATCGTTGCAACCGGAGGATTCAGCAGAATCCGCATACCCAATGGGGACGCCTGCCGGGACGCCGGACGGCAGCTTGTCGACAACCCCCAGCCGCCTGTTTAGTCTTGAGAAACGGGACTGCATGAACGACACGCAACGTCGGGTTTGACGCGGGGGAGATCATGATTGGTTGGAAGCTGGAAGGACCGCACGGGCGGAGACGAGAAATCGCCGTTGCGGCCGTGGTTTTGGCGGCGGTCACGGCCTGTTGCTTTTGGATGCTGGTGCTGAACCCGGCCGGCCTGCTGGTGGGCCCGCAACGGGACGGCGGCAACGACTTGACGGCGTTCTTTTGGGCGGCGCACAGCGTGCCGCGGCTGTCGGTCGCCTGGTACGCCGAGTACCCGTTGTGGAATCCGTACCTGGGAACGGGATCGCCCTGGTATGGGAATCCTCAGAGTGCTTGTTGGTATCCGCCCAATTGGGTTCTGCTGTTGTGTGACACAGGTCCAGCGTTGTGCTGGCTGATGTTGGCGCATCAATGGTGGGCCGGGTTAGGCACGTTTCTGGTGTGCCGCCGCTGGGGTTTTGGCGTGGTGAGTTCGCTGCTGGGCGGCAGCCTGTTCCTGGCCGCGCCGTACTACGTGGCCCAGATAGGCGAAGGCCACTACGCTCAAATCTGTGTCTTGTCGTGGGTCCCCTGGGCCATGCTGGCGTACGAGGAATTCCGCGCGCAGCCGTCGCGCGGTTGGCCCTGGGTGACACTGGTGTTGGCGGTGAGCGCCCTGGCCGGTCATTTTCAGGAAGCCTATTACCTGGCCGTGACGCTGACGGTGTTTGCGGTGCTGGACGCCTGGCAGCAGTGGCGCCGGGCGAACCGGGAACTCGCGGCCCAAGTCCTCGTGCATTGGTTTGCCGTGGGTGCGCTGACCGCCGGGATTGCGGTCGCGGAGGTCCTTCCCAGCTGGACCCAGGTGCAGCAGTCGTTGAGGAGTTCGGGGTTCGCAGCGGAGGGCCCGACCCAAGCCGGATTGGGGCTGGCAAACCTGTGGCAGTTGTTCAACAGCGCGGCACTGGGCGGTCCCGAAGCTTACCAGGCTGCGGGGTTCTACTGGGGCTCGTTCTGCTATTTCGGATTGGTGACACTGGCGCTGGCGGTATTCGGCTTGCTGACCCAGTGGCGGCGGTATCCCGTGTTTCGTTGTTTCGGTCTGTGGCTGCTGGCGCTCGGTTTCGCCTTTGGAATGGAGAACGCGGTCTACGGCCTGTTTCAACGTTTGGTCCCTGGTATGACGCTGTTTCGCGGCCCGGATCGGGCGCTGTTCTTGTGCGCTTTTGCCGTCTCGGTGCTGGCAGCCGCGGGGGCGGAGTCCGTTGTCGCGGCGATCCAGGGAGCCTGTCAATGGGGCGGTCCGCGGGTGCGGCGCCGATTGGTGACCGCCGGGACGGTGTGCCTCCTGTTGTTGCTCGTGAGTTGGGTCTACGAAAACTTCTCTCAGCAGCCCGCATCGGCGACCGAGGCGCATCCGGCGGTTGCGGCGGGTCAGGCGAGTTCCGGCGCCGACGCGACGGCGGACGATCCGTTCTGGGAACGTTGGAACGCGAGCCTGGGCCGCTGGCAGACCTGGGCCTGGTTGGCAGCTACCCTCGGGCTGCTGGGCCTGGCGACGCTTGGCAGGAAAGCAGCTTGCTGGAGCCTGGCGGGCCTGTTTGCGCTAGGCATGTTCGAGCTGGCCACTCACGCCGACCGGGTGCTGCGCATCGCGCCGCGTGCAGAGGTGCGCCAGCGCAGTCCGGTGGTCGAATTCCTGCGCGGGCGAGCGGGCTACCAGCGAGTGATCGCGGAGCAATCGCTGCTGAGCGACCGGGAGGCGATTGAGAACGGCATTTTCAAGCTCCAAGCGTACGATCCCGTGCCGCTGCTCCGCTACTCGTTTTCCATGCACGCGCTGAACGGGTTCCGCGACCCCATGTCGTTATCCTTGGGATTCGACCATCTGGAACTGAGCGGTCTGAATCCGACGATCGCGAACCTACTGGGGGTACGTTACGCCGTGGTCTCGCCGCAGGCCGGCAGTTTGCCACGAAGCTGGAGGTTGGTGAAGCGGGGTCACGTCCCTGAAGAAGTCACCTTGCGCGGCCGGCCCACTGCTGAACGCGAATACTGTATCTACGAGAACCCGACGGCGCTGCCGCGGTGTTTCGTGGTGGGCGGGACGAGGATCCTGAGGGACACAGACCTCGCAGCTCGCACGTTGACCGCCGTTGACTCCCGCAACGAAGTGCTCGTTGGCCAGGACCTGTTGGGCAAGGGGCGTCGGACGGACTTTCGTCCGGCCAAGATTCTCCAGTACACGCCCAACGAGGTCGTGGTCGATGTCGCGCTCAGGCGTCCGGGCTACCTGGTGCTAAGCGACACCTGGTATCCTGGCTGGGTGGCCGAAGACAACGGCCGGCCAGCCCCGCTGGTGGCGGCAAATGTTACGGGGCGGGCCGTTCCGCTGGGGCCTGGCCAGCACCGAGTGGTATTCCGGTATGGCTGGTCGCGGTATCTCGGCGGGCTCCTCATCTCGTCCCTTGCGCTGGCCCTGGTCGTGCTGCAGATCCGGCGGTCGCGGTTGCGCCCGGTTTGAGATTGGAGAGCCGGGATTTCAGATTTGGGATTTGAGATTTGAGATTTGAGATCTGACATCTGAGATCTTGCGTTAAGATTTCCGATCAGCCTGTGGCCGCCCGTCCGGGCTGCGTCCCGACACCAAGCGGTTCCGGTCTGGATATCCGTCGCCAAATCGGCCAGGCTCTGGTCATGGACGTCGATCCATTCGCCCTATTTGCGGAGTTCGGCGGTGGCCTGCTTGACGGACGTATGACGCGGTTTGGCGGTGTGCGGATTAACGCGCGGGGCTTCCAGGACCGGCAAAGCGTACAGCGCGTTTCGCGCGTCGTCGGCGGTCACGGTCGGGTGCAACGCGGTTCCCTCCGTGCTCGCCCGCCGAGCCACGCGGTCTTCCTTGCGAGTGAAGATCCAACGTAGAAAGTTCTTGGCGACCGACCACACCAGGCCCACGTCTCGGGCGGACAGCATCATCTTCAGCAACCGCCAGATTTGGACAGGCCGCAAATAGAACTCGCGAAACGCCTGCTTCGTGGCTTGCAGGATCTCCCCGGCCGTAAGGTGCTCGTACTGGACCACGGCCGAATCGTTCATGTCGAAGTGCTTCCACTGGCTCGTGTTCAGCCAGCCGTTGGCCACCGCCTGGAAATAGAACTCCGTCCCCGCGTAGGGCATGGCCACGTGAAACAGGGCGATATCCAGCGGGATGCTCTTCGCAAATTCGATCGTTTCGCGGACCGTCTGCCGGTTCTCGCCCGGCAGGCCGATGATGAAATAGCCCCAGGTCTTGATGCCGTGCCGGCGGCACAGGCGGATGGTGCGGGCGGCGTCCTCGACGCGGGCGTCCTTCTTGACGTTGTCCAGGATCTGCTGGCTGCCGGACTCGATGCCGAACGCGATCAGCCAGCAGCCGGCCTGCTTCATGCGGACCATCATCTCCTCGTCGATCGTGTCCACGCGGCTGTTGCAGGTCCAGCGCACGCGCAGACCCTTTTCGATAATCAGGTCGCACAGCCTCAGCACGCCCTTGCGGTCATACGTAAAGAGGTCGGCCAGGAACAACACATTCCGCACGTTGTGCTCGGCCAGGTACTCGAGTTCCCGGTAGATGGATTCGGCTGAGCGGTAACGCACCGATTTGCCCCACACCACGCCTTCGAAGCAATACGTACACGAGTATGGGCAGCCGCGGTTGGTCAAGACCCACGTGTACCGCTTGCCCAGGAATGGCATGTGGTACTTGTCCAGGGGGAGCAAGTGCTGCTTGGGGATCGGCAGATCGTCGAGGTTGCGGACCAGCGGGCGGTCCGGGGCGATGACGATTTCGCCGGTGTGGTCCCGGTAAGCTGCCCCGGTCAGACCCGTGAGCGGACTGCCCCGCAGTACACGTTCCAGGATCTCCGCAAAGGTCAGCTCAGGCTCGTGACGGATGACGAAATCCAGCTCCGGAACCAACTCCAGCGTGTTCTTGGGAACGGCGGAGACGTGGGTGCCGATGGCGATCGTCGTGGCCCCCGCGCGTTTCGCTTCCCGGACGCCCCGGGCGTCGCTGTCGAACGTCGAGCCGATCAGGTAGGATACGTAGAACACCGGCCGTTCGCGGCGGATCTCTTCGAGGAACTGGTCCATCGTCATTCCTTCGGCGATGGCATCGATGATCCGGACGCTCAGACCATCCGGAACCATCGCCGCCAGGTAAGCCAGCGACGTCTGCGGCCAGATCATTTTCTCGCGGCTCTTGCGTCCCCAGCGGCAGATGTCGCGGATGTACACGTGGCCATCAGGCGAAGGTGGGTTGACGATGAGAATGTCATTGGTCATTGGTCAGTTGTCAGTTGCGGGGGCACGGGTCACGGGTTGAGCGGCCGGTTCATCCTTTATGCTTTCCGGCTCTTCGACTTTTCGACTCTTTCACTTTTCCACCTTCTTCCCTCACACCAGGGCGTTGTCAGCGGCGGCGGCGGCGGCGTGGCGCTGCTGCAGTTCGTCGTCCGTGAACCCGGAAGCGGCCGATTTAGAGCGTTTGACCAGAACAAAATCCTCCAGGAACAGCGCGTCCATGCCGGTCGTCAAAAAACACTCGATCGCCTGCTCCGGACGGTGGACGATCGGTTGTCCGCGGATATTGAAGCTGGTGTTCAAGACCATGGGTACGCCGGTCAGCCGTTCAAATTCCTCAATGAGCCGATGGTACTTTGGATTGTGCTTGCGGCTGACCGTCTGCACCCGGCCGGTGCCGTCGACGTGGGTGATCGCGGGCACCAAGTGACGCTTGTCCGGCAGGACGTCGTAGACCAGAATCATGTAAGGTGAGGGATAGTCGGTTTCGAACCACGCTCCGGACTTTTCCTCCAACACGCTGGGGGCAAACGGACGGAAGCTCTCGCGAAACTTGACGCGGGCGTTCAGCAGGTCTTTCATCTCGGCGGATCGGGGATCCGCCAGAATTGACCGGTTGCCCAACGCTCGCGGCCCCATTTCCATGCGGCCCTGGAACCAGCCGATAATCTTGCCGTCGGCCAGCATCTGGGCGGCCCATCGCGGCGGATCGTCCACCTGCAGCACGTCGACGTCGTCTTCGTCGCCGACCAGACGCGCGATCGCCGCCCGACACTGGGCCGCCGTCACCCAAGGTCCGAGATACGCGTGCTCGAAGACATCGCTGCGTGGCTGCCGCAGGATCGTGTTCCAGAGCCAGTAGCAGGCGCCCAACGCGGTGCCGGCGTCGTTGGCGGCGGGTTGGACGACCACGTCCTCGAAATCCGTCTCCAACAAGATCCGGCCGTTCATGACCGAGTTCAGGCACACGCCGCCGGCCAGGCAGATCTTCTTCTGGCCCGTCCTGGCTTGCAGCCAACGTGCCATGTGCAAACCGATTTCCTCCGTGCGCAACTGCAGGGCCGCGGCCACGTCCCGGTGGCGGTCGCTGATCTCGTCGTCATCCCGGACTCGGGGCGAGCCAAACACATCGTAGAACTTGGGGCTGAACCAGTGCGGCCGGCCGCGCACGTGATAGGCGAAATACGACAGATCGACCTCGTAGCCGCCTTCCGGCCTGGTCTTGATCACATCCCGAAACGCATCCATGTACCGCGCCGGATCTCCGTAGGGCGCCAGCCCCATCACCTTGCCCTCGCCCGAAGCAAACTTGAACCCCAGAAACTCGGTCACCGCCCCGTAAACCAAGCCCAGCGAGTTGGGGAAATGCTGCGTCTGCAGGCAGGCCATGTCCAAACCGCGGCCCACGCCCATCCACGTACAGTCCCATTCGCCCGCGGCATCGACGGTCATGATCGCGGCTTCGTCAAAAGGGCTGGTCAAGAACGTACTGGCCGCATGGCACAGATGATGCGGCGCGAAATGAATGCGGGTACGGCTATCCAGTCGGAGCGTGTCGCGCAGCGTCACCGGTATCCGCCGCATCGCCAACTCCTTGTCGCCCCGGCTGCGCAGCAAGCCCAGCGACTTGGGGAAGTAACGCAGCAGATGCCAGGCCCGTTGGAGACGAGCCAACCGCGGGTCCCAGTAGTAGACGATATGATCCAGCTCACGGGGCTCGATCCCGGCGATTTCGC
>CAYPGE010000476.1:0-6655 GCA_964409865.1 uncultured Pirellulaceae bacterium
TCTCCATCGTCGGCCACCCCGACGCCGCCGGCGGCAGAACCCCTGATTTCCAGTACGCTCACTCGCCCGCAAGAGCCGGGCACGCCTCAGCCGACGGTGATCCAGTGGCAATCCTCACCCTCGGCGGCGCCCGCCGCCGCCCCCCTGACCTTGCCGTCCCCCGCATCCGCCGCCCCGGCGCCGCCGCTGGTGCCGCTGCCTGCGCTACGCTACTAACTGCCCGTGCAGAAGTTCGGGTGCGCTGGTAGTGCCGGCATCGGTACTTGCCCTACGCGAGCGGAAAGGCCACAATTCTTGACAAGCCAGCCCGGATGTTCCGGGCCGGCCGATTGGCAGTGATTCTGATTTAGGAGCATGTATGATGAGCGACAAGACGAACGCATCCCGACGCGACTTCCTCAAGGGAACCACCGTTGCAGCAGGCGTTGCCGTGGCCGGCCAGATCCCCATCGCCCGGATGGCCCACGCCGCCGGCAGCGATGTGATCAAGGCCGTCCTGATCGGCTGCGGCGGCCGCGGCAACGGAGCCGTGGAGAACAGCTTGGATGCCGATCCTGGAATCAAAGTGATCGCTGTGGCGGACGCTTTCGAGGAGAAGGCCCAAGGCACCGCCAAACGGCTGCGCGAGAAACGTGCAGACCGAGTGGACCTGCCGGATGACCGCGTGTTCTCCGGTCTGGACGCTTTCGACAAAGCGATCGCCGCCGGCGCCGACCTGATCATCACCGCCACCCCGCCCGGGTTCCGGCCGATGATCTACGCTGCCGCCATCGCGGCGGGCAAGCACGTGTTCATGGAAAAGCCTTGCTGCGTGGATGCCCCCGGCTACAAGAAGCTGATGGAAGCCAACCAGATGGCCGAAGAGAAGGGCCTCAAGGTCGGCGTCGGGTTCCAGCGGCGGCATACGCCTCAGTACGTCGAGACGATCAAGCGGATTCACGACGGGGCGATCGGCAATCTCACGCTGCTGCGCGCGTACTGGAACGGCGGCGGCATCTGGAACCGCCCGCGCAAGGAAGGCGCCACGGAAATGGAGTACCAGGTGGACAACTGGTACCACTTCTGCTGGCTCAGCGGCGACAACATCTGCGAACAGCACATCCACAATTTGGACGTCTGCAACTGGGCGTGGGCCAAGGACGGCGACGAGAAGCTGGCGCACCCGGTCGAAGCCAACGGCATGGGCGGCTGCCTGCAGCGCTACCTGGGCGGCAACAAAGGCACGGGCCAGATCTTTGACGAACACTTTGTCGAGTTCACCTTTGCCGACGGCACCAAGATGTACAGCCAGTGCCGGCACATCCCCAACACGTTCGGCAGCGTCAGCGAAGCCGCTCACGGCGTGAAAGGCGAGTCGAACTGCAACGGCTGGATCAAGGGCGAAACGGAATGGCGGTACGAGGGTCCAGGGGCCAATTCGATGGTCCAGGAACACAAAGACCTGATCGAAGCCATCCGGCAAGACAAGCCCTACAATGAAGGCTGGCGGGGCGCCTCCAGCAGCATGACGGCCGTGCTCGGTCGCCTGGCGACCTACTCGGGCAAGATTGTCAAGTGGGACGACGCCGTGGCCAAGGGCAAGAGCGAGTTCCCGGAGCGGCTCGCCTGGGACGCCCCCGCGCCCGTCAACAAGGACGCCAACGGCGATTACCCGATCCCCATGCCCGGTCAGTACCAGCCGTACTGAGAACCGCTAACAAAACCGTTCGGCGCGGGTCTCTGAAGAGCGTCGAAACCGCCGGCCGCAGGTCTGGGAAGACCGGAGACCTGCGGTGGGCGGGGCCGCCAGACCCGCGCAGAACTTGGCATTTTGGCGGGGCGTTGCTTCAGAAAGCAGGGCTTCCCCGCTAATAGGACTGTCTCTTTTCGACCCCAGCCGCCTTGTGCGGCTGGTGAACGAGTTTGGTAGGCTAGAAGATGCCACGCCACAAGCCCCTCTCTTCCCCAGCCTGCCGCCGGAGGCGGCAGGCTGGGGGAGAGAGGGGACATGTTTTTTGTGGTCGCGTTCTCCTTCACCGTCCAGACAAGCTGGACGGGGTCGCTGCGCCGAAGTAAGACTACGCTGCGGAGCCTGAGGGGCCGATCTTGTTGCCGGCCGGGGTCTTCTTCGCTTTCGCCTTGCCCTTCTTCTTCGGCTGACCGTCGCCCTGCATGAACCTTTTCCAGTTCACCGGCTGGTCGTTGGCCTGCATCGCCCCCGGCGTGGTGCGGCCCCGGCTGACAACCTTCTCCATCAGCGCCGTCAGTTCGGCCACGAGATCGGGCTTCTCCGCGTACAGGTTCTTCGTTTCGGCGAGGTCGTCGGCCAGGTTGTACAGCTGCCCTGGCCGGCTGTCGCGGCCTTCGCCCCAGCCTCCCGAACCCGGCCCAAAAATCAGCTTCCACGGCCCTTGGCGAATCGCCAGCAGGCCGCCCGCAGAGCAATTCACGGCGGATTGGCGAACGGGTTGCTCGCCGCCCGCCAGCAGCGGCATCAGGCTCACACTGTCTTCGCCCGCCGTGTCCGGAAGATCCGCGCCGACAATCTCCGCACAGGTCGCCAGCAGATCGGCGTGCTGCACCAATTGATCGCACACGCTGCCGGCCTTGACCACGCCCGGCCAGCGGACCATGTACGGCACGCGATGGCCGCCCTCCCAGACGTCGGCTTTGTAGCCCCGCAACGGGCCGCTCGGAAAGTGCCCCAGCTTCTCCAGTTCGGCTGCGCCGATGTAGGGCGCACAGCCGTTGTCGCTCGTAAAGACGACCAGCGTCTTGCTCGCCGCACCGCTCTTCTCGATCGCCCCCAGCACACGGCCGACCACGGCATCCGTCTCCATCACGAAATCGGCGTACGTGTTCAAGCCACTCTTGCCTTTCCACTCCTCGGTGACCGCCAGCGGCGTGTGAGGGGACGTCAGCGGCATGTACAGGAAGAACGGCTCGCTCTGTTTGGCACAGCTCTCGATAAACGCGCAAGCCCGATCGCCCAGCGCGGGTAGGATCGGCTCCAGACGCCAGTCCGGCAGCGCCGGCCCCGGCAGACTGGCCTGGTGGTTTTTCAACAATCTCGCCGGCAAGAACTCGGACGGGATGCCGACGGTGCGGTCGTTTTCGATGAAACAATACGGCGGCCAGTTGGGCACGTCGGTGCCGAAGTAGCTGGCGAAGCCGCGCGTAGTCGGTCCGCCCGCGATCGGCTGCGAGAAGACCTGGCTCCACACTTGCTTCTGGTTTTCGGGCGGCGTCACGGAATCGCCCTGCGGCTTGGCGCGGAATAACGCCGCCTGATCCTGCGGGATCGGCCAGTCCCATCCCAAATGCCACTTGCCGACGCAACCGGTGCGATAGCCCTGCTGCTGCAGCAGGCTTGCGATGGTCACGCGTTCCGGCGCGATCAACGGCGCTCCGAACACGCCCACAATCCCGGACTGCAGCCGCGTTCGCCAGTGATAGCGGCCCGTCAGCAGCGTATAACGCGACGGCGAACACACGCCGGAACTGGAATGCCCGTCCGTGAACCGCATTCCCTGCGCGGCCAGCGCGTCGATGTTCGGCGTCGGGATCTTGCCGCGTTGCGGGTTGTAGCACTGCACGTCACCGTAGCCCAGATCGTCCGCCAGGATGACGACGATGTTGGGCCGCTGTGCCCCAATTTCGGCCGCCTGCGGACGCGCGGCGGCAACCGCCAGTCCGGCGATGGCAACGGACCAGATCAGGGTACGGTTGCACCCTTGCAGATTGTGCCAACTTGCTCGCATCATCTGTACCGCCTTTCTTTGTTCTTCTGTTTCATCTTTCTGCCAACGTCTTCGTTGTACTTGCGGATGCCGATGTAAACGGGCGAGCGCACGTCGCCCCTCATCCACAGCCGCACCGTGTAGGGCTGCCCCTTCTCGACCGCCACGTCGCCGCTATGAAACTGCACGCCGCCCGTGACAAACCTGGTAAACGTCACGCGTTGCGCCGACCTGCCGCTGTGAACGTCGCTCGTCTCCTCGGTGAATACGACGTCGTTGTCCCCGTAACAGTTCTTGACCCAGCCCGCCGCCACCCCGCCCGCAAACGGACCTTCCATGCCGCCCCCGCGCGGCAGCTCGCCGTCGGCCAGGACGGCCTGCGGCAGCAGAATGGCCCACAAGGTGGCGGTGATCAGGAGCGTGTACGAATAGACCGCGGCCTTCATCGGTGTTTGCCTCGCCAAGCTTTCTGGAGCAGTCAACCCCACCCTCGACACCCTGTATCGCTACGCCGAAGCCATCCACGCCGAAATCGGGTTCACTGTCAACATATCGTGACCGCGTGTCGCATGGCGCACGCAGTTTCCAGCGGTCACGCGCCGTCACTTCGCCTGTCGCCATCGTTCAACGCTACTGCCCGGCGATGATCAGGTCCAGACGCTGGCTGAATTCCGCCAGCGGAAGGCCGCCGTCCTCGATGGTCAGCCAGCCGTTGTAGCCGACGTCGTCGAGGGCCTGACGGACGGACGGCCAGTTGACGCTGCCGTCGCGGGGGTGGACGAAACGTCCGCCGTGGTTGTCGGGATTGAGCTTGAAGTCCTTGATGTGGACTTGCCCCAGCAGCGGACCGAATTCGCGAATCCAGACTTCGGGCGGCGTCAGGTACTTGACGTGATTGCCGACGTCGAAATACGCCTTGACCCAGGGACTCTGGAATGACGCCACCATCCACTTGAAGATCGACGGCTTGACGCAGAAGTTGTTCCACACGTTTTCCAGGGCGATGACCACCTTGGTTTCCTCCGCGATCGGAATCAGCTTCCGGACGTTCTCGCGCGCCGAATCCATCGAGCGGTTGTGGGCTTCGATGTAGTCCTGGTATTTTGCGTTGTCGCCTTGGATGACGCGCGTCAAGTGCCCGTTCGTGTCGTCGAACTCGATGTCGAACTCCCACGGTTCGGGCATGGGCACGTTCCTGACGCCGCCGGGAACGTGGAGAACGGCAGCAGCACCGTAGGCGGCGGCCACGCGCAAGCCGTTGGGACTGCCGCCGCCCATCACCGACTGGATGCGGATGCCGATCTTCTCGGCCCTTTCGCGGGTCGCCGCCGCCTGCTCCGGCGTGACGTTGCCGGCGCGGGGCTCCGCGCCCTCGAAGCCCGCGTCCTTGAGCGCTTTGAACGTCTCCTCCTTCGGCTCGCCGATGCACATGGCCTTGTGCAGGGTGGTTTTGAAGGGTGCGGCGTCCAGCCGGCCGGCCGCCGCCAGACCCACGCCGGCGGCAGTTGATGTCAACAGGAATTCGCGTCGGTTCACTTGCGTCATGAGCCTCTCCTTCAATCGAAATCACAGGGTGTTGTTCTTTCTGACGGACGATGTCGTTTCGTACTCCTGCAGACACGGCCAACAAGTAGGCCGTGCCACACCAAACGTGATATCTCAAACGCCGCAAAACCGTTTGGTGCTACCGCCGAAACCATTCCCGTGCGTCGCTGGGCCGGATGGCGGTGAGGTCGCCGCGGTAGTGCCGTAAATGGTAATGTTTCGGCGGGTGGTTGGCGAGCGCGGCTTCATTCAATTCGATGCCCAGGCCGGGACGCGTCGGGATCAGCATCTCGCCGTTTTCCACGCGGATGTCCTCGTCGCTCAACTCGCTGCGCCACGACACGTCGGTGGCCATGGTTTCCAGCAGGAAAAAGTTCGGCGTACAGGCGGCGACGTGCAGCGTCGCGAGGTTGGTGATCGGTCCGGCGGGATTGTGCGGGCAGAAGCCCACCCCCGCCGCGTCCGCCATGCCGCCGATCAGCCGCATTTCCTTGATCCCCACGTGGCTGATGTCGGGCTGGATGAAATCCCCGCAACGGTTGTCGAGAAACTCCCGTGCCTGGTACCGCGTGTAGATCCGTTCGCCCGCCGCGATGGGCACCGGGACGCGCTGTTTGAGTCCGGGTAGGGCCGCATTCAATTCCGGAAACAGCGGCTCTTCGAACCACAAGATACCGAATTCCGCCAGCGCCTGGCCGATGCGCAGCGCGCTGGGGACGTTGAACCGCCCGTGGCCTTCGATCAGCAGATCCGCCGTGTCGCCCACGGCCTCGCGCACGGCCGCCACGCAGCGGACGGCGTCGCGCAATTCACCGCGCAAGATGTCGCGGTACGCGCTGCCGAACGGGTCCCACTTCAACGCCTTCCAGCCGCGGGCCACCGCCTCCTTGGCCTTCGCGGCAAACTCGGCGGGCGTCTTGGCCGGGACGAACCAGGCGTTGGCATAGCAGCGCACCCGGTCGCGGCAGCGGCCGCCGAGCAGTTGCCAGACGGGCTGCTGGAGCACTTTGCCCTTGATGTCCCAGCACGCCATCTCAAGACCGGCCAGCGCGCTGGTCAGCACCGGCCCGCCGCGCCAATAGGCGTCCCGATAAGCGTCGTGCCACAGCGCCTCGATGTCCCTCGGGTCGCGGCCGAGCAGTTCCGGCGTCAGGTCCTCCAGACAGCCGATCACGGCGCGATCGTGAAATTCGATCGTTGCTTCACCGCAGCCGTGAACCCCGGCATCGGTTTCAATTTTCACAAACGCCAGGTTCGCCCGGTAGGCGTCACAGAGCCAGGTCTTGACGGCGGTGATCTTCATGGTAGTGATCCTAAGAACCGCTCACAAAACCGAAATCGGAGACCTTCGGTCGGCGGTTTCGGCGCGGTCAGAGACCCGCGCCGAACGG
>CAYPGE010000477.1:0-6525 GCA_964409865.1 uncultured Pirellulaceae bacterium
CCTGTACGACGCCTCAGGTGAGGTGGAAGTCCGCCGGGCGCACTACTGGATGGTGGACGCGGCGGGCAATGTGCTGCTGTCGTTGGACTTGCCGACCCTGCCGCCCACACGGCCTGAGGCCACCATCCACTCCGGCGCCCTGGCCGTGAACAATCACGGGGTCGTCGTCGGATATCAGTTGGAGGAAGAAGATTTTCTGGCTGTTCGGCCACTGCTCTGGCCGCATGGAGCGGCAGCGCCGATCGAGTTACCGCTGCCCGAAGGAGCGGTGGGAGCCAGCGCCAGCTCGATCAATGACGAGGGGATTGTCGTGGGGACGGCATCCAGCTTGGACGAGGAGAGTCTGGTGGCCTGGAAGGTCGCGGTTGTCGACGGCGTCTGGACCGTGCACGACACGCAGACCATCCTGACTTCGCCGGGCATTTTGGGAGCGGAAGTCGCCAACAGCGGTTATGTCTGCACAAACCTCAACTATCCGGACAGTCGTGCCCATCGCCTGAGGTTGGCCTGGGACGGTGAGCAAATATGGGAGGTGGCAGGCTCTCGAACCCAACTGTTCAACGTCTACAGCCAGGCGCAAGGGATCAACGAAGCGGGGACCGTGTGCGGTTCGTACAACGACGGCCGGAGCTGGGCGTTTGTCATGAACGCGGCCGGCACGCAGCTCGTCTTGCCCCAACTGCCGGGCGGGCGGATTGGCGGACAACCATACGAGATCCGTAACTTCGCAGCCAACGGACTGAACAACGCCAGTCCGCTGCAAGTCGTGGGCATCGGCAGCATCGTGATCAAAAAGACGCTGGAGTGGAGAGGCGACGTGGGTGTCCTCTGGAACATCGGGGGCAGCGCGGTGAATCTGGACGCGGCCACCTCCCGAGAGCTGTACCTGAACGACATCAACGATGCCGGCTGGATCGTCGGCGACGCGGTGGACACCGAGGACTTTCTCCTGCGTCAACCCGTCGTGCTGATCCCAAGCCGCTAGTGCGTCTTCAAGGCTAAAAAGTGGGGTAAGCATCCTGCTTGCCTTTCGATTCATCGCGCCAAACGCAAGCTGGAAGCTTACGCCACCGCATCGGTCACCCCAAGATTAAGCCTTGACGACGCACTAGTGCCGTTTCTAGTCTGTGGCTTCCACGTTCTTGGCTGCCGGCTCGTTCAACTGCCGGCAGAGTTCCAGGGCCTTGCCGACAATCCGTTCTTCGATCCCGGGCGCGTAGGCCGGCGCTTCGTAGCCGCCTTCGGCCAGTACCCGCTCGCTGGGAATATAGCCGAAGTAGCCGTTGGTGTAGCCGGCCACCCACACCATGGCCGGCGGAGAGGCCAGTTCGCGCTTCAGTCGCAGCGAGTAGTCGACCACCACCTCGCTGGCCAAGGTGATGATGGTCACATCCTTGCCGATCCGCAGCACTTGCACGGGGTAACGCCGTTGCTCCCGCGTCGCATCGGCGTAGGGCAGATCCACGTACTCCAACGCCGAACGCAGGGACCCGTGCAGCGGCCGCGGGTTGGCGAACAACGCCGCCTCCACAGCCGTGGCCAGGCTGCGGCCGTGACGTTGAGCCAGCTCGACTTCGCGCCGCGGGTAGGGATTCTGGTCGGCCCCACAGCCCATCAGGAACATGGCCGTCATGCCGGGATGGTCCACTTGCAGATACTCCTGCGCCCAACCGGCGTAGTCGCCGCAGAACTGGTAGAACCCCAACGTCGTGTTATGGCAGGCGTAGCCGAACAGCACGGCCCGCTCGCTTCCCTCGGCGTCCAGCACGCACAGCACGGGCACGTCGTGGTCGACGGGTCCGACCGGATTGGGAGCCTTATTGGCGTTGATGTCCTCCTTGGGCAAGGCGTAGTTGCGGCGGCGATTCATGGCAAACCCGGCCCGTGCGTGGTTGTAGGTCAGCCGTGCGGGACGCAAATCGGCCAGGGCCTGGCCGACCAGCCGCACCAGCGTCGATTCCAGGAACTGGTGATAGTTGCGGGCCTCATCCTCGCGCCCGGTCCGTTCGCGATACTCCGGACCGCAGTGCGTGTGCGAGGCGTTCAGCACCAGGGCTGACGGCGGCAACTGGTACTGCTCCTGGACCTGTTTTTCCACGCTCTCGCGCACCGTGACCAGCACGCCGATCAGGTCCAGCGTGACGATTACCACGCGCTGGCCTGCTTCGTCTTCCAGCGCCAGGGCCTTGGCGAACAGTTCCTGCAGGGTACCCTCTGCGGGCTGCTTGCGGGCCGCATAGCCAGCCATCCACATCAGCGTGTTGGGGGTGATTCGGGCCGTGGATACTCCGGCCTTCCAATCCAGCGGCGGCCCCGCAGGCACCTTCTTGCTCGCCGCGGACGGCTTGCTGGTGTCTGCCGGCTTGGCGGCGGCCGCCGGCTTGGTGGTGTCCATCGCCGGCTGCGCGGCCTTCTCTTCCGCCGCCTGGAGCGGAGCAGCCAGCAGGATCAGGAATGTCCAACACGTCCGACGCGCGAGTCTAGCCAGCATAACGACCTCCTGGGTTGGGGCGTGAATCTCTGTAGCATGGCTCTCCGAGCCGTGCCGTCATCGCGACAAGACCGTGGTATAGTCAGTACGGACGCTCCAGTCTACCCTGGCGTCTCAGGACGGATAAGATTGATGGGATTCTCGTTCGTGCCACGTTGGTACGGGCTTCGAATTGACGCCGACAGTCGGATCAGCGCTTGGTATCAGGCCCCGGCAGCCGTGCAGAGCATCCGGGCGTGCGAGTTGGACGGCCAGCCTCCGGCTCGCGAGATCATCGCCGGCTGTGCCGACGAGGGCGTGCTGGCCCTGCAGGTGGTCGGCCGGTGAAGGAGCAATCGTCCGCGTTCAACGCGCCCGCGGCCCGCGGCGGAAACGTGACGACTGCTGGAAGACAGCTGGGCCGCTTCCCCAAGGATTTGTCTGCCCCCTTACTTCTGTTGATTGAACAGGCCCAGCAATTCTGGTATGTTCGTATGACCAGCCAAGAGAGGCAGCCATGATCGACCCGGCACGTCTGCACGCCGCGTATGAACGAGTCCGCGGCCAACTGTTGGCCGAGCGGTCGGCGGCCGGGCATTGGATCGGCGAGTTATCGACGGCGGCGTTGTCGACGGCGACGGCGGTGAGCGCGCTGGCGCTGGTCCAAAGGCATGCACCGCCGCACGATCGCTACCACTCGCTGATCGCTCGCGGGATCGCCTGGCTGTCTGCGCACCAGAACGCGGACGGCGGCTGGGGGGACACGGACCGCAGTAACTCGAACATCGCCACGACCATGCTGGTCCGCGCGGCGATTCAACTGGCAGGTCGGGCGGAGGGATTGTCCGAATCGCTGGCCGCGCCGGCCTCGTTCCCAGGCTCTGCCTGGGAACGCACTGTCTCGCCGGCTCTGCCGGCCGGATGCGAGGCGGAGCCTCGCGAGCAGTGGGTTACGAGGCAGAGCCTCGCAACCAGAGAAAGCCTGGCAACCAGAGAATCGCTGGCCGCCGCGCAGCGTTACATCGACGGCAAGGGCGGGCTGGACGGCCTGCGAGCCCGGTACGGCCGGGATCGGACGTTTGCCGTGCCGATCCTCACGAACTGCGCGTTGGCGGGCTTGGTGTCCTGGTCCGACGTGCCGCCGCTGCCCTTCGAACTGGCCTGCGTGCCGCAGCGTTGCTACCGTTTCGTCCGCTTGCCGGTCGTCAGCTATGCCATCCCCGCGCTGGTGGCCATCGGGCAGGTCCGCCATCATCACTTGCCGTCCGCCTGGCCTTGGATGCGGCTGGTGCGGCGAGCGGCCATCGAACCGAGCTTGCGCGTCCTGCTCCGCATGCAGCCGGCCAGCGGCGGCTACCTGGAGGCCGCGCCGCTGACCAGCTTTGTGGTCATGAGCCTGGCCGCGTCAGGGCGCGTGGAGCATCCGGTCGTGCAGCAGGGCGTGAAATTTCTGCTGGACTCCGTCCGCCCGGACGGCAGCTGGCCCATCGACGTGAATCTGGCCACCTGGACCACGACGCTGGCCATCAACGCCTTAGCGGGCACGGGCGAGGATGTGGCGGCGCTGGGCTGCCTGGACTGGCTGTTGTCCTGCCAGCACCGGCAGGTGCATCCGTTCACCGGAGCGGCGCCGGGCGGTTGGGGCTGGACGGACTTGAGCGGCGCCGTGCCGGACGCGGACGACACGCCGGGGGCGCTATCGGCGCTGGCGGCTTGGCGAGACGCTCCGTCGTGTTCAACCGAGGATCGTGCGCGGATCGAGGAGGCGGCCGCGGCCGGGATCGGCTGGCTGCTGGGCCTGCAGAACCGGGACGGCGGCTGGCCCACGTTTTGCCGCGGCTGGGGAAAACTGCCCTTCGACCGCAGCGGAGCGGATTTGACCGCGCATGCGTTGCGGGCTCTGAAGGCCTGGGAGCACGTGGCGGCGAGCCGGTCATGGGAGAAAGCGGTTCAGGCCGGTCTGCGTTACTTGGCTCGCCAGCAGCGTCCGGACGGCAGCTGGGTGCCGTTGTGGTTCGGCAACCAGGACGATCCGCAGGAAGAGAATCCGGTCTACGGCACGGCCAAGGTGCTGCTGGCCTATCGCGATTGGGGGGCGCTGAACACGGAGCCGGCAAGGCGCGGCGTGGACTGGCTGTGCCGCAACCAGAACTCCGACGGCGGCTGGGGCGGCGGGGCGGCGCAGCGGGCGGCCAGCGGCGGGCACCACGCCAGCAGCGTGGAAGAGACGGCGGTGGCGGTGGAAGCGTTGGCCCGGATTTCTCACGAGAATCGCACCAAGGTGCTCGACCGAGCCGTCAATTGGCTGCTGGACGCGGTCGAACAGGACCGCCACCGCAACGCATCGCCGATCGGTTTCTACTTTGCCAAACTGTGGTACTACGAGCGGCTGTACCCGCTGCTGTTCACGCTGAGCGCGCTGGGGCAAATCCGTCGAACGTTGGGCGCGTGAAGAAGCAGGTAGGCCGGAACAAGTCCTCGCAGTTCCGGCACAGCCAAGGGCCGGAAAACCGCAGAGATTCCCGCCGGAACTGTGAGGACTTGTTCCGGCCTGCTTCCTCCGGTGAAATCATCCGAAAGCACCGCTGGGCTCACGTCGCACCGTTCGCCGGGGGAGCCGCGGCCAGATAGCCGCACTCCGGGAACAGCTGCTGTTCCTGCAAAGCGGCGGCGACCGGTTCGATCAGTTCGCGCGGCAGCGGAACGCCGCCGTGCAGCACAGGCGGGGGACGCCGCGCCGCATCCTCGCCGTAAGCCATGACGTGATCCAGCAGCTTGTTGGCATTGGTGAACGGATTGCCCATCGCTACGCCGGCCACGATCTCGAAGCAACGGGACACCACGCGGTCGATGCGCTGGGAGAGCGCGTCCGCTTCTTCTCGCCGGCCGTCGGCCACCAGCCGCTGGACTTCCGCCAACTGCGGGGCGAAGTTGTTGGCCGAGCTGAGCAGCAATCCGTCGTACGGCCCGCCGGCCGGTTTGAGCCAGCGGCTGTATCCGCCCTCGGCGCCTCGGACCAGAAACACGCCGCCCGGATCGATGCCGGCGCGGGCAATCCAGTCCTGGCCGCTGGTGTCTTTCAGCAGGTACAGATTCGGGTAGCGTTCGACCAGTTGCAGGAACGTGGCCGGCGAGATCTCGTTCTCGGTCACCTGCGGCAGTTGGTACAACGCCGTCGGATGCCGCAACTGCAGCACCTGTTCCAGTGCCGCGAGGATCTGGTCCTGTGTCAGTTCGTCGCCACGCGGCGGGCAGACCGTGAACCCGACGACGCGAGTCTGCCGGGCGATCTCGAGCCAGTCCTGCGTCCCCGCCAGGGTCTGCAGCCACTGCATCGCCTCGTCGATCGCTTGGATCACGGCGGTCGTCTGATGCTTGAAGGCCCCGATCAGCACGTGCAGCTTCCAGCGTTGCGCCGCTTGGATGACGATGGTCAGCAGCTCGCGGGCCTCCCGATCCGTCAGCTGCCAACCTTCGCCCGTGGAACCGGGGACCAGCAGGCCGCGAGCGTGCGGTGCAAGCCTTGCAAGGTGCTTTTCGATGCGGGCGGGATCGATCCGTCCCTGGGCATCGAAATGGGTCAACGACGGACACCACAGGCCGGGCATACCCTCTGGAAACAACGCCTCGATCAGTCCTCGCCGAGCAGGATACATTGGGATCTCCCTTCTTCGCCGAATCGTTTGGGAAGCAGTGCGTGGGACTGGCCAATCATCGCGTCCGTCAGTATAAAGTCGAAACGTGGAAAAGTCGAAGAGTCGAAGAATCTCAGCGACTCAGGCTTCTGTTCGGCTTCAGCGAGTTGACACGTCTTCCGGTTTCACGAACATGCCAGAATTGTTTCACGACTTGACCGATGTGTACGAAGCCCTCGTGGACTGGCCCCAACGACTGGCTCGCGAGGGGCCGTTTTATCGCCGCCTGTTTGAAGAGCACCAAGTCCGCCGCGTCGTGGACGTGGCCTGCGGGACCGGACATCATGCGGCCATGTTCCAGGGTTGGGGATTGTCGGTCGCGGGCGCGGATTTCAGCCCGGCGATGATCGAGCGGGCGCG
>CAYPGE010000478.1:0-6517 GCA_964409865.1 uncultured Pirellulaceae bacterium
GCCGCACACAGCGAGAAATGCAGTGATAGTAACGAGTTACACCCACATCCACCAACTGACTTCGAGCTACCGTCATCGCGTCACCCTCCCCGCCCCAAAAAACCTCCACGTCCGGGAATCATCCTACCAAACAACCGACCCGTGGTCAACAGATAATGCCTGTCCTTTTCGTTCGAGCTACCGTCATCGCGTCACCCTCCCCGCCCCAAAAAACCTCCACGTCCGGGAATCATCCTACCAAACAACCGACCCGTGGTCAACAGATAATGCCTGTCCTTTTCGTTTTCGTTTCATTCCTTTTCGTTTCGTTTTTCGTTTGCTTTTCGTTCTGTCCTTTTCGTTTTTCGTTTTCGTTTTTCGTTTTTCATTCGTTGTTCCCTTTTCATTCCTTTGGGCAGACGCTCGCCCGGCCGGGGTGAGCCCAAGGCGACACGAAGTCCCGCTGGACAACCGCCGTTTCCTTGGGTTACGCTGTCCAAGGACCGGCCAGGTAAAAAGTGTCGTCTTTCGCTCCGCGAAGGAACGTCCTTTCGCGGAGCGAAAGGCGACCATGCGGCATTCATTTGTTTGGCGGTCCCAACCAGACCAGTTCCCAAGGAGGCATCATGAACGGCACCTTGCACCTACCCCCCGACCGTTGCTGGAACCGGCGCTTCGAATCGCACGTGGACCGCACCTGGTGTTCGCTGGTCATCGCCGGGCTTGTCCTCTGGCTCACCGCTCCGGCGCCGGCCGTCGAGACCGTCCGTGTCGACGCCGCTTGCGGCGCACCGCGGATTGTCGTCGACGGGCGGCCGGTACGGGCACGGATGTTTTGGGGTGCGCCGGGTTCGCGGCCGCTGGCCGTGGGAACTGCGGCCCAAGTGATCGAGTTTGAGTTCTCGCCTGCGCAGGACGAGCCGGCCAGGGCGACGATGCACCTGCGTTTTGGCCAGTCGCCCGGCGAAATCTGCCTGGACGATATCCACGTCGCCGACCTGACGACCGGCCTGGATGTTGTGCCGGTTCAGGATTTCGAGTCCGGAATCGAGGGCTTCCAAAAATCCTGGACTTTCTGGCCGCCCGGCGAGGAAAACACGGTGGGTGTCCTGGAAGTCAAGGCGGGCAAAGGGCGCGAGAAATCGGCGGCTTTGTGCGTCACCTTGAAAGATCCGCCAAACGGCCGTTGGCCCGACTTTCACGTCTACCATCATGCCCATCTCGCGTTGCGGTCCGGGCATCGTTACCGCGTTCGCTTCTGGGCCCAGGCGCAGCCCGCGCGGGATGTGACGGTGGCTTTCTATCGGCCGGGGCAGACCTTTACCTACCTGGGCGGGCCGCCGAGTCCGTTCGGGAGCCAGATCAAGCTGGCGGCGGACGTGGGAGTGGACTTCGTCAGCTTCCCGGTCAGTCTGCCGTGGCCCAAGCCCGGCGAACCGGTGGATTGGACGGCGCCCGAGGCTCAATGCCGCGCGGTGCTGGACGCAAATCCCCAAGCCCTGCTGCTGCCCCGCATTGGCATGGAGCCGCCGGCCTGGTGGCGCGAATCGCATCCCGACGACGTGATGGTCTGGGACCGGGGGCCACAGAGACACTCCGGCGCCGTTGTGGCCTCGCCCGACTACCGCCGCGATGCCGCCGAGCGTCTGGCCGCCCTGATCGCCCATCTCGAGGACAAATTCGGCGACCGTACCGCCGGATATCACCCTTGCGGCCAGAACACGGGTGAATGGTTCTATCAGGAAACCTGGGGCTTGGCCCTGAACGGCTATGCGCCGGGCGACTTGCGCGCCTGGCGTCACTGGCTGGCCGCGCGGTATCCCAGCGATGCCGCTTTGCAGGCCGCGTGGCACGAACCGCAGGCTACGCTGGCCGCGGCCGCCGTTCCTGCGCCCGAGTCGCGGCGGGCGGCACCGGCGGGCATGCTGCACGACCCGCGCACGGGGCGGCAATTGATCGACTTTGCCGAGTTCCAGCAGCAGATGATGGCCGATTGCGTGTGCAGCCTGGCTCGGGCGGCGCGGGAGGCTTCGCGCGGCCGGAAACTGGTCGTGTTCTTCTACGGCTATGTGTTCGAATTCGGAGCGATCCGCAACGGTCCCGCCACGGCGGGGCATTATGCGCTGCGGCGAGTCCTGGATTGCCCCGACATCGACGTGCTGTGCTCGCCGATCTCGTACTTCGACCGCGGACTGGGGCAGAGTGGGCCGGCGATGACCGCGGCGGAAAGCGTCGCGTTGGCCGGCAAGATGTGGCTGTACGAGGACGATACGCGGACGCACCTGGGCACCGGCCGATTCCCCGGCTGGGCGGACGGCGTGACGACGATCGAGGACACGAATCGGCTGCTGCTGCGGAACACGGCCCAATGCGCCGTGCGGAATTTCGGCACGTGGTGGATGGATCTGGGCGCGAGCGGCTGGTTTGACGACGCGCGGATGTGGGCCGAGATGGAGCGATTGCAGCCGCTCGACCAAACGTTGCTCGACAGGCCCGTGCCGTTTCGGCCGGAGGTGGCGGCGGTGATCGACGAGCAGAGCATGCTGCGCGTGGCTGCCGGCGGGCAGATCGTGACCGCGCCCGGCGTGTACGAGGTCCGGCGGCCGCTGGGCCGCATGGGCGCGCCGTACGGCCAGTACCTGCAGGACGACGTGCTCGCCGGCCGAGTGCCGGCCAAGATGTACGTGCTGCTCACCTCCTGGCGGCTGTCGCCCCAGCAGCGGCGCGAACTGCTCGCCGCCACGCGCAACCAGATGCGGGTCTGGTGCTACGCTCCGGGCTACCACGAGGAAAGTGCCACGTCGCTGGACGCGATGCGGGAAGTGACGGGTTTCCAGATCAAGACGGTCAGTGGCCAAACCGCGTGGGCCGAACCGACCGAACTCGGCAAAGAGCTTGGGGTGCTCGAAGGCTTCGGCGTCAAGCAGCCGATCACGCCGCTGTTCGCGGCGGCGGACGCGACACCCGCAGAGACTCTGGCGATCTGGCCGGACGGTTCTGCCGCGGTGGCCTTGCGGCAGTCGGCCGACGGCGGGTCGCTGTTCGTCGGGCCGCCGGGACTCACCTCGCAGCTGTTGCGGCTGGCAGCTCGCAAAGCTGGCGTCCATCTGTTCACGCAAACCGACTGCAACGTGTACGCCAACGGTCCCTACGTTGTGCTCCACGCCGCCCAGGACGGACCTTTGGAGATCGACACGGGCCGGCGCCGACCGCTGACGGACTTGCTGACCGGCGAAGACTTGGGGCCGGGCCCCAAGGCGACCGCAGCGCTGAAAAAAGGCGACACGCGCATCTTTCACGTCGCCGAATGACTCTCCCCGCCGACGTGAAGCGGTTTTTGGAATGTGAAACCTGGAAAGAAGCTCACCGGGCGGAGCGATACCGGATCGACAGTGCCACCTCCAGCAAGGACACCGCTGGGTTTCGGATGCGGACGGACTCCCACAGGGCTTCGCCTACGGAGGGGCTGTTGGCACCGCCGAAAGCGACGCCGCTGCGGCCGTTGGGGGCCGGATGCGTGAATCGCCCTCTGCCGTCTAGCCGGAGTTGGCTGTCCGCGTAGACCTTCAGGTCCTGCTGGTGGATGACGATGCGGTACGTGTGAAATGCGTCCGCCGTCTGCAGCGGACTCGACAGGCCGTCGTGACGCAGCGTGATGCGATCGGGATAGAACATGATCTCCTCGCCGGCCACGCCGTTCTCGATCAGCACGCTGCTCCAGCCGGACAGCAGCTTCATGCGGACTTCCACCACGACCTCGTCGTCCGGACAGACGGCGCCCAGGTGCTGGAAGTAAGCGTAGCTGCCCGGCGCCGTGCCGCGATCGGCCACCAGCAATTTGCCATCGCGGACTTCGGCGACGCAGTCTCGGACAAAGCCCATCTTCTTCCACGGGGGACCCGGCAGTGACGGGCTCTGCCAGACGAGTGTCCAGTCGTCCGCCGTCGCCGAGGCTGGCTGCTGCGGCTGCGTCCGAAACGCCAGTCGGTTGTTCCCCTTCTTCAGCAACGCCGGCGGGAGGGCAAAATCGAGCCAGTCGTCCTGGACCGACGCGTTCTCCAGTCGCTGGCCGTTCAGGGTCAGCTCCAGGTTGCGTCCGGTGGCCCGCACGTGGCACGTAGCCTGTGGCTTCCGCTCGGCCGAGGCCGCCGCGGCCAGGTCGTCGGCGATGGCCAGTTCCACCTCGCGGAATTCCTTCGTGGGGACCAGCCAGGGATCGCTGGGCGTCAGGATGGGCACGTGACGATGCTTGCGACCGCCGGCCAGGTAGCGTTCCGGATCACCGTTGCGCACGGTGACGAAGTACAGTTTGTCCATCCGCTGCAGGGCCGCCGGGTCGCCCAACTCGCGCCACACGGCGCCGCGCGGGTCGAAGTAGTTGAACAGGTAGATCCCGTCCGCGCCGGAAGCCCAGGCCCGCGCTGCGCGGGCGCGATAGCTCTCGATCGACTGGCGCGAAAAACGGGTCTCGCCTTGGACCCGCGATTCGCTCAAACACGGATATACCGGCACGCCGTGGCGATGCCCCAGTTCGACCAGGTACTCCCACGGATTGCACTGGAAGTAGCACGTTCCGCTGAGCAGGTCGGTCAGTCCTTCGGCCAGCCATTTCTCCAAGTCCAACCCGATCCCCTGGCAATACTCGACCGAATCGGGAACGCGGATGGCGATCAGGATCGGCCGGCCGCGGCGCAGGCCTTCGCGCTCGGTCATCTGGCGGATGCGCCGCAGCAGATCGGTCATCATGTCGAGTTCTTCGCGGCTGGCGCGGCCCCCTTCGGCCACGCTCTTGAAGAAGCAAGCGTGGCGGAAGAAATCCAGTTCCACGCCGTCCACGTCGAACTTCTGGCACACCTCTTCCACGAACCGGTAGGCCAGTTCGCGGACTTCCGGCACAGCGAAGTTGACTGACGACCACGTGCCGTACTTGGGCTGCTTTTGAGCCGTCCCCACCAGGTACTCCGGATGATCGTGCTTCAGTTTGGGCAGCAGGTACGGGCCGTAGCCGTCAAGCCCCGCGTCGTGCGTGTCGTTCATCCGCAGGTCCCAGAAGACCTCGATGCCGTGCCGGTGGCCAAAATCGACCATCACGCGGATCGGGTCGATGCCGCGCTGGAGCAGTTGCGGCAAGCCGTTGTCTTGGAAGATATACGCGGTCGAAACAAAGGGCTCCATGACCAGGCTCTGGTGCAAGGCGTGGCCGAAGCACATCGAGTTGCTGTAGAAGATGCTGTCCACCTGGCTGCCCACCAGCGGCGCGGTCCGCAGGGCGAGCAGGGCCTCGGCCGTGGGTTCCTTCTTGGTGTAGATCACGTCGTCGCCGTCGTTGTTGAAAATCACCCGCCGCTTGCGCTGCGCGGCTTCCCGGCGGGCTTGACGCAGCGCATCCAACGGGCTGCCGGGCGCGGGCGGTTCGTCCGCCCATGTCGCGGCGGGGGGCATCAGCACAGCTGCCAGGATCACGAGAAGGGAAACGCAACGCATGATAGCCTCCCATTTGTAAGAGGACCTGTGGCACGGCCAGCAAGTAGGCCGTGCCACACCGGAGAAACTCGCGGACTGACGTTCTGAAACAGTCGATCGGCACGTTCTGCTGGCCGGGCGATGCGGCAAACGAACACAGGAGAATGCAAGAGGCTGACAGAAAGATGGGGTGACAGAAAAATGAAATGCGGGACAATGTTCATCCTCTTCTGCTCATCTTTCTGTCATCCGGTCTCTCCTCCGCAGATTCGCAACTCGGCCAACCGGCATTATACCCCGCCTCTCCTTGGGCTGCCCAGACGGAAATGTTAAGGTACATTAACAGGTTTCGTACCTCGATCATCCACAGGACAGACCGATCGTGATGAACACCGTCTTTGCATTGCTCTATTCTCCATAACGGAGGGGAATCCATGAAGAACCTGATGTCGCGCAGTTGTCTGGGTGTGTTGACGTGGGTGCTGTTGACAGCCCTTGCCCTGGCAGCCGGACCCACCGACCAGGAGTTGCTCAAGTCCCTGCCCGAGGCCGAGCTGGCGCTCAAAGACACGCTGGACCATTGGGGCCTGCCGTTTTCTGACCAGTTGCGGCGCTTTCAACAAGCTCAACAGTCTTGGCTGGACCTGCTCGGCGCCGACGCCCCCAAGGACTTCATGCTGGGCACGCAGCACGGCCTGGAGAAGATCCCCAAGAACAAATACTGGTTCAAGGGCACGTACGGCAACCGCGTCCACCTGCAGGCGGCGCGCAATGAAAGCGAGAGTTTCCAGGTGGCCGTGCTGCCCGCGATCGGCAAGCAGCTCGGCCGCGTGACGCTGGTTTCGGGCTCATTGCAACAGGAGAAAGGCACGGGGGTGATCCCCGCCGCCGCGTTCACGATCTACCGCGTGGGCTACGTCCAGACCGTGCCGCCGCAGTACCCGGTGTTGTACGTCGGTCCCTGGCCCGACGTGCTGTTGCCCAACGGGCCGTTGGATGTCGCCAGGACCGACCTGGGGCTGTTCTGGGTCGATGTCAAGGTGCCGCGCGACGCGGCGTCCGGAGCCTATCATGG
>CAYPGE010000479.1:0-6480 GCA_964409865.1 uncultured Pirellulaceae bacterium
TTCGGCGTGACCATCGGCAACAGCCTGAGGCGAATCATGCTGTCGAGTCTCACCGGCAGCGCCGTGACGCAAATCAAGATTCGTGGCGCTCAGCACGAGTTCAGCACCATCCCTGGCGTGTTGGAAGACGTCACCGACATCGTCCTGAACGTCAAGTCCCTCGTGGTCAAGAACCACAGCGAATCGACGAAGGTGATCACGGTCGAAAAGAACGAGACAGGCGTCGTCACCGGGGCGGATGTCCGCACCGATGCCGACGTGGAAGTGATCAACCGGGACCACGTGTTGGCCACATTGACGGACAATGTGCCGTTCATGATGGAAATGGTCGTGGAGAACGGGCGCGGGTACGTGCCCGCGTCGGAACACAGCGTCACCGATCACGAGATTGGGATCATTCCCATTGATGCCGTGTACAGCCCGGTGATTCGCGTCAGATATGAGATTGAAGAGACGCGGGTTGGTCAGAAGACGAACTATGACAAGCTGACGCTCGATATCTGGACCAACGGCTCACTCCATCCCGAAATGGCGATGGTCGAATCGGCGAAGATCCTGCGGAAGCACTTGAACCCCTTCGTCCAGTACACGCAGTTGGGCACCCGCATCAGCGTGCCTGCGAAGACGGGCGCGATGGGGCTGGATGGCTTGATGGAAGCCAAGCTCAACATGAGTTTGGCGGAATTGAAGTTGTCCGTTCGGGCGATGAACTGTTTGGAGTCGGAGAACATCAGCACGGTCCGGGATTTGGTCCAGCGCAATGAGGACCAGTTGCTGGAAGTCCGCAATTTCGGCGAAACGACTTTGAACGAGGTTCGGGACAAGCTTCGACAGCTCGGCTTGCACTTGGGGATGCGGCTGCCGCCTCCTGCGCCTTTGTTCCGCTAATTGAGAATTCCAACGGCATAGAGTTTGCGATCATGAGACACCGAAAACGTGGACGACACTTAGGACGGACTTCCAGCCACCGTCAGGCGATGTTTCGAAACCTGGCCAGCAGCCTGTTCTTGACAGAGCGCGAGGTCGATCCGGACATCGAAGAAAACGCACCCAAGGTCAAGGGGCGGATCGTCACCACCCTGCAAAAGGCACGCGAAGTCAAGCCGTTGGTGGAGAAGTGCATCAGGATCGCCTGCCAGTCCTTGCAGGCAGAGGCGAATGCCCGCCAGTATGCGACCAATGCGGAGCGGAATTCGGACGAGTGGAAGCGGTGGCGGACAAGTCCACAATGGCAGTCCTGGTGCCAGGCGCTGGCGCCCGCCGTGGCGGCCCGGCGCCGCGTTCTGCAGATGATCGGCGACAAGCAGGCCGTCCGTGTGCTGTTTGAGGATATCGCACCTCGATTCGAAGTTCGCGAGGGAGGCTACACGCGCATCCTGCGGCTGGCGCACCCCCGCTTGGGCGATGCCGGCCACCGGGCGATCCTGGAATTGGTTGGCAGCCATGACCGCGTCAAGGAAGTGAGCGAGAAACCGGACTTCGAGGTGTCGGAGGAAGAGCCCGCTGCCGAGACAGCCGCTGCGGATTAGGACCGGCGCTGCCGGCGAGCGTCGGAGTAGCGAGGATGCACGGACGCCAATTTTCCCAACGGACCCGCCGCAGTTCCCCGTCTTCCGGCTTCAGCTTTACGAATTCCATGCGGCGACTGTGCGCCGACGCGGTCGCTCGTCTTCCCGCGTTGGGGCACATTGATCTCGCCCATGTCGCCATCTCGTTCGCCCAGACCCGCAAACGCACCGCTCACGGCATGTACGCATCGCTCACGCCCATGCGCTTCGCGGGCGGATCGCTGACTTGTCGCCGCCGAACCCGAACCTATGCCATCCAGCGACTGTATGATGCCCAAGGCCGCGAGATTCTGTACATCCTGACATTCTATTTGCCCCGTTTCATGGATCTGGGGTTTCGCGAAAAGCTGATCACGACCTTTCACGAACTTTGGCACATCGGCCCGGCCTTTGACGGCGACCTTCGCCGGCATCCGGGGCGGTGCTACGCGCACACCCATTCTCAAAAAGCGTACGACGCGGAAATGGATCTGCTGGCTCGGCAGTACCTCTCCGCGGCCCCTCCCGTCGAAGTCTACGGATTTCTGCAGGGCAACTTCAACGATCTGCTGGCGCAGCACGGACGCGTGTACGGCACGAAGATACGTCGTCCCCGACTTCTCTCTGCCGCTGAGCTTTCTTGACCCGGCCTTGCTTAGCTAAACGGGTCCACTGCTTGGAAGATAGTCGCTGGCCTCAGGAGGCTGATCCAACCACCGGCAGTTGCCGTCGCAGTGCTCTTTGACGAACTGCAGGCACTCTTCTTTCGAGCCGGAAAAACCGGCGTCCTCCCACCCCGGAGCATTGCTCCGTTCGGCGGGCCAGATCGAGCACACGCCGTGGATGTTCTTGACGACTTTGACCTTTTCATCCTGCCAATCAGGATAGCTTTCCGACATCCTTCTTATCCTTTCCGGTCGCTGACGCGAAGGCAGCCATAACCTTCCCGACTTCTGGCGGCGAATCTCACGGGTTTTCTCGAAGTGTGAACTCGGTGAGTCTGGAATCGGTCGTCAGGTAGTTCGATTTGCCTTCTTCACCGACAACCCGCAATTCCCTCACCATCCCGACGTGCGGGGCAAACCAACGATCCAAACGCACGGGTACTTCCGTCTCGCCGCCGAAAAACCCCCGCTCCACAATGGTCATGATCAGGGAGACCTTCACGCAATCGTATTCCAGGGAACGGTGCTGGAATCGTTGATTCAGGGTCGCCGAACCGGACAGGCGCCGGATGGACGGGAGCGCCTCTCCGCGCCACGTGCTCTGTTGGCGGGGATCGGCAGGCAGAACCAGCAGTTCCTTGCCTTGCGTGCCTTGCACGGCCGCGTACACGCTCCCGTTCTCCACACGGTAGAATTGATCGGGCACGGGCAGCGTCCCGCCGCTGACCTCGGTGACCATCCGCAGGTATTCCTTCCCTCCCGTCTGCCGGGTGTCCTTCACATACTTGACCGCAGAGAATTCCTGGGCCTCCCTGCCGGGCCTGGTGACCTCGACGTCGTAGTGCCAGCGGCCCTGCTTGGCCGTGGGGAAGTAGTCGGTAGAGGGGTGTGACTCACCGCCCCTCGCCAACGCCAATCGCCCCTCGGCCACTGATCGCTGAGAATCGCCTGTCTCGGAGGCCTTCGTCGGCTGGTTGGTGTTCATGGATTCTCTTCTCGGCTCTGCGGCTGCATCGGCCTTGAGCGATTGCACATTCCACCCGGCGACCAGTAGGAAAAACGCGGCTCGCAAGAGCTTCGGGTATGTTAGCATGGTTCTTGGCCTCCCTGTGAACTTTGCACAACAACGTCGCCATTGTCAATACGCCTCTGTCCGGGAAGCGCGGAATCCGTCTCGGCACGACTCCCACCCTGTGAGCCGCGTTTTCATTGCCCTGTCGGCGATCCGTCATCCGGCGGAGGCCGACTCGCCCCCATTAACGGCGGCAAATCCAGTCGCTTCATGGGCAGGGCCGACGACGGACAGGAGCCCATGGCCAAGTGCAACTGGAGCGGCCCCGGTTCGAAGATCATCGTTTGCAGGGTCTGTCCACCTTGATTCACCCTGTGCAACTTGCGGGCCATCTCGTCCAGACCGCACCTGTCCTCCGTGGCACTTCGAGAAAGAAACGCATAACGCGGGCAGACGTCGGCGGCCAGATTTCGTCCGGCACGAAAGTGATTTGTACACACGCACAGGCCATCCACGCTCCGCCGCGAGGCCACGCCTCCCGGCGCTACTTCGACCACGGCACCGCTGTGCCGGTCGCACAACACCACGCTCAGCGCCGTCGTAGGCCGCTCGCGGCGCAGCAGCTCCTCTGCCTCCCTCACCGTCGCGCATTCCTCCAATATCCGACGATAGAGCAAGGTGCAGGGGACGCCCTGAGGATCGAACGGGGCCGCTCCCCTGCGGGCCGTGAACACACCGTGTACGGCCAGGGCCAAGCCCCGGTCGTTCATGCCAGAGGTGACGCCCAACAGCCCGGTGAATCCGACCGAGACAAAGGCATGCTTGCCTTCCGGACGGTACACTGCGACCAGATTGTACGGCTGCAGGACACTCGCGATAAAAATGTCCAAGTTTCGCCCAAACAGCGGCGAACCCGTGGCGCTGCGGTTCGCTTCGAGGATCAGCGACGAACAGCCCAGCCCGCCGTAGATGTCCAGCACCGTGTTGAGAACCATCAGCTTGTCGGGGTCAACACCGGCGGCATCGGCGCACGCACGGAGTTCTCGCCGATGATCGGCCGAGACTCGCGTCCACATCAGGCGGCTGGCGGCTACATGCTGCGACCACTCCTCCCGGCGGTTCATCAGGGACAGCAGCATCCGCGGGACGTCGACCAACTGCCCGATGGCGTTGCCCGTCAGGGCCGCTGACTGCCGGCCGATGGTTTCCGGAGTGCCCTGCACGACGAGCACGGGCAAGTCCTGGACTGACCTCAATTCGCCGCCCTCCGAGGTGGCCTCACGGAACCAGGAGGGTTCGCCCCCCGTGACGACCGTTGGCCAAAGCAACCAAAACGTTTCCAACAAGAACCAGGTGCCGATGCGAGCGGCGGACAAGGGTGTCATAGGCCTGCGGTTCTCCAAGATCACGTGCGTGCGATCACTTTCCGGAGCGACGCCCAGAACCACGTCCTTCGCGCGCCGACATCAACAGAACCTAGGTAATCCGAGCCACAAGGTCAATACTGCCGCGTTCATGAGGATTGGCCCCCTATCCGGCACCCAGGAATTCCCTCGACGCACGATTGCGACTAGAATCTAGTGCAGCCCAAACTCGAAATCCTTCCGGCTTAACCGATCCTTATGCCTGATTTGGACTTAACGTTCGTCGATCGCACCGTAGAAGAGGTCGGCCGTGGGCCGGAGGCGGTGATTCCGATCCTGCAGCGGTTGCAGGAACACTACCACTACCTGCCGGAGGAAGCGCTGCGGCGGGTCTGCGCGGTGACCAAGATCACTCCCGCGTCGATCACGGGCGTGTCCAGTTTCTATACGCAATTCCGCCACCGGCCCGTCGGCCGCCATCTGATCCAGGTTTGCGTCGGCACCGCCTGCCACGTCAAAGGCGCGGAACTCGTGCGGGACGCGATTGCCAAGGAACTGCACCTTGCCGGCGGCCAGGATACGGATCCAGACGGCATGTTCACGCTGCAGCCCGTCGCCTGCCTGGGTTGCTGCACGCTGGCTCCGGTGGTCCAAATCGACGATTTGACGTATGGCCGGCTGACGCCCCGCAAGGTCCACGATGTGATCCGGGACTTCCTGGACCACCAAGACGGCAAGCCTGCCGAACCGCCCCGTGCCCGGCGGATGCCGGCTCGATTCGAGGGCGAGATTCGCGTCGGACTCGGCTCCTGCTGTGTCGCGCAGGGCAGCGGCAAGGTGCGGGCGGCCCTGGATCGCGTGTTGGAGGACAGCGGCGCGGCGGCGACCGCCAAACGCGTGGGCTGCGTCGGCATGTGCCACCAGACGCCGCTGGTCGAAGTCGTGCCCTTGCAGGGGCCGTCCAACCTGTACGCCCGCGTCCAGGCGGAGGATGTCGAATCGATCGTTTTGCGCCATTTCAAGCCGCGCGGGCTGTGGAAGCGGGTCGGCTACTCCACGCGCCGCTGGCTGGACCGACTGCTGACCGATGACGACGAAGTGGAACCGGCCGTCCGTCACGCGATCAATCCGCGCGAAGGACCGGTGTGTTCGTTCCTGGGACCGCAGAAGCACTTGTCTACCGAGTACTGCGGGCAGGTCGATCCCACCAACGTGGACGAATACTTGAAGCACCACGGATTCGTGGCGTTGCGGCGGTGCCTGGAACGGAACGACCCGCAGGCCGTCATCGACGAGATTCAGAACAGCGGCCTGCGCGGCCGCGGCGGCGCGGGCTTCCCAACCGGCGTCAAGTGGCAGAAGGTGCGTGCCGCTGCGGGGGCCACCAAGTACCTGGTGTGCAACGGTGATGAAGGCGACCCGGGCGCGTTCATGGACCGCATGATCCTGGAGTCCTATCCCTATCGAATCATCGAGGGGATGGCGATCGCGGCCCTGGCCATCGGGGCGCGGGAGGGCTTCTTCTACATCCGCGCCGAGTATCCGCTGGCGGTGCGGCGCGTCCGCGAGGCGCTGGCCATCTGTCGCGAGCGCGGGTTTCTGGGGGCGAACATCCTGGGCAGTGACTTGTCGCTGGAACTGAGCGTGCGCGAAGGCGCCGGCGCGTTTGTGTGCGGCGAAGAGACCGCCCTGCTGGCCTCGATGGAAGGCCGCCGCGGCATGCCGCACCTGCGGCCCCCGTATCCGGCCGAATGCGGGCTGTGGGAAAAACCGACGCTGATCAACAACGTCGAAACGTACGCCCTGGTGCCGTGGATCATGCGCCACGGGGCGGATGCCTTTGCCGCCTACGGGACGGAAAAGAGCAAGGGAACCAAGGTCTTCGCCCTGGC
>CAYPGE010000480.1:0-6423 GCA_964409865.1 uncultured Pirellulaceae bacterium
GGCCGGCGGAGCCGGCAAGGCAGTGCGTTCCCAGGCGGAGCCTGGGAACGAGGGGCAATCCCATCTTCCGTATCGGCTCTTTTTCTGTCATCTTGGTACGCGGGACGGCGGCACGCCAATGGGAGACCATCTATGTTGACAGCCTCAGGCAGCGCAGGCAGCGGTTTGCGGGCCGAATACAACCTGGCGTACGTGTGGACGATCTGCCTGGTCGCCGCCCTGGGCGGGCTGCTGTTCGGTTACGACTGGGTCGTGATCGGCGGCGCGAAGCCGTTTTTTGAAGCGTATTTTGAGTTGAGCGGCGAAGCACTGAGCGGCTGGGCCAACAGTTGCGCCTTGTTGGGATGCCTGCTGGGGTCGTTGATCTCGGGCGGCCTGAGCGACCGACTGGGCCGCAAGATACTGCTGGTGGCGTCGGCCGTCCTGTTCGCGGTTTCGTCGGTCCTCACCGGCTGGGCTCCGTCGTTCCCGTCGTTCGTCGTCTGGCGGATCGTCGGCGGTGTGGCGATCGGCATGGCCTCGAACCTGTCGCCCATGTACATCGCCGAGGTCGCCCCGGCGCGGATTCGCGGCCGTCTGGTGGCGGTGAACCAGTTGACGATCGTGATCGGCATCCTGGCCGCCCAGTTGGCGAACTATTACATCGCCCGCGGTTCGCCCCAGCCGTCCGAAGAGATGGTCCAGCAGGTCATGCAGCGCGAGCATCTGCAGCAGGACGCGGCCGTCAAGCTCGCTTCGGCCGACGTGATTCGGCCCTCGTGGTACGGGCGATTCGCCTGGCGCTGGATGTTCACCGCCGTGACTGTGCCTTCGTTGTTGTTCCTGTTGGGTGCCTCGCTGATCCCGGAGAGTCCGCGCTGGTTGGTCAAGAACGGCCGCGCCGAACAGGCTCGCCGGATCCTGGCCCGGATCGGCGGCGAGCAACATGCCGCGGCCGAAGTCGCCGACATCCAACAGACCATCGCCGGCGACGAAATCGAGCGCGTCCGCTTCAGTGATCTGCTGGAGCCGAAGTTGTTTCGGATCCTGCTGGTCGGCGTGGCGCTGGCCGTGCTACAGCAGTGGAGCGGCATCAACTCGATTTTCAACTACGCCGAGGAGATTTACCGCTCTGCCGGCTACGGCATCAGCGGCATCATGTTCAACATCGTGATCACCGGCGCGATCAACCTGGTCTGCACCCTGGTGGCGATCGGCACGGTGGATCATTTCGGCCGGCGCCGCCTGATGCTCGTCGGCTGTGCCGGCATCGGCCTTTCTCACGCCTTGATCGGCATCGCCTACTATCTGGGCCTGAAGGGGCTGAGCGTATTGATTTTCACGCTCTGTGCGTTGGGGTGCTACGGCGTCTCGCTGGCGCCCGTGACGTGGGTGTTGATTGCCGAGATCTTCCCAAACCGGATTCGCGGCGCGGCCATTTCGGTGGCCGTTTCGGCGTTGTGGATCGCCTGCTTCATCCTGACGTTCCTGTTCCCCATCCTCACCGGCAAGGTGGGCATGGCGGCAACGTTTTGGCTGTACGCCGGGATCTGCGTACTGGGATTCGTGTTTGTTTTCCTGCGCGTGCCGGAGACCAAAGGCAAGACACTGGAACAGATCGAACGGGAACTGATAGACTGAGACGCGAAAGGGGACCGCAACGACCGCGCCCGCGACTGGGTGCTGCACACTGAATAGCGAATACTGAATAGTGAATACTGAATGCGTAACACTTGAGGAGAAACCGTGATGACCAGAATCATTTCCACCAGTTTGTTCTTTGTCCTCTTGTTGGCCGGCAGCGGGTTGCCTGCGGCCGAGACTTCCCAGCAGCGCGACGCGCGGATGCAGTGGTGGCGCGAGGCGCGATTCGGCATGTTCGTGCATTGGGGCCTGTATTCCGGGCTGGCCGGAACCTGGGAAGGCAAGCCCGTGGGCACGCGAGGCGGGATGGAATGGATTCAGCAGCGGGTCAAGGCCGACACCGACACGTACGCGAAGCGCGCGATTCCCTTGTTCAAGCCACGGGAGGGATTCGCCCGCCAGTGGGCTCAAGTGGCCAAGGAGGCGGGCTGCCGCTACGTGGTCTTCACCAGCAAGCACCACGAAGGCTTCGCACTGCACGACTCGAAGGTCAGCGACTACGACGCCGGTTCGGTCCTGCAGCGCGATCTGGTCAAGGAGATCGTGGACGCCTGCCGGGCGGAGGGTTTGCGAGTCGGCTTCTACCACTCGGTGATCGACTGGCATCACGACCAATACGCGTACGAGCTGTCGAAGCAGTTGCCGCATCCTCTGAAGGGCCAACCGTATCCGAACGGCCAGCGGGACCACGCGAAGTACGTCGAGTACCTGCACGCCCAGGTGAACGAACTCGTGTCGAACTACGGCCCGGTGGACATCCTCTGGTGGGATTACAGCTCGCAGGATTTCCAGGGTGAGGAAGCCTGGCGGGCGTTCGAACTGATGGCCCACGTGCGGGCCAAGCAGCCGCAGATCATCATGAACAACCGGCTGTTCCGCATCCCGGAGGCCGGTTTCACCGGGATGGGCACGGCCGCCATCGCCAGCCAACTGGATCCGAAGTACGGCGATTTCATCACCCCCGAACAGCACATCCCGGCCACCGGCATGCCCGGCGTGGATTGGGAAACGTGCATGACGATGAACACCACTTGGGGCTTCAGCGAGCACGACCACGCCTGGAAATCGGACGAGACGCTGATCCGCAACTTGATCGACATCGCCAGCAAGGGCGGCAACTACCTGTTGAACATCGGCCCCAAGGGCGACGGCAGCGTGCCGCCGGAGAGTGTCCAGGCGATGCAGGCGATCGGCGCCTGGATGAAGACCAACGGCGAGTCGATCTACGCCACGGCGGCCAGTCCGTTCGAGAAACTCGACTGGGGCCGCTGCACGCAGAAGCAACTGCCCGACGGCAAGACGCGGTTGTACCTGCACGTCTTCAACTGGCCCCAGGACGGCAGACTCGTCGTGCCTCTGGGCACCGGCTCGGCGGCGACGGCAAGACGGTTGGCCGACGGCAAGTCGCTGGTGGTAACGGCCGGCGACAACCAGACCACGATTGCCGTCGGAGCTGAAGCGTTGGACAAGATTGCCACGGTGATCGAGTTGGACATCAGCGGCCCGCCCAAGATCGCCAAGCCTGCGCCGTGAGGGGATGGCAACCTAGGCATCGTCAAAGAGATAAGTGGCGTAAGCTTCCAGCTTGCGATCCCGCTATCTGCCGCAAGCTGGGATCTTACGCCACTCAGGAATCGGACAATTACTTCCGCTCAGAACGGTTACACTTTTGTTATGAGTACCCCAGCGTCCGAACCCGACGATGCCAATTTGCGTCGCGACGCGGCCCGAAGGGCACTCTCGTTGAGCTTCACGGAGCACCAACTGCAGCGAATGCGGGAGTTGGCCGAAAAAGCTCGGCAGGGCGAACTCACGTTGGACGAGCACGACGAACTCGAATGCTACGAGCGGACCGGCAGCTTGCTAGGCGTACTGCAGTCGAAGGCTCGATCGATTCTCGAAAAGGACGACTTGGGCTGACTGGATTGAATTCTCCTCGATCCACAGAAAGCAGGACAATGTCCGCACTGAATCTGCACGTGGGCTGGTGCGCGATTCTGGTAGGGCTGCTTGCCGGGACCGTGCTGGGGTTGTTCTTTCACAGCGACGAGTGGCTGGGCGGGTATCACTCCTGGCGGCGGAGGCTGCTGAGGCTGACGCACATTTCACTCGTCGGCACGGGGCTCTTGAATCTGGCCGCGGCGGCCTCGGCGACGCAACTGGGCTTGGCTGCAGTGCCCTGCATCGCCTCGACGTTGTTGATTGCGGGCGCGGTCAGCATGCCGACCGTCTGTGCCCTGTCGGCGTGGAGACCTCCGTTTCGTCATTTGTTCTTCATCCCGGTCCTCAGCCTGGTCGTGGGGGCGGCGGATTTCATTTGGGAGGGACTGGTGCGATGAGAATCGGACTGGTGGCGATGAGCGGCATCCGGGCCTGCGACCCGGAGTTATTGCGATTGGGGCTGACGCTGCCGGGGTTCGTCGAGCGGAGCAAGACGATCGCCTCGCTGCCGAGCCTGGGACTGTTGACGCTTGCGGGGATGACGCCCGCCCCGCACGAGTGCGTCTACATCGAAGTCGAGGACATCCGGAAACTGGAGCAACCGCCCGACGGTTTCGACCTGGTGGCGATTTCCAGCTTCAGCGCCCAGATCGCCGAGGCGTACGAACTGGCGGACCAGTATCGGGCGCGCGGCGTGCCGGTGGTGCTGGGCGGCCTGCACGTCACGGCGCTGCCGGACGAAGCCGCCCAGCATGCGGACGCGGTGGTGGTCGGCGAGGGCGAGCCCGTCTGGCCGGTGGTCCTGCAGGACGCGGAAGCCGGCCGGTTGCAGCGCTGTTATCGCTCCGACGGCGGCTATTCGCTGGACCAGTCGCCGATGCCGGCGTTCGAGTTGCTCGACTTGGCCAGGTACAACCGGCTGACGGTTCAAGCCAGCCGCGGCTGCCCGTGGCACTGCGAGTTCTGCGCCAGTTCGATCCTGTTGAGCCCACGGTACAAGCAGAAGCCCGTGGAACGGGTCCTGGCGGAGATCGACCGCATCCGCAGCTTGTGGCCGCGGCCGTTCATCGAATTGGCGGACGACAACGCGTTCGTGAACAAGCGATACTGGAAGCCGCTGTTGGCCGAGTTGCGCGGCCGGCACGTGCGCTGGTTTGCCGAAACCGACCTGTCGATCCACGAAGACGAAGAACTGCTGGGCTTGATGCGCGACAGCGGCTGTGCGGAAGTCCTGATCGGCTTCGAGAGCCCCAGCGCGGACGCGTTGGCCGGGGTGGAGTTGAGAAGCGATTGGAAACGAAAACGGTGGCCTGAGTACCGCCAGGCGGTCGCGCGGATCCAGTCGCACGGCATCCGCGTCAACGGCTGCTTTGTGCTGGGGCTGGACGGGCACACGCCGGCGGTGTTCGACGCGGTCTACGATTTCGCGCTAGAGACAGAGTTGTTCGACGTACAGATTACGATCCAGACGCCGTTCCCCGGCACGCCGCTATACGATCGGCTGCAGCGCGAGGGCCGACTGCTGTGCGCCGGGCAATGGGAACGCTGTACGCTGTTCGACATCAACTATCGCCCGCAGCCGATGACGGTCGAAGAGCTGCGCGCGGGTCTGCACGACTTGGCCGTGCGGCTGTACGGCGAGGAGCTGACCAAGTGGCGGCGGGAGAATTTCCACCGGAAGTACCTTCGTCCAAGCAAACACGCTGAGGAGACGGAATCATGAGTGCGCGCAAATGGATCTCGCCGCTGTTCTGGCTGGCGGCGGCATACGACGGCCTGTTGGGACTGGCTTTCCTGACAGTGCCCGCCCAGCTGTTCGATCTGTGCCAGGTGACGCCGCCGAATCACGTGGGTTACGTCCAGTTTCCGGCCGCGTTGCTGCTGATCTTCGGGCTGATGTTCGTCGCCATTGCGCTGGACCCTGCCGGCCGCCGACAGCTGATCGTGTACGGCATTCTGCTCAAGGCGGCCTATTGCGGCGTGGCGGGCTTTCACTGGGCCGCGGCCGGCATCCCCGGCATGTGGAAGCCGTTTGTGGTGATCGACCTGGTGATGGGCGTGCTCTTCGCGTGGGCTTACTTGGCCGCGCGGGTTCGTGCGACGTAGCACCGTATCGCGACCGCAGCCGGGACGCTACGGCGCGGCTTGTTTTGCCTCTTGTCCAGGCCGCGTTCATGGGGTTCAAAAAGGGTCGAAAAATCCTGCGATGGGCTATTGCAGCGTTGGGCACAAAGGCTATGATAATGGCAGAGGGATGGCGGGTGGGCCCGAACTGAAATGTCCCACCTGGACTGGACCGGTGACGCGAGCTTTCGGGTAAGCGTCGCACAAACTGTCCCGTAAAGTGGAGGACCCATCGGACGCTGCTCGTCGCTTGACCGCGCTTTCCTTTTCTGACGCCCTCGGTCGCCGCTGTCATGGTGGTGGCTAGGGTCGCAGACGCTCAAACGGCGTCGTTTGAAAGGTCGGCCGAATGTCGAGTCGCACTGAGTCTCTCTCGCCCGGCGTGAACGCTGGGCGTTTTTTTTGCGCTATTGCATCGCGAGTGATCCGATGAAGCTGCCCACCGAAGGCGCCCGCTGGTTTGTGCAGGTCCGTTGGGTCGCCTGCGCGATTGTGTTCGGCGCCGTGAGTTTGGCTTGGACGCTGGGAGTGATCGAGACCCCCTGGCCCTTGTTCTGGGTGGGCGTGGGCATGGTGGCGTGCAATTCGGCGTTTGGGCTCTACCAGCGTTACTGGAGTTCGACACGCGGGAACGTCGATCGGCACATCGCCGTGCAGATCCTGTGCGATGTGTCCGCGCTGGGGCTGCTGTTGTATTTTTCTGACCTCACGCGGAACCCGTTTCTGTATTTTTTT
>CAYPGE010000481.1:0-6417 GCA_964409865.1 uncultured Pirellulaceae bacterium
CTTCCAGTTTTCCGACGACAGACATCCCCTGGAGTTCCAGAGCGGCTCGCCGGCGTGGACGCCCTCGGACGCGGATTGGGAGGCGATCAAGCAGCGTTCTCTTCACGGCGAGGCCCGATTAACGATTCGAGGCTTCCGTCAGTCTGGCGCCGGCACCGCGCTCTCGGAAGGCAGCGTGACGATCCGCACCTCCCCGGATCCGGTCGAAGCACCGCTGTTTTTCCGGGAAGTGAACCTGCCGTTCCTCAAGGCGGTGAAGGACCCGGCGGCCCACATCCGCTGGCGATTCGGCCCCGTCTCGTCGAAAGAACCCCCTCCGATCGTGTTGGAGAAATTGCCGGTGTGCGGCAACTGCCATTCCTTTGCGCACGATGGTTCCACCTTGGCCTTGGAAGTCGACTCCGGCAACGATAAGGGGGGCTATGCGATCGCCCCGATCGAGAAGCAGATCGTCTTGGACCCGCAGAAGCTGATCACGTGGAGCGACTATCGGAGGGAAGACGGCGCCCTGACTTTCGGCCTGCTGTGCCAGATCTCCCCGGACGGCAGGCACGTCGCCGGGACGGTGAAAGACCGGGCGTTGGCCGTCTATCGCCCCGACTTGATGTATTCGCAACTGTTCTTTCTGGTCAAGGGAATCCTGGCGATTTACGATCGGCAAAGGAAGACGTTTCATCCGCTGCCCGGGGCGGACGACCCGCGCTTCGTGCAGACCAACGCGACCTGGAGTCCCGATGGGAAATGGATCGTTTTCGCTCGTGCTACCGCCTACGAGCCGCAGGGTCTGGAGCACGTCAGGTCGGTCGTCGTCCCGCCGGAAGCCGCAGAAGTCTTCGTCAAGGGAGAAAGGCAGTTCCAGTACGACCTGTACCGCGTTGCGTTCAACGAGGGAAAGGGCGGAAAGCCGGAGCCGATCGAGGGCGCCTCGCACAATGGCACGAGCAACTATTTTCCCAAGTTCTCGCCAGACGGCAAGTGGATCGTCTTTTGCCGGGCCAAGAGCTTCATGCTGCTTCAACCCGACAGCGAACTGTACATCATTCCGGCCACGGGCGGCCAAGCCCGCCGGCTGCAGTGCAACACCTCCCGCATGAACTCCTGGCACAGTTGGTCCCCGAACAACAAGTGGCTGGTGTTCTCCTCCAAGCTGTACTCTCCCTACACGCAACTTTTTCTGACGCACATCGACGAGGAAGGCCACAGCAGCGTCCCCGTCGTCCTTTCCCGTTTCACCGAACCGCAAAGGGCGGCGAACATTCCCGAGTTCGTCAATGCCAGGCCGGACGCGATCCAGAAGATCCAGGAGGCGTTCCTGGACGACCTGCACTACTACCGGGCCGGCTTCGCCTACATCGAGCAAGACGACCCGGCCGGTGCCATCCCGCTGTTCGAAAAATCGCTGGAGATCAATCCGCGGAACACGCTCTCACGCCTCGACCTGGCGGATGCGCTCTGGGAGTTGGGCAGAACCGCAGATTCCAGGGATCAGCTCGTCAAGATCCTCGAAATCGAGCCGGACCACGGACTGGCTCACTTCCGCCTGGCCGCCATCCTTCGCGATGAGGGAAAGTTGGATGAGGCCGTGGAGCACTTCCGCCAAGCGCTGCGCAAGGAACCGGATCTTCACGAAGCCTACGCGGCCCTGGCCATGATCCTGCTGGAGACCGGGCGTCCGGACGAATCCGCCCAGCATTTCGCGGAGGCCGTGCGCACGGAGCCCCAAAAGGGACTGACGAACCACTATTTCGGAGAAGTCATGTACGGCAAAGGCAAGCTGAAGGAAGCCGTGCGTTACTACCAACGGGCCTTGGAACAGAATCCCGATTTTGTCCCGGCATTGTTGAACCTGGCGGCGGTCCGCGCCATGATCAACCAACCCGACCTGTGCAACGTGGAACAAGCCCTGGCGCTCACCACCAAAGCCTGCGAGGTGACGAAGTATCAGAATCCGGACGCCTTGAAGAGTCTGGCCGGAGTCTACGCGACTGCCGGGCGGTTCGGCCTCGCCGCCGACACGGCACGAAAGGCCCTGGAATTAGCCCGCTCGGGCGAGAACCAGGATTTGACCCGGCGCATCGAGAGATTGCTGCAGACGTATCAGCAGTTGGAGGCCGCGAACCGCGAGTGAATTGATGTGCGATCACGGGGCGAGGGGACTGCAGAGGAAGTGGGTTCGGCCAACGTGCCTCCACGCCGGTTCGTTTGCGGCCGCCGTTCTGGCCCTGTCGGTCGTCCTGTCCGGCTGCCCGGCACCGCGAGAAGAAGGCGGCGAGCCGGTCGCGGCGGACTCTTCCAGAACAGGAAACGCCCAGCTCAATACCTCGAACGCAAGACGGCTGGAAATCACCTACCCTCTCGACCAAACCGTCTTTCCTCCCGATATCGCGGCTCCTACGTTCCGTTGGGAGGACGGCGGTTCGGGCGCCGAGTCGTGGCTGGTTGCCTTTCGCTTCTCCGACGGCGGGGACGAGCTGCACTTCCGCAGCCCGGCCCCCGAGTGGACTGTGCCGGACGACGCGTGGGAGGCGATCAAACGGCGCTCGCGGGAGCAGGCAGCGCAGGTCGCGATCTCGGGCGTTCGTCGAACCGGCGCCGAAACCGTGCTTTCGCAAGCAGCCGTGCGAATCAGCACCTCCGCAGACGAGGTGGGGGCACCGCTCTTTTTCCGCGAAGTCAACTTGCCGTTCATCAGCGCCGTGAAGAATCCGGCGGCCCATATCCGCTGGAGGTTCGGACCGATCTCCAGCCCAGAACCGCCGCCGGTTGTGTTGGACAAGTTGCCGGTGTGCGGCAACTGCCACTCCTTTTCGGCCGACGGAACGATTCTGGGAATGGACATCGACTATGCCAACGACAAAGGGTCGTACGCCGTCGCTACGGTCGGCGCCCGGATGACGCTGGACAAAGACGCAATGATCACGTGGAGCGACTACCGCCGCGAGGACGGCGATCCGACCTTCGGCTTGCTCTCTCAAGTCTCGCCCGACGGACGGTACGTGGTCAGCACGGTCAAGGACCGGTCGGTATTCGTCGCCACCGACGATCTGGCATTCAGCCAGCTCTTCTTTCCGTTCAAGGGCATCCTGGCCGTCTACGACCGCCGGACCGGTCAGTTCCAGGCGTTGCCCGGAGCCGACGATGAACGGTTCGTCCAAAGCAATCCGGCCTGGAGTCCCGACGGGCAGACGATCGTCTTCGCACGCAGCCCGGCGTACGAGTTGAAGAAGCTCCTGGGCAAGAACAAAGTGCTCCTCTCGGCGGACGAATGTGACGTGTTCCTCAAGAAGGGAGAGAAGTTCCGTTTCGACCTCTACCGCATCCCGTTCAACGCAGGACGCGGCGGCACGCCGGAGCTGGTCGCAGGCGGATCGAACAACGGGGTGAGCAACTACTTTCCCCGCTTCTCCCCCGACGGCCGATGGATCGTTTTCTGCAGAGCCGACAGCTTTATGCTCCTGCAGCCCGACAGCCAGCTGTACATCATTCCGGCCGCCGGGGGCGAGGCCCGCCGGCTGAGCTGCAATACCCGCCGCATGAACTCCTGGCACAGCTGGTCGCCCAACGGCAAGTGGTTGGTGTTCTCGTCGAAGGCTTACTCGATCTACACCCAGCTCATGCTCACTCACATCGACCAACAGGGGCGAAGCACGCCGCCCGTGGTGCTGTCACGGTTCACCGCGCCCGAAAGGGCGGCGAACATCCCCGAGTTCGTCAACGCCAAGCCCGACGCGATCCGCAGCATCACGGCCGCGTTCCTGGACGACAACAACTACTACCGTGCCGGCGAGGAGTTTGTGCGCCAAGACGACCCGCTGGGCGCGGTTCCTTTGTTCGAGAAGGCGGTCGAGTTGAATCCCAAGCACGTTCTCGCTCGGCTCCGACTGGCGACCATTTCGATGGACTTGGGGAAGATCGACGAAGCGAAGAGCCACTTGGACGCGGTCATCGCGTGCGAACCGGATAGCGCCGGAGCCCACCACCTGCTTGGCGTAATCGCCAGCCGGCAGGGAAATCGTACGCAGGCGGTGGAGCACCTCCGGCGGGCGCTGAGGGTCGAACCCGACTTCTTCGCGGCGCACCTCAGTCTTGGTCTGGTCCTCGTCGAGACGGGCAACCTGGCGGAAGCCGAAAGGCATTTCGTCAAGGCAGTCTGGCTGCAGCCCGATGATCCTTTTGCCAACTACTATTACGGTTACGTGTTGCACCGCCAAGGCAAGTTGGAGGAAGCCGCCGGACGTTACTCCCGCGCACTGGACAAGGATCCTGAGTCGGTTCCCGCCTTGCTGGCCCTCGCCGTGATGCGCATGAAACCCGAACTGCCTCTCTGGCATGATCCCCAGCAGGCCGTCTCCCTGGCCGAGACGGCCTGCAAATTGACTGGACGACGCTCGCCCGATCCCCTGAAGATTCTGGCCGCGGCCTATGCCGCGGGCGGACGGAATCGGGACGCGCTCGACACCGCCAACGAGGCCCTACGCCTCGCCCGGACGGCTGGCGACCTGGAACTCGCGGGGCGGATCGAGCTGGATCGGGAAACCTACGAACGGGCCGTCGCGCAGGGCAAGGCGGCTCGACCTTGATAGGCCGCTTCCCGCTCAACATCGTCTGGCGCTGCTACAAGCCAACGCCCGTTGCGGGTCTTGGTCGAAAAAGCCGGGGGCCATCGACGCGCCAAACCTTTTGGCATGCTGAATGGTCAGGGGCAAGGCAACCACTCGGCAGGACTTTCGTCTCAGGCCCCGCGGCTTAAATCCCCTCGCTAGTTGGAAATTCTGGACGACTGCGTCTTCAAGACTGAGAAGTGGGGTAAGCATCCTGCTTGCCTTTTGATTCATCGCGTCAAACGCAAGCTGGAAGCTTACGCCACCGCATCGGTCACCCCAAGATTAAGAACCGCTTACATAACCGTTCGGCGCGGGTCTCTGACCCCGCCGAAACCGCCGACCGAAGGTCTCCGATTTCGGTTTTGTTAGCGGTTCTTAGCCTTGACGACGCACTGGCGTCCGATCCTTGATGCATGCAGCATGCCAGATCGAAAATCCGGCGGTTGGGCCCGCGCGACGCGATGGCGCAACTGATGCATGTTCAACAGGTTAGCATCTCTTGCCGGGCTTCCTCGGAGAGCATCACACGCCGGCGCGGGATGGCCCGGCAATTCCTCCTGCCTTGACGGCCGTGCCGTTTCGCTACAGCGACTCGGCCATGCGTACCATAACGCTGCAGTCACGACCCTCCCGCGTCCAGCCGTCCGGACAGATGCCCTACCCGTCGGACCTCAAACCAATTCTCTGCTCCATCCGTAGTTATCAATGCCCGGATTTGCGGTTATACTCCGGCCGTGCCAGAAGGAGTCTGGGATGGTTGTGATGAAAAGCACCCTAATCTTTCACCTAATCTTTAACTTAATCTCCGCCGGCTCCGGGGCAGTAGAGGAGAGATTAGGTGAAAGATTAGGTGAAAGATTAGGGTTTACGGTTCCGGCGCAGGCGGCCAGATCTGCGGACTGCGGGAGGAGTTGACCAGGTGCCTAACAATCCTGCCACGATCGGACCCTACGCTTGCGGCGAGGGACAGCCGCTGCTGTTGATTGCCGGCCCGTGTGTGATCGAGAACGAGACCGTGACGTTGACGATCGCCGAACGGCTGAAGCAGATGACGGCCGATTTGCCGCTGCAGCTGATTTTCAAGGCTTCCTTCGACAAGGCGAATCGGACCAGCCTGGATTCCTTCCGGGGGCCGGGCCTCGACGAGGGGTTGCGGATTCTGGAACGAGTCCGATCGCAGCTTGGCCTGCCGGTGACGACCGACATTCACGAACCTCCGCAAGCGGTTCCGGTCGCCGAGGTCTGCGATTTGCTGCAGATTCCGGCGTTTCTTGCTCGGCAAACGGACCTGCTGCTGGCGGCCGCCCGCACGGGTCGGGCCGTCCACGTCAAGAAGGGCCAGTTCTTGGCGCCGTGGGACATGCAGCACGTCGTCGACAAGTTGTCGGCAGCCGGGTGTGATAACATACTGCTCGGTGAACGCGGCACGTTTTTCGGTTACGGGCGCCTGGTGAACGACATGCGAGCGCTGCCGCAGATGCGGGCGCTGGGCACCCCGGTGATCTTCGACGCCACCCACAGTGTCCAGGAACCGGGCGGACTGGGTGGCAAGACGGGTGGCAACCGGACGTTGGTCGAGCCACTGGCCCGCGCGGCGGTCGCGATCGGCGTCGACGGCTTGTTTTTCGAGACGCACCCGGATCCGGGCCGGGCGCTCAGCGACGGACCGAACATGATCCCGCTGGGCCAGTTCGCGGGCGTGCTAGACCGGCTGTTGCGGCTGCGAGCGGTGGTGGAGGGATTCGGACGGCAAGGATCGGCGAATCAAAAGTAGCCATCACGCTCCGCGTGATGATAGCAGAGACTGGAATTG
>CAYPGE010000482.1:0-6408 GCA_964409865.1 uncultured Pirellulaceae bacterium
TTCAGCACGCTGCACACCAACGACGCGGCCGGCTCGTACACGCGGTTGGTGGATATGGGCGTGGAGCCGTTCTTGGTGTCCAGTACGGTCGAGGCGGTGATGGCCCAGCGGCTGGTGCGGCGGCTGTGCCCGCATTGCGCCGAGGCGTACCGCCCTCAACGCGACGATCTGCCGGTGGATTTCCCGTGGGAGCGGTTGGAGGACGGAAAGCTCTATCGGCCGGTCGGTTGCCGCCATTGCCGGAACCTGGGTTACGCGGGCCGGATCGGCCTTTACGAATTGTTAGTGACTGGGGAAGAGGTCCGCCACCTCGCTCACGACAACGCCAGCTCGTGGGAAATCAAAAAAGCGGCCCTCCGCGACGGCATGACCACGCTGCGGATGGACGGCTGGGACAAGACGCTCCGCGGGGTGACCAGCGTGGACGAAGTCCTGCGGGTGACCAAGATGGACCGGGAGATCTCGCTGGCGGATTTCGGGCCGGCGAAAGTGTGATTCGGTTCGTTCGTAGCACGGCTCTCCGAGCCGTGCAGTGATGGTTGTTGTCGGGGAGTTTGCGCACGGCTCGGAGAGCCGTGCTACGGGAATTAGTGAACTATGCCCGAGTACGCCTACATCGCACGTGACGCTGCCGGCCAGCGCGTGACCGGCTCGGTCGCCGCTGGATCGGAGCGCGAAGTGCTGTCGATCCTGTCGGGCAAGTCCCTGTTTCCGATCACGGTGACGGTGGAAAAGGCCCAGAGCAGCACGCACAGCCGCAAGCGAGTCAGCGGCCAGTTGATGGCCACTACCTACAGCCAGCTGGCTTCCCTGATTCGCAGCGGCGTGCCCTTGCTGCGGTCGATTCATGTCCTTCGTCAACAGACCTCCAGCGTGCGCTTGCGCGAGGTGCTGGACGACATCTACCGCCGCGTCGAAGACGGGGCCACGCTGGGCGAGGCGATGAGCCGTTATCCCCGCGTGTTCAGCGAGATGGCGATCAACATGGTCCGTGCCGGCGGCGAAGGCGGCTTTCTGGAGGACGCCCTGGAGCGGGTGGCGCAGTTCACCGAGCAACAGGAAGACCTGAAGAGCCGCACCGCGGGGGCGCTAGCCTATCCGGTGTTCTTGGCCATCGTCGGCATGCTGGTCGTCGGCGGCTTGGTGATCTTCTTCGTACCACGCTTCGCGGTCATGTTTGACACGCTGCGGCAGCGCGGCGAGTTGCCGGTCTTCACCGACTGGCTGCTGACGCTCAGCGCCGTGCTGCGGCGGTACGGCATCGTGGTCGTCGCTGCGGGCGTGGTGCTGTTTCTCATGATCCGGCAGCAACTGGAGACCGAGAAGGGCAAACGCTGGCGGGATTACTTCAAGCTCCGCGTGCCGATGCTGGGTCCGGTGTTCACCAGTCTGGCCGTGGCCCGTTTCTGCCGCGTGCTGGGGACGCTGCTGAAGAACGGCGTGCCGATTCTCCGCTCGCTACAGATCAGCCGCGAGGCGGCGGGCAACCGCATCTTGTCGGAGGCCGTGGCCAAGGCGTCGGAAAACATCTCATCGGGCCAGTCGCTGGCCAAGCCGCTGGCCCGTTGCGAGCATTTTCCGATCACCGTGGTGGAGATGATTTCGGTGGCCGAGGAATCGAACACCTTGGACCAGGTTTTGATCGAGATCGCGGACGGACTGGAACGACGCACGACTCGGCGTCTCGATTTGGTGGTGCGGTTGCTGGAACCCATGATGCTGCTGATTCTGGCCATCGTGGTGTTGTGCGTCGTGATCGCGCTGTTGATGCCGGTGATTAAGATGAGTAGTACGATTGGTGGATAGAACTCAAGGAGCACGTGGATGAACAGACGGCGAAACCGCCGAGCGCGTCGCGCCGGCTTCACGTTGATGGAAGTTCTGCTGGTGTTGGCGATCCTGGTGATCCTGGGATCGATGGTGGGATTCTTCATCGCGGGCATGCAGAAGAGCGCCTTCGAGGACTTGGCGCGTTCGCAGATCGGCATGTTCGAAGGCCAGTTGGACGCTTTCCGCCTGCACGTCGGTTCGTATCCCACGACGAACCAGGGCTTGCAGGCGCTGCGGACGCCCCCGGCCGATCTGAGGAACCCGGCCAAGTGGCGAGGCCCCTACGCCCAGAAGGAAATCCCCATGGACCCCTGGGGAAATCCCTATCAATACGAACTGGTCGGCCCGGAACAGGTCCGGATTTGGTCCTGGGGCGCCGACAACGCGGACGGGACCGAAGATGACATCGCCAACACGCAATGAGCGCCCGCTCATCGATTCCCGGCGGAAAAGAAGCCCGGCTTTTTCGAAAAAGCCGGGCTTCTGGGTACGTTCCCGCCCGCTGTCCAGAGACTCGTGCGCCGCGCCTTGCAGGCGGCGCGGCCGCCGCGCCTTGACGCTGATGGAAATGATGCTGGTGCTGGCCGTCTTGGTCGGGGTGGCGGCCCTGGTCTGGCCCGCCCTGCAAGGCCCACTGGACGACCAGCGGCTGCTCAAATCGGCGGACCTGATCCGCGCTCAGTGGACCAAGACCCGCGTCAAGGCGATGAAGGACGGGCAACTGTACGTCTTCCGTTACATCACCGCCAGTGACGAGTATGCCATCGAGCCGTGGTCCGGCGAAGCAAACTCCGTCGAGGTTTCCAGCACCGCGATCGCGACGGACCCGTCCGCGGCGATGCCGAGATCGACCGACGAGAAGAGACATCCTTTGGGAGTGGCGGGGCAGCGGTTGCCGGAAGGCGTTCAGTTTTTTTCGGGAGACACCCAGATGGACGCACGCACAGCGGAGGTCACGGCGGATAGCTCCGCCGTCTCGTCGACCGCGGGCGGACCGCCGCCGATCGTGTTCTATCCGGACGGCTCCACGTCGGACGCGCGGGTGCTGCTGACGAATGAACGGCTCTTCGTCCAGGTCACATTGCGCGGACTGACCGGGATGGTCCGTGTCAGCGAACTGATGAGCAGCGAGGAGTTGTCGACGGCGGGAGGATTCGTCCAGTGAAAGGGCCTTTTCCAGTCCGTGACTTCCGCCCCGGACGGCGAGCGAGCGATTCGCCTCCACCATCCTCGCGCCGGCAGCGACCGAAAGGTCTCCAGAATCCGCGAGACCTGCAGTCGGATGTTTCGGCGAGGTCGGGAGACCTGCGCCGAGCGAGCCCGCGGCGCGGGCTCTCGCTGCTGGAAGTTATCCTGGCGGTCGCCATTCTCGGCGGCTGTCTGGCCGTCACCGGCGAGTTGGTGCGGATGGGCGTGCGGCATGCGGAGGAGGCCCGCGAGTTGACCAGGGCGCAACTGTTGTGCGAAAGCAAAATGGAGGAAATCGCCGCCGGCGTCACGGGCCTCGAATCCGCCTCGATGGTCCCCTTCGAGACCGACCCCGAGTGGACCTATACCGTCGAGGTCAGCCCGCTGGATCAGCAGCTCTTGACGCTGGTCCGCGTGACGGTCCAGGAGTTGGAGTCGAACCGCTTGTATCCGATCACATTTACGCTGTCCCGTTGGATTCTGAACTCCACTTCCACAACCGACGCAACCTCGACCGAAACGACAACGGAGGGCCAGGCGGCAACGTCCGGCACCAGCAGTGACGGCTCGAACTGAACGATCTCAGGTATGCAGAAAGGGGACGGGGGTCTTGTTCGGCCCGCGTCTTCCTTGCCGTTGCGCCGGCATGACGCTTCTGGAACTGCTGCTGTCGCTGGCGCTGACCGGCGTGGTCATGGTCGTGATCAGCATGGCCATTCACCTGCACTTGTTCACGCTGGACACGCGGCGGGCCGACGTCGAGCAGGCACTGCTCGCCCGCTCGGTGCTGCGGCACATGGCGGCCGACATTCGCAACGCCGTCTGGTACGAGCCGTTGGAGATGACCAGCCTCGTGGGCACGGCCACGACGACGGATACCAGCAGTTCGCAGGAGACGAACACGACAGGCGACCAAACGTCCGGCGACCGGCAGGCGCAAGACCAAAGTCAATCGCAGTCCCAAGACCAGAATTCACAGGGGAGCCAGTCGACATCGGATGACTCGATCTCATCGATCGGCTACGACATGGACAGCAGCGTTCTGGGGGACTTGGGGCTGGACGACATGTCGTCCGAGTACACCACCGATATTGCGAGCACAGTAGCGCCGGCCAGCGTGCCGGGGTTGTACGGCAATCAGTACGAGTTATCGGTTGATTGCAGCCGTCTGCCGCGCGTGGATCAGTACAGTGGCATGACGGATGCAACGACGGGCGCCGTGAGCATTCCCAGCGACGTCAAGACCGTGTCCTACTTCCTGCGGACGGAAGACAGTGCGGCGGCCGGCACGCCGGCCGCCGACGGCAGCAGTTCCAACGGCCTGGTGCGCCGGGAGATGGACCGTGCCGCGGCCAGTTGGGCGTCCCAGGACGGCAGTCTGGACCCCTCGCAACACCCCGGCGGCGTCTTGGCCCCGGAGGTCACGTACCTGGAATTCCGCTACTTCGACGGCACGACGTGGTACACCGAATGGGACTCGGAGCAGATGGGCGGGTTGCCCACGGCCATCGAGATCACGATCAGCATCGATCCTGCTTTCGGCCAGAACGAGGCAGACATGGATGTCCGTACTGCCAACGAACTGGCTGCCGGCGCCGCCAACCTGAACGAGCAACTGTACCGCTTGGTCGTGCACCTGCCGATCGCGCAACCGCTGACGACGGAGTACACCTTGGAGACCACGGACGGGGCATCGGAAACCAGTGGCGATGCAGCGGGCGCTTCGAGCAGTTCCACAGGGCAAGCCGCACAAGGAGCAACGGTGCCATGAGAAACCTCGATCGGCAAGGCGTCGCCGTCCCACGTAGCCCGGTCTCTCCGAGACCGGAAATCGCGTCTCGGAGAGCCGCGACTACGTGCCAGCGGCGCGGGATGGTATTGGTCGTTGTCCTGGTCGTGGTCGCGGTGTTGGCCCTGGCGGCCTACGCTTTTCAGGACGTGATGCTGGCCGAAAACGAAGTTACACAAATGGTGGGTCGGCAGATTCAGGCCTACTCGTTGGCTGCCTCGGGCGTGGCCCACGTGCAGGCTTTCCTGATGCAGGACGCGACGACGCAAACCGATGCCGGCGGGCTGTATGATAATTCGCCCCAGTTCCAGGCCGTGACGGTGGTCCAGGAAGAAGGCGAGACCGACATCGGACGCTTCACTGTGGTCGCCCCGGCGCTGGACACCGAAGGCAACGCGTCCGGCATCCGTTACGGGCTGGAGGATGAATCGGCCCGCATCAATTTGAACGCGCTGACGCAGTTGGAGGAAGATGTGAAGGCGCTATCGGCGGCTGGGGCAACCGTAGCGGCAGCAGCGTCGTCGGGTGGATCGGAGTCTGCGGAGACGCCGTCGGAGGAACCGAGCGAAACGTCGAGCACGGAGACCGCCGCCCGCGACCTGCTGATGGCCCTGCCGGGCATGACCGAGGACGTCGCCGACGCCATCCTGGACTGGCTGGACGAGGACGACGAACCGCGGGAGTTCGGTGCGGAAGCGGAATACTACAGTGGCATGTCCCCCGCCTACTCGCCGCGGAACGGTCAGATCGAGACCGTCGAAGAGTTGCTGCTGGTCCGCGGCGTCACCCCGCAACTGCTGTTCGGCGCGGACGTCAACCGCAACGGCACGATCGATGCCGGCGAGATGGACCAGTCCGGCGCGGCGATGGCCACGGACACCCAGACGCTGTCCACCGGCTGGGCCAGCCGCTTGACGCTGTACAGCAGGGAAAACAACGTCAACTCGATGGGCGCGTCGAGGATTAACCTGAACGAGGACGACTTGCAGACGTTGTACGAGTCGCTGCAGGATGTCGTGCCGGAGGAGTGGGCCATTTTTATCGTGGCCTATCGGCAGAACGGCGCTTACGAAGGCAGCGAGACGGGGGAAACCTACAGCAGCGGCGAGTTGGATTTGAGCCAGGCAAGCAAGACCAAGTTCACTCAGGTGCTGGATCTGGTCGGCAAGAAGGTGCAGGTCAAGTTCAGCGGCGCCGAGAACGCGACCATCCTCCAGTCGCCGTTCGGCGAAGATCTGGTGTCGATGAGCACGTACATGTCCACCTTGATGGATCTGGTGACTATCGTCACCGACCCCGTGATTCATGGCCGGATCAACATCAACCAGGCGCCGCGGGACATCCTGCTGGGAATCCCCGGCATGACCGAGGAGATCGTCGAGCAGATCGTCGGCCAGCGGGACCCGCGTGCCGCGGATCCCGCGTACGGGCACGAGACGTGGCTTCTGACTCAGGGGCTGGTCACCTTGGACGAAATGCGGTCCCTGATGCCTTTCGTCTGCGCCGGCGGCGACGCGTATCGTGCCCAAGTAATCGGATATTACGACGACGGCAGGGCCGCTTCGCGGCTGGAAGTCGTTTAGAATTCTTGCATTGGGCAC
>CAYPGE010000483.1:0-6406 GCA_964409865.1 uncultured Pirellulaceae bacterium
CTGCCGACATCCTGTGCCTGCCCGGTGCAGGTGATCCGTTTTGGCGATGACCAGCAACAGGTCATCGCCAAAACGGATCACCTGCACCGGGCAGGCACAGGATGTCGGCAGAGGACGGCCGGCGGCAAGCTCTGCCAAGAGCGACTTGGCCAGCCGCTGCTGGTACACGTTCTTGTCCTGCAACAGCCGTTCGAGTTCCGGCTTGCCGGGCGGCTCCACCAGTTTCAACTCGACCTGTTCCAAGCCGGCTTTGAGCGGTCCCCGAACCGGCTGCAGCGGCCCGCGCAGCACCTCGTCGACCGCCGCCGCCAGCGACTGCCCGTGTTGGCGGGCGAGTTCCACCTGACTGCGCGGGTGCGGGTTGCAGTCGGCCCCGCAGCCGATCATGAACAAGGCGGTTGCGCCGGGATGACGCTCCTCCCAAGCCGCCTGGGCGAACCCGGCATAGTCGCCGTTGATCTCGTAGATGCCCAGCGTCGTGTTATGGCAGGCGTAACCGAACAGCACGGCTCGCAGCGCGTCGTCCTTGCCGCGGACCACCAGCACGGGCACACCGTGATCGACCGGTGCCGGCGGCGGGTCTGTTCCCGGCTGTGGCTTGACGCGCTGCGCACGGCGGTTGATGGCAAAGCCGCATTGGCCTTCGCCAAAAGCCAGCGTTGCCGGCCGCAGATCCTTGGCCGCGGCCTCGATCACGGCCACCAGTCCGTCTTCCAGACTTTTGGCATAGGCGGCGACCGCAGAGAGTTGTTGCTCATTGAGGTCGTAAACCAGAGGTGTCACTCCGGCGACCACTGGCCCGCTGTGCGTGTGTGAGCAGTTCAATACGATCCGCTCACGAGGAATGCCGGTCGACTGGAACGCCCGTTGGCAAACCGCCTCGGACATGCGCCGATCGACGCCAATCAAATCCATGCTGACGATCGCCGCGCGCGACCCGCCGCGGTCCTCCAGCACCAGCGCCTTGGCCCACAGCGGCTGCAGCACGCCTTCGGAGGGATGATTGCGCGAGGCATAGCCGCCCATCCAAATCGGTTCGCGCGGCGTGATCTCGCGGCGCGCGATCCCCGCGCGCCATTCGGTCTCCTCGGCCGTTGCGGACGAGAACCAGGTCAGACTGACGATCACCATCAAGAAAATGTAGCGCATGGGGCAAGCTCCGGTTTCAAGCGGGTTCGAGTCACGTGCTGGCCAACCTGAGTGTTGTGGTCCGACAGGCCCGTGTCAAGCGGGCCCTACTTCTAGCCAGTTGAAACGTATCTGGCTGAATTGCCGGACGGGACGCGCGTGGAGGGCGTCTTTGACGGCGCTGGGACGCAGAGGATCCACAAGCCGACGCGCTGGTCCGCGATCTACGACGCCCCGACGGCCACGGGAGCGGTGACCGTCGTGCTCGAAACGCCGCCCGATGACAATTGGCGGACGCGTTACGCGTGTTGCGAAAACGCACAATCATTCAAGTTGGAATGATTGGCCATCCGAAACATTCAGTGCTGAATGATTTCGCACATCAAGGGGATCTATGCACATCCGACCTGCCAGCCGGAACGAACCGTCTTCTGCGCCGCCGGATTCGCCTGGCGCAGCGGCGCTGGAGCTTGCCTACGAGATCGCCTGCTATCAGCGACTGCTGCGGGCGGGGTTGACCGGCCGATTGCGCGGCTGGGGCATCCGCGACCACGATTTCTGGGTGCTCTGGCTCTGCGGCCGCGCCGCACCGGACGGCGTTGTCCAGCAGGAATTGGCCGCTGCGGTTGGCGTCTCGACGGCGCAGATGAGCGGTTTGGTCGAGCGATTGCGGCAGCACGGCTTGCTGGCCAGTTGCCGAAGCGATCACGACCGCCGCCGGCAGTACTGGCGATTGACCACCGCCGGCGACGCCTTGTTGGCCGAGATTCAAACCGAAATCGGCGAGCGAGCCGGCGATTGGGAGGCGGCTTGTTCGGTGCCAGACCGGCGGGCTTTCCTTGTGGTCGTCCAGAGACTGGCCAACGTCATCGGTGGCCCTGCCGGTGCTAGCACCACGGTGCGCGGGGCTTCCGACTCCGCGGCGGTGCGCGGGTCTCGTGATGGCGCACACCGTCTGACCGAAAGCTCTCAAGAATCCGGGAGACCTGCGGTCGGCGTTTTCGGCGAGGTCGGGAGACCTGCGCCGAACGCGGGTGGTTTCGGCGAGGTCGGGAGACCGGCGCCGAACGCGGGTTCCACGTTCGCTTCTCTTTCGCATACGGAGGCTGCCGATGAACGTGCGCATCGCCGGGCCTCGTGAGATGCGGCTGCAGGGCGCTGTCTGGCTTGCCGTCTCGATGAGCGTTCTGCTCGTGGCGGGCTGCCGGCCGAGCTTCTATCGCCGGCAGGCCGACCTGGAAGCGTACCAACTGATCGGCGAGAAAGCGCAGGATCCCCGCTGGTCGCTGGCCGATTACAGCGTCGATCCTGATCCGAGTTCGCGCATCTTCGATCCCTTCGATCCGGACCACGAACCGATGCCTCCGGACGATCCGGAGTCGCACCGCCTGATGCACAAGGTGGACGGCAAGAAGGGCTTCAAACACTGGCACGACAACGGCGATACGGCGGCGGTGGAGAATCCCGACTGGCTGCAGTCTTTGCCGTTGAACCAGGAAGGCGTGCTGGTGTTGGACGCAGAACGGGCCGTCCAGCTGGCGCGGTTGCACTCCCGCGAGTTCCAGCGCAATTTGCAGCAGTTGTATCTCTCGGCGTTGGACGTGAGCTTTGAACGATTCCAATTCGACGCGTTGTTTTTCGGCGGTTACGAAACGGAATATGCCGCCGACGGCCCGCTTCGCAAGCCGCCGGATTCGCTCAGTGTGTTGACGTCGGGCATCCCGTCCTCGAATCGCCTGCGTTTGGAGAAGTTGAGCACGACGGGCGCGGAACTCGTGGTCGGCTTTGCCAACTCGCTGGTTTGGCAGTTCTCCGGCCCCGATTCGTACTCGGCCAGTTCCGTGTTGGACTTCGCGCTGGTCCAACCGCTGCTGCGTTACGGCGGCCGAGCCCGCGTGATGGAGGACTTGACGCAGGCCGAGCGGACGCTGTTGAGCAACGTACGGCAGATGGAGCGTTACCGGCACGGCTTCTACCTGGAGGTCATGGCGGGCGGCACCGCCGGCGCAGGGCCGTCCCGAAATCTTCGAACGCTGGACGGTTCGGGGATGGGGGGCTTCCGCAGCGGCAGCGCCGGCGGTTTCATGGGGCTGTTGCAGACCCAGCAGGAAATCCTCAACCAGCGTTTCAACCTGTACTCTCTGAAGTCCAACAGCGTCCGCTTGAATGCCACGTTGCAGGACCTGTTGTCCAGGCCGGGAGGCCAAGCGTCCAGGCAAGGCGAGGGCGGCGGATCAAACAGCGAGGCCATCGTCCGGCAACGGCTGCAAGTCGCCCAAGCGCGTCAGGCCGTCCTGAACGCCGAGGGCCGGCTGGCCGATGCCGAAACCGCGTACCAGAACCAATTGGACAACTTCAAAATGATCTTGGGCCTGCCGCCTTCGATCTGCGTCAAGATCGAGGACGACATGCTGGATCCGTTGAACCTGATCGACCGGGGCATCGTCGACCTGCAGGAGGCGGTGAGCCTGACGCAGGAACAGGTCGGCCAGCACTTGGCGGACGCCCAGTCGCTGCTGTTGGATCGCAGCCTTGCGGACGCCGAGCGGAATGAACGCGTGGTGAAAGAGCTGCTCGCCGTGCGCGCGGCACTGGATCAGGTGGCAGACCTTCGCAACCGGTTGATCGAAGCCGACGACGCTCCCTTGCGGCGGTTCCACGACGACGGACGGAAACTGTTCCAGCGACTGGAAACGTCGCTGCAGACCGCGATCCGGCAGACCGCCGCCGATCCGGCGGGCCTTGCGAGCCTACAACAGGACCTGCGGCTGTTGCAGGACATCCGCCAGCAGTTGAAGATGACCGCTGCCCAAGACGAGCGCGACGGCGATTGGTTGGACCAGGCGCGCGAGTTCATGTACTTCAACTTGCTGGAGGATGCGCTGGGCGACCTGCAACGCGTTCAGGAAGAATTGCAGGCCGCCGAGAGAAGCGTCCAGGCATCCCCTGACGCCAAAATGCCTCCAGGTTCCGAACGCCCGGAAGTGGAATCCGCCGAGACGGGCACCGACATCTCCTGGATGAAGGGCGACCCCAATCCGCTGACGCGGGCCCTGTACCGCAAGCATCGCGACTTGATGGAGGCCGGCGGTTTGCCGGGTGTCACCAGGCTGGCAGACGCCCTGCGAGGCGACCATCAACGGATCGAAGAGCAGTACCAGCGGATCAGCAACAGCTGTCCCTGGTTGAGCGACTTGGGCCGATGGCGGCGTCTGCCTTACGACGTGGAGGCCTCGTTGGCCGACGACAATCGCGCCAAGGTGAGCCGCTTGGAGCGCCGGGCAAGCCAGTTCGTGGACATCCTGCTGGACTCGTTGGCCCGTCTGGACGACTCCGGCGAACACAACAGCCTGCTCGCCAATATCCGATACTATCAGGCGACATTAGACACGCTGGCGGCCAAGGTGCCGATGCTCACGGCGGACGAAATACTGGCGCAGTTCCGGCTGGACATCAATCCTGCCATCCCCCAGGAACTTGTCGATTTGGCGAGCAGTGTGCTGGAGATCTCGCTCGTTCAATCGCGGACCCGTGCGGAAAACGTCTCGGTCGAAGACACCGCCGTGGATCTGCACCCGCAAGCGGCGCTGGAGATCGCCCGGCAGAACCGCCTGGATTGGATGAATGCCCGCGCGGAATTAGTCGATGTCTGGCGTCTGATCCGCGTTTACGCCAACGATCTGCGCAGCAGCGTGGATGTCGAGTTCAGCGGCGACATGAGGACGCGCGACGACAACCCCTTCCAATTCGACGCCAGGACCGGTCAACTGCGCGCGGCGTTGCACTTCGACGCCCCGTTGACACGGCTCGGCGAACGGAACACTTATCGGCAAGCCTTGATCGCGTACCAGCAGGCCCGCATGGACTACTATGCGTTCGAGGACCGGGTTTCCAAGAACCTTCGGGAGGTGTTGCGGACGCTGGAGTTGAAGCGGAAGAACCTCGAAATCCGCCGCGAGGCGGTTTGGGCCGCCGCGGTCCAAATCGAATTGAACCAGGAAATCCGGAACCTGGGGCAGGCAAGTAGTCAGGCTTCCGGGGCGACGGCCGCGCGCGATGCCGTGTCGGCTTTGTCCGATCTGCTGACGGCCCAGAACGAGTTCCTGAGCATCTGGGTGACTTACGAAGTCCTGCGACGCGGTCTGGATTTCGACTTGGGCACGATGCAACTGGATGCCTCGGGCATGTGGGTGGATCCGGGCCCCATCGATCCCGATCACGGCTATCCCGGAGTGGGCGAGAGCACGGATTGCTGGCCGGGCCCGATGGTGATGCCGCGCGGCGAGCCGATTCCTTCGGATCGACAAATGCTGGACCTCGAAGTCGAGGAATTACCTCCGCCCCCAGGCCAAACCGATGGACGCCTCCCGGAATAGGGGCGCGGGGGCCGACAATCATCCGCATTTCTCGGTGTTTTTGCGGCCTCAGCCGGGCTGGCAAAAGACTTGCGTTTCCCGTCCCCGCTCTATTCCCTCCCTGCCTGCTGCAAGTTATCATAATGGGGGTTTGTCGTTAATTGAGGAGAAAACTATGAGGGCTCGATCGTACGCTTCTGTCTTGGCGGCGCTGACCGCGGCTGGCAGCATATTGTGGACGCACGTTCCCGGCAACGCTCTGCAGCAGCCGCAGGAACAGCAACCGTCCACATCGTCGACTTATTGGCCCCAGAGTCAGGCCAACTTCCCGCAGACCGTCGTCACGGGCGGCGGCTGGGGCTGGGGCGGCCATGCTTCGACCGCGGAGCAGGGCATGATGGAGGGCATGGCCAGCATGATGCAGGCCGCCGGCTCGCGGAACCTGATGAACGCCCAGGCGGCGGGCTTTGTGGAAGACGCGCGGCGCAAGAACATCGACAATCGCATGTACGGCACGGATGCTTACTTCCAAATGCGGAAAACGAACCGTGAAGCGCGGGCGGCGGAACAAGGGCCTCGGCCGACGCAGGAAGATCTGCAGCGGTACGCCCGGCCATTCGGCCAGCGCCGTGTCGAGGTCTGCGAGGTGCGGCTCGGCCGCGTCGGGGTCTCCGATGGACAGGTGGAGCATGGCGAGGCCGGCCTGCGCCAGCACGATGGCCCGCGACGATCCGACGGCGCGCGCCGCCTCCAGCTGCTGCTCGGCGCGGGCGATCGCCTCGTCGACGCGACCGAGACGCATGAGGATGCCGATCGACGACCCCTGCTGCTGCTGCAGATCCCAGGAAGAGGTGATCAGTCGCATCGTCTCCGTCGACTCGTCGTTGAGCTGCAGCGCCTCCTCGAAGCGGCCCTCGAGGATC
>CAYPGE010000484.1:0-6400 GCA_964409865.1 uncultured Pirellulaceae bacterium
ATGCGCCGCAGCAGGTCTTCGACCGCGCGGCCGCGCGTGCGTGCCGCTGGGGATCTCGACCACGCCGCCCCAGTCGGGATCGCAGCCCAGCTCGTTGGCCAGCGCCCAGGCGGCGGCCGTTTTGCCAACGCCGCTGGAGCCGGCGAAGATGAAGGCGTTGGAGTGCGGGGCGGCGGCGAAGGCGGAGAGGCTGCGGACGACGGCGGACTGGCCGTGGATGTCGGAGAGGCGGGCGGGACGGGGGCGGGACAGGATGTCGCCGTTGCGCTCACGAAAAGGGGACAAGCACGAATCGTCCTGATTCGAGCCCGGGGCACGAAAAGCTGGATTCACTCTGCTTGGTCCAGGATCAGCAGCCAGCCGCGCCCTGGCTCGATTGGGATCGCGTCGGTGAGACCGAATGTGGCGGCCGGTTGAAACCCCGGCACTTCGGGAGCCCGCAGTCTCGCGTGTTCGGAGTCCAGGCCGAGCTTCGCACAGTCGGCGGTCAAACGACAGCTGGCTTTTTCGGGGGCCCAACTGGCGACGGCCACCAGGGCCTGCTTGGGCTTCCGGTACACCGTCGCCAGGACGGCGGGATGATCGGTCCGGACGGGGCAGTCGGGGGACCAGTAACCGATCATCTGGCTCCCTTGCATACCGAACTCGTCCCACACTTTCCAGATCGGGCGCGGATCGGCCATGTACGGCAGCCGGCTCGTCATCCCGTAGATCATGCCGCGCCAGGGATTGCCGCCGTCTTGGAGCATCTCGCCCATCACGCCGAACGGAATGCCGGAGATCTCGATCAGCCAGTAATCGGGCGGCGTGTTGTAGTCGCGGCCCTCGCCGATCCAGACGCGGTCGATGTAGGGCAAGTGCTCCATATACAAATCCAAGCAGCACGCATGACCGGCCAGGTCGTTGAAGTGATTCCAGGAGTGCAGATCGATCTCGGCCCCCGGACGGCTGCGGGCCAGGATCTTGCGGGCGCGTTGCATCACTCGGCGGTCGTAAGCCACGTCGTCGATGTACAAGCCGTCGATCCCGACGTTGCGGACCAACCAGTCGAGCCCTTCGAGATAGTAGTTGTGCCAACGCGTATCCGGCGTCGTGATGAACGCTACGTCGCGCACCCCCGGCGTGTGCCAGCCCGGCACGTAGGGCGGATCGAGATGCTCCTGGAGCCACGTGTGACCGCCGCCGGGGCCGGGAACGATCACCTCGTCGCCCAAACTGCGCAAGGCCCACAGTTCCGCCGTGTGGTTGCTCAACTCGCGAGTCGTGTAGTAGATCTTGACCTTCAGGCCCTTGGTGTGGGCCTCGTCCACGTACTGTTTCAGTTTGTCGGCGCGGAGGAAGGGGTAGTTGATGTACGGGTTGATGTCGTTGCCGTGATGGATGTTGACCACGTTCGCGCCCGCCTGGACGACCTGATCGGGCGAGTGGTAGGCGTGGTAGTAACGCGAGGCCCAGTGGCCGTCGGTGTCCAAGAGCTTGAGCGGTGTGAGCAGGAGCGCAAAGTTGAAATGAAGCGGCTGGCCGGGTGCAACGGAGCGCGCGCCGCTGGTCGCCCTCAACACGACGCGACTGTCCGGCTCCTCGCGCACCGAGCAGCCGCCGCGTCCTTCGTTGTGCCAGGCGGGGGGCAGATTCAGCGGCAGGTGACGATAGTGGATGTTGATCAGCGGCCTCCGGTAGTTTTCGCCGAATAATTGGCAGCGCAGCCCCGCGTTCACATCGCCCAGCCAGATGCCGTCCTGATTGTTCTTGCGGTCCCACCGCCATTGGTGCTCGGCCGGGCGAAGGCCGCCGGGACGCCCCATGCCCATCAGGTAGCGTGCGACGTCGGCGCGCAGCGGAATCTCCAGCCGCAGGTCGTCCACGGCGGTTGCCCGCTCGGCGGTCAGTTGCATGGTGAACGTCAGGTGCCCATCGAATTCCATGTCGCCTTGGCAGCACAACCGCAAGGGACCCGCGCGACTGGTCGACTGCCACGCGATGCGGCCCGCCGACCGCTTGAGGAACTCGATACGCTCGCCCGCAAACGCGGACGCCGTTCCGTCCGGCAGTTCGGCCACGAAACGCATCGGTCCGGCCAACAGCGGTCGCCCGTCGGTCACTAGGCGGGTTACCTCCGGCGCGAAGTAGCTGCGAATGCCGCCGGGCAGCCCCGTCGCCTCCAGTTGCACGTCGCGGCCCAGACAGCGAATCGTCGTTCCCTCAATCACCAGGGGCGTGAAGGGCGCGACCGGCTGGTCGTCGGCGCCGATGGTCGAGTCGAGCCAGCGCAGACGCGAGTGGCGCCACGGCTGGCTGTCGCCCGCATCGGCCAGCACCTGGCTGTCGATCTCCAGTCGCAACGCCACACGCGTGCCCGGCTTTCCCGGCGGTGCAACGCTGATCGCGCCATCGTACCAGCCCGGTTCGGCATCCACAGGTATCTGGATGCCGAACCACAGAACGCCGACTTTTCCTGACTCGACGGCGACGGTCTTCTGGAAAGCTCGGCCGTCCGAATCGATGCCGCCTTGATTGAAGCAGCGAATCGCCGAGGCCGGAATCGGGTGAGCCGCGGCCGATCTCGGCCGCAGATCCTCGGTCGCGATTGCCAGATCTTCGATCCCCTGACGGGCCGCGAACAGCGCGATCTGGAACGTATAGAACTCGCCGCGGCAGGCTTTCCCTTCCAGCGCATCGCGCGGGCCGGCGTCAATCCAACGCTTGGGCAGGTAGTCCCGCATGCGGATCGGGTGCTCCCGATCCTCCGGGAACACGAGATAGGCGGCCTGAGGATTGGCGGCGAGCAGTTGTGCGACTTCTTCAGGGGAGGCCGAACGCTCCATCGCCGTGAACTTATCGTAGTCGCTTGCGGCTTCGAATCCGACGAACTGGGCCTGCGGCAGGTTCCGCCAGGCGTTCTGCTTCAACGCCTCAGCCGCGAGCCCGACGCGAGACCGCCACGCTTTGTCGGACGTGTCCTGAGGGCGGGAGTAAACGGCCTGCGGAAAGTACCCGGCTCCGGCCTTGCTGGTGGGCAAGTAGTACACGAAGTATTTGCCAGGTCCGCTGACCGGCTGAAACACGATCTCCCCGCGTGCCGCCGTCACACTGACGGCCACCGCGTTGTCGATCCGTTTTCCGGTGGCGGCGTCGTACACCAGGACGCCTTTCTGGCTCGGTTCCAGATCGCGCCGCCGCCACGGCAGTTCCAGCCGCACCGCCTCGCCCGGCCGATCGACTTGCACGACCGCCCGGTGATTGCCGAGTTCGGCAGGCCAGCTGCCGACACCGTAAGGCCAGCCGTCCGATCCGGTTGTCTCTGCTCCCACTGCCACAAAAATCGCCAGTGTGATGATCGAGTGCATAGCGGCGCTCCTGAGTATCTTTCGAATGACCGTTCGCATTGTACCGCTGCCAGACCGCGTCAGCGAGACAGCCGGATCAGGCTGGGTCGTGGTATTCGGGGGGATTCAGGACGCGCCTGACGTGTTGGCACGCGGGGCGAAACGTGGTAAGCTTGCACCATGAATGAACCGCAGAAAACTGACGAATCCGAACGCTCAGACCGGCCGGGGAAGGTCCGCACTTGGTGGCACCCACTACTGGCACGGCTTTTGGATTTCGAGTTGGCTACGGCCTACGCGGTGCGGGACGAGGTGCTGGTCGGCAAGCTGCCGTTACGCGTCGATATTCTCTTGATTCGCCGCGAGGCGGGGGAACTGACCGAGGCGAGCCGGCGCGATCTGTCGGTGCTGCTGCCGCTCTTGAATCGCTTCACGCTGATCGAATTCAAGGGGCCCACCGACACGTTGGAGCCAGGGGATTTGGCACAACTGGTCGGTTGCGCTTTCCTCTGGCACAGCCAGCAGGCGGAGCGGATTCCGGAGGCGGATGTTCCGCTGGTGGTGCTGGCGCCGAGCGTGAACGAGGCGATTCGTGAGGAGTTACGTTGCTTGGGGTGGCAGATCGCCGAGCACGAGGCGGGCGTGCATCGCATCAGCGGCGGCCCGTTCACGCTATGGCTGATTGAAACGGACGTGATGGCGAAACGAGGACAGCCGGTGCTTTCGCTGGTGAGCCGCGTTTTCCTGAACGAGCACGAGCGTATAATAGAGGAGTTGACGCGAACGGGCCACGGAATGCTGCTGTGCTACACGCTGCAGCAGATCGAGCAGTTTCGCAGTCTGGGGGAGGAGTTTGTCATGCAGCACGCGGACACACAGTATTTGGAAGAGGTGGAAGACGAACTGCAGAAGGTCCTGGACACGATCTCCGTCGAGAAGCGCCTGCGGGGGCTGCCGGCAGAAGAACGCTTGCGGGGGCTGTCGCCGGAAGAGGTGCTTCGGCGTTTTTCGCCCCGGGAAGTCCTTGGGCGATTCACACCCGAGGAGCTTGCGGGCGGGCTGAGTGACGAGCAAGCGGCCCGCCTCCGTGAATTGCTGGAGCATCGGCAACGCCAGTAACGGATGCCTCGCCCCGGCTGTACCGCAACTGTAATTGGATTGGCGGGTCGGCGTCATCCGCCAGCTTCAGCAATGCCTCCCCCCAGGGTCGGGCTGGAATCCAGCAGCGGCTCACTCAGCCGCACCGCGCGATCTCAGCGAGGCGTGCGGCGAACGGGCCGGCGGCTCGATGTCGCTGACCAGCAGTTGCGTGTACGAGCGGAAGTCGATGTGGTTGGGCAACTGCTTGCCCGTGTCCTCGTTCTGCAGATACATGTGCCGGTATTGGAACCACGCGCCGTTGTTGGTGCCGTCGGCTCGCACGATCATCGGGATCGCGTTGCCTTGGGCGCGATCGGCGTCGTGGATCTTTCGCGACCAGCCCGCGGCCGACGACGTGAACAGGTGCAGGCTGTACCGCTGGGCATCGGAGAACACTACGTCGGCGCGTCCGTCCTCGTCGATATCCACGAGCCGCAGACCTGCGTCGCGGCCGGCTTGGTCCACGATCGCCGTCTTCGGCGGCAGCGCGAACGGCAGTTTGGTCCATTGGCTGCGGTCTGGGGACCACTGGAACACCGCGTTCTGCCGCGGATTGCCGACGATCAGTTCGCAGACGCCGTCCAGGTCCAGGTCGCGGAACCGGACGCCCCGATCGGTGCCGGAATCGGCGGTCAGCACCGGACCGTCCAGTTCCAGCCCCTTCAGCCCGTCGGCCACCGCCGTCCAGCCGCGGCCGTCGAAGTGCCACAGCCCGGACTGCTGTCCGTTGCGCACCAGGATGCTGGCATGGCCGTTGGCCTGCAGTACGCCGAAGCGGACGCCGGTCAGCGTGCGTTTGCCCTGAGCGTCGCTGCTGACGATCGGCACTGGGAAGTCCCCAACCTTCCACGAGCGAGTATCGGGCGACCACAGACGCGTCTGGCGGACCTGGCCGTTTCCGATCACCACGTCCATGTAGCCGTCGTTGTTCAGGTCCAGCACACGGACTCCGTTGTCGCTGCCGTCATTAGCCCGCAGCGGCTGGCCGCCCAGCAGATTCTTCGTCAGCCGTTCGTGTACTTCGTAGAAGTTGAGCACCATGACCTTTTTGCCGTACCGGCCGGTCGCATGGTCGATCAATTCGATGACCTGATCGTTGCGGATCCAGCGGTCGGGATGGAAGGTGAGGGTAAACGTGCCCTGTTTGATGGCCGCCACGTCGATGGCGGCTTTCATGTCGCGGACGGTGTCCGGATTGTGATTGCCCTGCAAGTTGATGCCCAACCAGTCGTCGGGGATGGGCGAGGGCATTTCCCAGCACAGGTGGTCGATGACGTAGGGATAGGGGTAGTTCTCGATGTAGTTGACAAAGTTGCGGTCGCGAGGGATGTACTTGGTGAACCGCGGCCGGCCTTCTTCGTCGGTGGTGAGCGACCGCGGCAGGGCCGGATCGTCGGCGGTGAAGTGCAGGAACACGGACGAATCGACGCGGAGGAAATGGCCGAGTGGAGTGGTCTTGCCGAACATCTCGGAGAAGAACCGCGGCCCGACGGAATTCATCGAATCGCAGCAGGGCATGCGGAACCCCGTCACGCGGTGATTGGGGATGCGGAACAGCAGGTCGATGGCGTCGTCAAAGGTCTGCTTGGCCTTGGCGAAATCGCTTCCTTGCAGGCAGGGACACGGGTGCGTGGCCGTGTGGGCCTCGATGTTGACTTCTTCCGCCAGCCACTTCGCCAGTTGCGGGTCGGTGAGGTCCACCTGGTTGGTCATGATGCTGACCGCCCCGCGGCCGTCGATCTTCTTGAGTCGCTCGATGATCGGCCGCAGGCATTTTTCGTAGGGTGCGGTGCTCCGCATATCGTCGATCGCCAGCACCAGGACGACCTCGACGCCCTCCTGGCCGACCCACTGAGGCGTGACGAGCTTAGGCACCTCCAAGCCCACGTAGTACGGGTTGCAGGCGTCATCGAGCCAAGTCAACCGATTGCCCA
>CAYPGE010000485.1:0-6380 GCA_964409865.1 uncultured Pirellulaceae bacterium
GTCCCAGGGCGAAATACACCGCAGGTCCAGGACCTCGGCCTCCACGCCTGCCGTCTCCAGCGCGGCAGCGACCCGCGAGCACAGCAACACGGTGTTGCCCCAGCCGACCAGCGTGATGTCGCGCCCGGCGCGGACCTTGCGCGCCGTTCCGATCGGTACGAACTGCCGGTCGACATCGGCCGAAGTAGTCAGTTCCGGGTTGTTCAGCATGCTCTTGGGATACAAGATGACCGTCGGACGTTCCGACTCGAAGGCGGCATTCAACAGCCCGGCAGCGTCGCTGGCCGTCGAGGGCATGAAGACATCCAGGCCGGGCGTGTGGGCGACGACCGATTCATACGTCTGCGCGTGGTACGGCCCCAGTCCCGGCCGATAACCGCCGCAGGCGGCCATCACGATCACCGGCGCCTGCCACTGGCCGCCCGTCCGCCAGTACAGCATGGCGAGTTCCGAGACCAGTTGGTTGTAGCCCAAGGGCAGGAAGTCCGCGAACTGGATAAAGGCCACCGGCCGCTGCCCGGCCAACGCCCGGCCCATCGCCGTGCCAAGGATCGTGGATTCCGTCAACGCGGAATTGATCACCCGGCCGGGAAACTGGGTGCTCAGCCCGCGCGTGACGCCGAACACGTCGCCCTTGGCGTCCTCGATGTCCTCGCCCAGCAGCAACACGCGGTCGTCCTTGCGCAGGTGGTCCCGCAAGACTTCCTTGATCGCGTCCCGCATGATCAACTGCAGCCCGTCGCCGGTGCCCCGCCGCTCGCGGGACGGATGCGTCAGTTCCACCTTCAGCGGCCGCTTGGCCTCGAACGTCGTCTCCGGATCGGCGCCGGCGACGGCTTCCTCGTCGGCCTGGGCGACGGCGATTTCGGCCTGCTTCCGCACCTCCGCCAACTCGGCTTCGCTCCAGCCCTGTTCCAACAGCCATCGCTCGAAAATCGGGATGGGGTCGCCGGTTTGGCGGCCTCGGGCGATGTCGTCGGCGTCGCGATAAATGGAATGGTCGTCCGCATTCGTGTGGCTGCCCAATCGTTCCATGTCGAGGACGACCAACGCCGGTCCCCGTTGGCGGCGCATTTCTGCGACGACTTGGCCGAACAGGTCATAGACGCGGTTGACGTGCCGTCCGTCTGCGAACCGGATCGACATGCCAAACAGCCGATCGGCCGGCCCGTCCGGCAGCGAGTAAAACGTCCGACCTTCGGTCTTCGTGGAAATGGCGTAGCGGTTGTTCTGAACGACGAACAAGACCGGCAGACACCTGCGGACGGCCTCGGCACACGCCTCCAGAAACTCGCCCTGCTGAGTCGTCCCGTCGCCCACCCCGCAATAGACGATGGGCGCCGTCGCCTGGTCTCGAACGGCCGCCGCCACTCCCACCGCCTGCAAGGCGTTGTTGGCCACGGGCACCGCCATGCTGAGCAAGTGGAGTTCCGGGTCGCTCATGAACCCGTACATCTGCCGCCCGCGCGAACTGGAATTGTCCTTGCAATACAAATTGTCAAAAAAGGCGCGAAGGGGCAGACCGCGGGCCAGAAGCAGGGCATTGTCCCGGTAATGGCAATGCAGCCAGTCGTCCTCGGTCAGATGCGGGGCCAGTGCAGCCGAAGCTTCATGACCGCCGCTGAAGAGCGTGAAAAACGCCTCACCGCGGTTCGTGATCTCCTGCTCGAGCTGATCGACCCGCCTGGCGGAAACCATCGCTCGGTAGAGGGCCAACTGATGCTGTCGATCCATTACTCGATCTCACCGAAGGCCATGGCTAGCCGCGCTCAGTCCCGAAGGTAATTGAGATTTGCTCCAACTTGGCGGCCAGAAAACCTGGAAACCGCCCATGTCTGGAGGTATCTATCCAATTTGTTCCAGGCCCGCCTGCGGCCGCTAAACTGCCCAAAAAGCTGGAGCGGATAACGCACACCCCAACCGCCGAAGGGGACTTGCATTCCGGTATCCCATCCCGCGAAGCGGTCATTCTACGTTCTTCTGGCAAGAAGGGAAGACGATAAGGAAGGCCACCTGGAACGTTAAATGCCATCTTTGACACAGCATTTATGAAGTACCAATGGGTACTCCCGGTGCGATTGTACGGGAGGGGTAGAGTTTTCCGGTCGCAACGATGCCAGAACCAGAATCGAACTCGATTGCCCAATGAGTAGCTCCAATCCCTTCCCAAAACCACCGATCAAAAAGGGTATGTTGGGTACTATGGATAACTTGAGTAGTTCTGTCTAAGATTAGGGTTCGCCGCCCATTTGATCCATCGAACGGTTCGCTCCGCGTGGGAATGGCTCGGCAGGTTGTAGGAACTTTTTCACTTCTGCCGCGTCAATTCGAATCGGGGAGAACCGGTGAGCAGGGGGCGACGGTCCATAATCTGTTTGCATTCGTGGAGCGCATAACTAGTCTAAAGCAAGGTGCTTAGGATCGTTTTGCGGCCCATGCCAGCCGCCCTCGGGGCAACACGTCAGCTCATTTTTCAAAGCGGGACCTTAGCAATGATTCAGACACGCCGCAGTTCGCACAGTCGCCACCAGCGACAAAAGGCAAAGGATCGTCATGTCCGGACACAACGCCGAAATCTGCAGGCCGAGCGGCTCGAAGAGCGGACGTTGCTGGCTGCGAATCCCTTCCACAACGGCTTCTGGCCGGAGGACGTGGACAACAGTCTGAAAGTCACCGCCGCCGATGTGCTGCACATCGTAAACGAACTGAACCACAGTGGCAGTCGCGAACTGGTCACGTCGGGAGAGGCACTGCCGGACATGGCGGATGTCCCATACTACACCGATGTCTCCGGCGACGGATCGCTGACTCCGTTGGACGCGCTCCGCGTGGTCAACACGATCAACGGGGGCGAAGGCGAAGTGGCCCCTGGCGACGTGGTCAGGTTTCGCTTGGCAGCCACGGACGCCAGCGGCAACGCGCTCACCACGGTCTCGGTGGGCCAAACGTTCGAGTTGCGGGCCTACGTCCAAGACGTTCGATTTCAGCAAGGCACGGACCCCGGAAGCACGACCCAGGGACTTCCCACCGGCGTTTTTGCGGCTTACATGGACATCTTGATGACCAATGCGAATCTGGCAGAGATCCGCTACGGTGAGACCCAGGACCTGAAAATGGACGGGACGCACCCCGCGGGCGTCTTCCCGCTGGGGACATTCACTCTGACTTTCAAGGGGCAGACAACGACGCCGATTGCTTACCAAGCGACGAAAGAGCTGGATGCGGCGGCGATCAAACAAGCTCTGGAAGCTTTGTCCACCATCGGCGCGGGCAACGTCGATGTCACCACGCTGCAAGGCGCGGACTTCGATGGCCGCTTTTTCATCCGCTTCAAGGGAACGCTGGGCGAGCAGGACGTCCCTCAAATCACCGTCCAAAGTTCGGGAATGCAGGGCAGCTATCAAGACGTGAACGATGACGACGGCGACGGGGACAGGACCGAGTACCTGCCGTTTACTCCGGTGCCAGTCGTCGTCGACAACTACATTCCCATCAATCCGACAACCGACGAACAGCAGAAGAACTTGTTCCGGAGTTCCTTCACGTTCTCAGACCCGTACCTGAACGGGCCCAGCGCCGTGGACGAACCCCTGGAGGCCGGACAGCCCATTGGCAGCCGCAACCTCGGCGAAGTCGGGGCATTTATCAACCGCTTCGATCTGAACAGCGGTGGGTACACGCCGAGAAAGGAGTATCACTTCGGCACGCTTGAGATTCGGGCCCTCGCTGCTGGGCAGGTCCAGTTCTCCGGCAACGCGGCCGATACCAGCAAGACGCTGGTCTTCTCGCTGCCGGGTGGTGGCGGCTCGCAAACGGAGGTGGATCCGGCCAACATCGGCTTCTATCAGGACCAGACCCTTGACCCCGGCAACACGAATTCTCGCGCGCCGCTGACGGTCACGATTACCGCGGCCATCGCGGTGAACAACGACACGGTAACGGTGAATGAAGACTCAGGGACAACGAGCATCCCCGTCTTGAACAACGACAGCGTGAATCCGAGTGTCGGAGGCGTCCCGCCCCTGTCGCTGGTGCCCGGCGGCCTAAGCACCGTCAATCCCGCCGGGGCGGGGACGGCCGCGATTTCGGGCAATAACGTGAACTTTACGCCGACCGGCAACTTCAACGGTCAGGTCACGTTCACGTACCAAGCGCGGGATGCCGCGAGCCCGGCCCACACCGGGACGGGAACGGTGACCGTCAATGTGACGGCCGTGAACGACGCACCCATCATCACGATCACCCCGCTGCCCGGACCGATCAACGAGGACGCAGGCGCGGTCCCGGTTCCGGCGGGGACCATCACCGTTGCGGACGTCGATGCCGGGGCCGGACTCCTGCAAGCCACCATGGCCGTCACGGGCGGGACGCTGACCCTGAACAACAAGACCGGTCTGACCTTCACCACGGGCGACGGCGACGCGGACGCCAACATGGTGTTCACCGGAACCCTGACGGCCCTGAACAATGCGGCCAACAATGCGACCTTCAACACCGCTCCGAACTTTAACGGCACGGCGACCGTGGCGATCACGGTTAACGATCAGGGCAACACGGGATCGGGGGGAGCGAAAAGCGACAGCAAGACGCTGTCCATCACGGTCACCCCGATCAACGATCCCCCGGTGAACACGGTTCCCACGACGCCCCAGACGGTGATCGAGCTGGCGATCCTGACCTTCGCGCCGCCGATTTCCGTGACGGACGTCGAGGCGCTGGCGGAGAACAAACCCGTCCAGGTCAACCTGGGCGTCGGCGACGGCAAGTTGAACTTGGGTACGCAGACCGGTCTGACGAACGTCACCGGCCTGGGGACGGGCGCGGTCTCGTTCCAGGGCACACTGGCCAACGTGAACGCCGCCCTCGCCACTTTGACGTACCAAGCCAACGCCTTCCCGCAGGACGACACGCTCACGATCACGACGAGCGATCTGGGCGCCACTCCGTTGCCGGCGAAGACGGACACGGACCAGGTGGCCATCACCGTCTTGCCCTCAACCAAACCCAGCGCGGTCCCCGACGCGGTTTCCGTCGCGGAGGACAGCGGCCCGACCACCGTCAATGTGCTGGACAACGACATCGATGTCAACAGCCAGGTCGGGCCGACGAACCTGATGATCACCACAGCCAGCGACCCGGCAGGCGGGACCGTGATCGTTGCCCCGGACGGCAAGAGCCTCACCTATCAGCCGGACCACGACTTCTTTGGAAGCGACACGTTCACCTACACGATCGTCTCGACGCTGCCGAACCAGGGCGATGGGCCGAGCACGGCCCAAGTGCAAGTCACGGTGAACGGGATCAACGACAGCCCGGCGATCACGATGGCGCCGACGGGCGTGACCACGCCCGAGGACACGGCCTTCATGTTCTCCGGAGCCAACAAGCTGGAAGTCGCCGACGTCGACGCCGACGCGGGCGGGGGCCTCAAGGTGATGCTCAGTGTGTCCCATGGGACGCTCTCTGCACCCAACGGCGCCGTTGCCATCACCGGAGCGAACACGGCCGCGCTCACGATCACCGGTTTGGTCGCCGCGGTCAACGCGTCGCTGGCCGGCCTGACGTATACGCCAGCGAAGGACTATGCCGGCTCCGACATGATGCAGTTCACGGTTGACGACATGGGGAATACGGGAGGCGGCAGTGCCGCTCGGACGGACACCCGCCCGGTCTCCATTACCGTCACTCCCGTGAACGATGCTCCGACGATCAAGGCTCCCACTCAGGCAGCCACGCTCCAGGACCAGAACTATACGTTTGCGGCGGGCACGGCGAGCGAGATTTCCGTGGGCGACGTGGACAGCGCTCAGTTGACCGTCGGACTCACGCTGGCCAACGGCGTGCAACCGCCAGGCACGTTGATCGCCGGCACGCCGGCGGGAGTGACGGTGACGGGCAACAATACGGCGGCGGTGATTGTGACCGGTTCCGTCGCGGGCGTGAACGAAGCGCTCAAGGGACTGGTCTATGATCCCTCTACCGGCTACGAGGGAATGCCGACGCTGACGATCACCGCCACCGACGGCCAGGACGCAGCCCCGAATGCGGTCGTGCAGATCATTGTCAGCGGCATCAACGACCCGCCGGTGAATATCCTGCCGGCGGGCCCCGTTCAGGTGGCGGAAGACACGGACTTGTTCTTCAACGGCAACCTGCAGGTCAGCGATCCCGATGCTGGGCTGAGCGCCGTGGAAGTCACCTTGTCGGTTACGAACGGCACGCTGACCCCGGTGGCCAACCCCAACGTCACGGCGACCCCGATCGGGACCGGCTCGGTGAAGCTGGCCGGTTCGATCCCCAACATTAACGCAGCCTTGAATGGCTTGAAGTACCGACCGAACCAAGACTACAACGGCCCGGCACAACTGGTCGTCACCACC
>CAYPGE010000486.1:0-6366 GCA_964409865.1 uncultured Pirellulaceae bacterium
CTTGGGTCGTGCAGAAGGTGTCTCCGTCAGGACTCACCAGGGGATGGGAACGAGCGGTTTTCCCGGCGGCGGTGTTCAGCACTCGTCTGCCAGATTTTCGCGTATTTTCGGTTTGTATGTGACGGAAAGCAAGCGGGGGCACCGTCTGCAACAGGAAGCTGCGAAGGATGCCGGTGTTTGGTCTGCGGCGACGACATGACGCCGGATTCCTGCTGTGTTGCTGCACTTGCCGATTCGGAGTCGCATGGCGCGGGCGTCAACGTTGCTGCTGAACATGGTGGCGGCCGACATTGCCGCCGGACATGGCGCGGGGCTGATTGACCCGCACGGTGACCTGGCGGAGCAGGTGCTGGCGGCGGTCCCGCCGCAACGCACCAACGACGTCATCGTTTTCGACCCGAGCGATCCGATCTCCGCTGTCGGCTTCAACCCGCTGGCGTGCCATGACGCCGCTAAACGGGACCTTGTTGCGGACGACGTGGTGTCGGCCTTCAATCGCATCTACGCTCGGAGCCAGACGCCGCGGCTGAAGGACACGCTCCGCAATGCGTTGTACGGACAACGCGAATCTGCTGGGGGCGCTGTTGGTGTCGACGCAGCAGCAAGCGGCCATGAGCCGGGCCGATGTACCGGAGGAGCAGCGAGGGAACTTCTTCCTGACGGTCGACGAGTTCCAGAACTACCGCACCGGCAGCTTTGCCTCGATCCTGAGCGAGGCTCGCAAGTACCGTTTGTGCCTGACGGTGGCGCACCAGTACCTGAAGCAACTCGACGAAGAAACATCCAATGCCGTGTTCGGCAACGTCGGGTCGCTGGTCAGCTTCCAAGTGACCGGGGACGACGCGGAGATCCGTTGCGGCTGTTTTGGCATCGAGCTGGACGGTACTTCTGTCGTCAACTGAACTGGGATGAGACCCGCCGCGTCTGCGACGCCAGCGGCCTGCCCCGCCCGTATGGGAGCCGGTGATCGAGTCTGCATCGACGACAAAGAGCCCCCTGACCAGCATCACATCTGGCACTACACCCCGCGTCGCTGTCGAAGCTGCAAGTCCGGCCCCGCCCGCGTTTGTCGTCTCCGCGGACCTGCGGCAGGAAACGCAACCTGTGGTTCGCGCAGGCAAGTTGGACGTGGTATAATGTCGCCATGAGCCAGACTGCTTACGATCCAACAACCCGAACACCCGTCGAAACGTATCGTGCGACGGAATGCCGTTGGGAAGCTGCAAAATCCCTTCAACCACGAGGCCCACGTCGTTCTCGAGGACGTCGGCGAGTACGAAGACCCGGCGGTCGAATGGCACTAGCGTCCGGCTTTTTCTCAGACGCCCGCGCATCTGGAAACACGGGAGGAATACCTCTCGCGCCCGTCGAGATCACTCCAGGTGTTGTTCGTGCAGTCGGCGCAGCTTGGCGACGATGTCGGGGTGCTTGTCGGCCACATCGGTGCTCTCGCCGGGATCGTCCCGGAGGTTGACCAGGAACATCGAAACACGCTTGCTCGGGCCGTCGCTCGCGCTGGTGTCGCGGGTGTTGCCGATCAGTTTCCAGTCGCCTTCGCGCACGGCCCAGTCGGCGTTGGGACCCTGGCCCACCTGCCAGTGAAGCGAACTTCCGTCGTGCGGGCTGGGCGCCTTCGGGTCGCGCAGCACCGCAGCCAGACTGCGGCCGTCCAGACGCACGGTGGGCGGTTCGATGCGGCACAATTCCGCCAGCGTGGGCAGCCAGTCGGCGGCATGGGCCATCGCTGCGCGGGTTTCGTTCTGCGGCAGGGTTCCTGGCCACGCGACGATCGCCGGCAGCCGGATCCCGCCCTCGAACAGGCTGAACTTGGCGCCGCGGTAGGGCCCGGCGCTGCCGCCGCCGAAGTGAGCCCGCTCCTCGGTGGAATGGCCGTTGTCGCTCTGGAAGACGACGATCGTGCGTTCCTGCAATCCGAGCGCATCGACTTCGGCCAGCAGCGTTCCCAGCCGCTCGTCCTGAGCGGCCACGAACGCAGCATACAGGTTCCGCGGGTAAGGCAACTGCTCGAAATGCTTCAGCCACTTTGCATCTCCCTGGTACGGGTAGTGCGGTGTGTTCAGCGCGTAGTAGATGAAGAAGGGACGATCCTTGTTCTCCTGCAGAAAACGCGTGCCTTCCCGGACCATCAGGTCAGGAAAATACTCGCCGCCACAAAACACCTCGACGCCGTTGCGGTGCAAGTCGTGGATGTTGGGGCCGCTCCAGTAGAAGAAGTGCGAGTAGTTGTCGATACAGCCGCCCATGTGGCCGAAGCTGTGGTCGAATCCCTGGGCATTAGGCATCGTTTCCGGCGTGTAGCCCAGGTGCCACTTGCCAATATGCGCCGTGACGTACCCAGCGGCCTTGAACATCTCCGCCATCGTGATTTCCGTCTCCGGCAGTGCCCCCTTGCCGCCCCGTTGCGACGCACAGTTGCCCGGCACGCCCGCGCGGACCGGGTAACGGCCGGTCAGCAGGCACGCCCGCGACGGCGAGCACACCGGTGCGCCCGAATAGAACTGCGTAAACCGCACCCCTCGCGCCGCCAGTGCATCCACGTGCGGCGTGTGCAGATCCTTGGCCCCGTAGCAGCCCAAGTCCACGCTCCCCTGGTCATCCGCCATGATCACGATCACGCTCGGCTTCGCGGCCAGCGATGCCCCGGGGCGGAACACAATGACCGCCCAGCAAAGCCATGCCGAGCACACCCAGACCGCCAGCCCTGCGAAACGAGCGCTTCTCCACAGCAACGAACCGGCCGAGCCAAAGGATGAAACGAACATCAAAACGGCTTTCATGAAAACCACCTCGCTACGCGCAAGTGGAGGGACGACGAAGCCCTCCCGCCGCACCGGCGGGCTGACTTCCAGACTGGGCAGCAAGTTTTCGCCAACGCCAGCCGTTGTATACCTCCCGGAAACGGATTGCAAGCGTCATTCTTGACAGCAACGAAGGCACGCGGCCTAATACGAACATCGAAGGAACCGCCATGCCGCGTGCTTGGAGTGGAGGACACGATATGCTCAGAAAGTGGATGCAACTTGCCGTGCGGGTGGCCTGCGCGATGGCCGCTCTTCTTGTGACGACCTACCCCAACGCTCCGGCCGCGACGGTCGAGTTGCGCGTCGTCGAGCGGCAAGACGTGGCGCGCGTGGCCGAGCCGGTGACGTTTGCGGTGCCCTTTCCCAAAGGCGACCTGCGCAGCGCGGAACAGGTCCGACTCCTGCGCGACGGCCAGGAGGTCCCGGCTCAATTCCGGGCCACCGGGCTGTGGCGACCGGAGGAGAGCATCCGCTGGTTGCTGGTGGAACTGCAAACCGACCTCGCCGCCAACGCCCAGCAGGCGTACACGCTCGAATACGGTGACGGCGTCTCCGCCCGCGCCAAGCCGGAGGCGGCTGTTCGCATCGAGGAGAGCGACGAAGCGTACGCGGTGGACACCGGCGCCGCCCTGTTCCGGATCAGCCGGAAAGCGTTCGACCTCTTCCACGAGGTGCGGCTGGCCGATGGCCCGGTCATCGTGTCGCAGTCGGATGGCGCTCAGCCTCGACACGGGGCCGTGGTGCGGGGGCTGAAGCCCATGGTGACGCGGGCCGTCCCCGCCCGGACGAACAAGGGCCGTTCGCACCTGATCTACGTGACGCGTTCTGCTCAGGCCGGGCTGGAGGACTATACCTTGCGCTTTGCGTCGGCCCGCGAGTACGAGGTGACCGGCGCGAAGTCCGGCCGCGTGGGCAAGGGGGCCTATTTGAAGGACTTCTCCAGCACCGACGGCATGGTGTCGATCCCCGCCGACGCCTGGTTGCCCTACGCGTACCCGGCCGAAGGCGACGTCTATACCTTTCGCACGATCCCCCCAGGCTACTCGACGAGCGGCGCGAGCGTAAACGACTCAACCATCTTGGAACGCGGACCGCTGCGGAGCGTAATCCGGGTGAGAGGCTTCTTGGGTTCGGCCGACGCGCCGGTGCTGGAGTACACGGCGTGGTACCACTTCCACGCCGGCAGCGGACGCGTGAAACTGGTCTTTACGCTGGAGAACAATAATCACGGCGGGCGCACTTCGACCGGCAACGCCCGCAATGCCGACATCGGCGGCATCAACTGCGTGTTCTTCGACGAGATGGTCCTGCGCCTGCCGCTCAGTAGCTTGACTCGCCGAGCCGAGCAGGCCTCCGCCCGCATCTGTGTCGGCGGCGACGCCCAAAGCCAGCCGCTCGTGGCTCGCCTGGAGACGAAGGCCGAGATCTATCAGGACTCCAGCGGCGGTGAACGCTGGGACCGATACCGGGACCCGCGGTTTCATCCTCGGCCCAACAGCTATGTGAGCTTCCAGGGCTACCGCACGTTCCTGGACGGCGTCCAGCGAGCGGCCGGCCAGCGGGCGCTGGGGTGGCTCGACGTGTCCGGCACGACCGGGGGGCTGACCGTCGGCGTGGCGGACTTCTGGCAGAGTTTTCCGAAATCGCTCTCGGCCGACAAGGACGGCACGATCGAGATCGGCCTGTTTCCCGGCCGGTATGCCGGAGATTTTCCGTTGCGCAGCGGCGAGCACAAGACGCACGAGGTGCTGTTCTTGTTCCATCCGGGACCGGCGCCGGAGGACGGCAACCGGGACCTTGTCCGCGGTTTCTCCGATCCGTTACGGTTGGAGCCGTCGGCCCAGTGGTTTGCCAAGACCCGCGCGCTCGGCGACCTCCACCCGTTCGATATGGAGAACTACCGGGCGTACGAGGTCCGCAATCTGTCGGCCATCGGCGTGTTCGCCGATGGCGTGCCGCCGGGCCCCAGCCTGTTGAGCCGCCGGGAGGAATACGAGTTCTACGGCTGGATGGACTACGGCGACGTGCCGATCGACTTCGAGTCTCCGACGGGCCAATGGGGCATGAAGTACGATTTGGACTGTCGCCTTGCCCAGCAGTACGCCCGGACGCTGGAGCCCAAGTGGTGGGATCTGTTCGCCGCCGCGGACAAGCACACGCGCGACATCGACATCCATCATCAGCCCCACTACCCCGGGCTGCACTACGTCAAGGGCGGAGTCTGGGCGCATTCGCTGCACGACGAACCCGGACACAAGAACCCGCACCGCAACTACAACCACTTCACCAAGGACTTGTGCTTCGGGGCTCGCGGCACGGCGACGCTGTACTACCTGACCGGCGATTGGAAGTCGCACGATTCGTGTTTGGAGATCGCGGAAAACGCTTTGGCCGAGTACATGTCTCCGCAGCAGGATCCCGGCCCGCCGGAGCGCAACAACCGCCTGGGCGACCGCGGCGACGGCGGCACGCTCACACGGTTGCTGGAAGGCTACCTGCTCTCCGGCGACCAGCGATACCTACAGCATGCGCGGTGGCAGATCGCCAGCTGCGCCTTCGACGGCCGCCCGTCCCAGCACCGGCCGATCTCGCTGTGGGCTTCACTGTTCTACATGGAGGCGCTGGCGCGCTACGTGGAGATGTTTCCCGATGATTCGGCGGCCCGGGCCTATTTCCTAGCCCACGCCGAGACGCTGCGCAAGAGCGCCGATCCCGAGCACGGAATCCTGTACACGATCACGCCGCAGCCCGATGGCAGCGTGGTGGGCCGCGGCACGTGCAGTCATTACAACATCCTGGCCGCGGACGTGTTGTCGCTGGCCTACCGGCTGACGGGCCGAGCGGAGGACCTGGCCGCCGCACGGCGTTGTTTTGCCTACGGCGTCCAGCACGCCAACGGCGAAGGGGGCGGGCCGACGTACTACCAGGTACACAGCGCCAACGGAGCCTTGCACGGGAATGTGTTCTTGACCGTCGAGAAAGAACAGACGGTGCCGCCGCAGCTGAAGATGAATGGTGGTGTTCAATGAAACAGATTGGGGTAATCGCGTGCCCCGTCGACGACACGCAGGATCTCGATGCCGTCGAAAATCTCGTCGAGGTCCCGCGCCGCGGTGGGAGTGCGAATTACTCGGGGCATGTCACATCGATCCCCTGGGCGGCGGCGCGTTGGCGCCCGCGAGCGATGATCTCGTCCACATCCAGGGGCTGGGACTGTCCCCGAGCGCTTTCAGCGAGCGCCGGTTTGCAGTCCCGCTGGAAACGTGCCAGATCTCGCTTGTAAGCGCGGAAGGCCTGCACGCTCTCCTCGACCGTCATGGGGGGCCTTCAGCCTGTAGCTGTTGGCCGAGAAACTCGTGAAAGTGGTGGAGTTCAGTGGCTACTTCGCCGGACATAGGCAGAACTCCTGCTGTGTCATGCATTTTACCGAACAGCGTCGGCTTGGTCCAGCGGACGAGCGCCGGCGCAGGCGTCGTAAGCGACATAGAAGCGACGTCTTGCGACGCCTGCGCCGACGCTCGTCCGCTGGACCAAGCCGACGCTG
>CAYPGE010000487.1:0-6333 GCA_964409865.1 uncultured Pirellulaceae bacterium
TCACGCGGAGCGTGATGGCTACTTTGAAATCGCGACAGTTATTGATTCGCCGATGCTTTGCGTGCGGCCGCAGCCCGCATCAATGGCGTTGCGGCTTGAGCATCACCGCGGCCAGCGGAGGCAGGACCAGCTCGATGGAAAACGGGCGTCCGTGGCACTCGGTCGGTTCCGCCATCCGGCCGGGGAAATTGCCGAGATTGCTGCCGCCGTAATACGTCGAATCGCTGTTGAAGACCTCTGCGTACCAGCCGCCTTCCGGAACGCCGATGCGGTGACGCATACGAGGAGCGGGCGTAAAGTTGCAGCAGATCACGAGAAAGTCGTGCGGGTCCTTGGCACGGCGCAGGTAGGCCAGGGTGCTCTCCTGGTGGTTGTGACAGTCGATCCACTCGAAGCCGCGCGCCTGGAAGTCCAACTCGTACAACGACTTCTCCGCCCGCAGCAGGTGGTTCAGGTCCGCCAGGCACTTCTGCACGCCCCGGTGCGTGGGGAAGCGGAGCAAGTCCCACTGCAGGTTGCCGTCGCAGTTCCACTCGTGCCACTGGCCCCACTCGCTGCCCATGAACAACAGCTTCTTGCCGGGATGCGTCCACATATAGCTGTACAGCAGCCGCAGGTTGGCGAACTTTTGCCACCAATCGCCGGGCATCTGGTCCAACAACGAACGCTTGCCGTGGACCACTTCGTCGTGCGACAGCGGGAGCACGAAGTTCTCGTGAAAGGCGTACAGCAGACTGAACGTGATGTCGTTGTGGTGGTAGCTGCGATGGATGGGTTCGTGCTTCATGTACTTGCGCGTGTCGTTCATCCAGCCCATGTTCCATTTCAGGCTGAACCCCAAACCGCCCAGGTAGGTCGGCCGGGACACGCTGGGCCAGGCAGTCGACTCTTCGGCGATCGTCAGCACGCCGGGGAAGTGGACGTGCGTCTGCTTGTTGAACTCCTTGATGAACTCGATCGCCTCCAGGTTTTCCCGGCCGCCGAATTTGTTGGGAATCCACTCGCCCTCCTCGCGGCTGTAGTCCAGGTACAGCATCGAGGCCACAGCGTCCACCCGCAGGCCGTCGATGTGGTACTTGTCCAGCCAGAACAAGGCGTTGGCGATCAGGAAGTTGCTGACCTCGTGCCGGCCGTAGTTGAAGATGTGCGTGCCCCAGTCGCGATGCTCGCCTTGCCGCGGATCCGCGTGCTCGTACAGCGCCGTGCCATCGAAACGGGCCAGGCCGTGCCTGTCGCGAGGGAAGTGCGCCGGCACCCAATCCAAAACCACGCCGATCCCGTTCTGGTGGCAAACATCGACGAAGTGCATCAGGTCCTGCGGCGGTCCGTGCCGCGCGGTGGCCGCGAAGTAGCCCACCGTCTGATAGCCCCAACTGCCCGTGTAGGGATGTTCGCTGACGGGCAACAACTCGACGTGCGTGTAACCCATCTCGCGGCAGTAGGGAACCAATTGCTCCGCGAGTTCCCGATAGCTGAGCCAGCCCACGGGATTGCCGGCCGGCCGCTGCCAGCTGCCCAGATGGACTTCGTAAAACGACAGCGGCTGTTCCAGCCAGTTCACCTCCGGCCGCCGCGTCATCCATGAGCCGTCCTGCCAGCTGTAGTGGTCCAGGTTCGTCACCACGCTGGCGGTCTTCGGCGGGCACTCGGAGGCGAACCCTACCGGGTCCGCCTTCTCGATGATCTCGTCGTAGTGGCGGACTTGAAACTTGTACAACGTCCCCTCGCCCAGGTTGGGGACAAAAAGTTCCCAGAAACCGCTGGGAATGTGCTTGTACATCGGGTGCCGCCGGCCATCCCAGCCGTTGAAATCGCCGATCACGCTCACGCCGGTCGCGTTGGGGGCCCAGAGGGCAAAATTGACGCCTTCCGCGTCGCCCACTTTCCGCAATTGCGCGCCCAGCTTGTGGTACAACCGCCAGTGCTGGCCGCGGTTCAACAGGTAGCGGTCAAAGTCGGTCAACAGCCAAGGGTGCTTGTAAGGCTCTTGCATGGCAGGTCTCCAACACGCCATGATGATCGGTGGACAGGAGAACTGCAAGCCTAAGTGCGAGCGTTGAGGTCAGGGCTAACCGAATGAACTGAACCGGCTGCGCCGGAAACGACCGCTGGCCGATCCTCGACGCTTGCCGTCGAGTGCGTCAGGTTGGTGCCCCACGGATGCCCGGCCGGCGTTCCCCTGATCCTCGACGCTTGCCGTCGAGTGCGTCAGGTTGGTGCCCCAATCGCAGCTCCAAGAGCCGAAGGAAAGCCGGTATGGGGAGCCAGCCTGAACAACTCGACGGCAAGCGTCGAGGATCAACACGAGGATCGAGCGTGGCGGCGTACGTAGGCCGCAAACCTGAAGCACTCGACGGCAAGCGTCGAGGATTCTCACCTCCTTGCGCAAGCGACCCAGAATCACAAATTCCTTTTGGCTTAATTGGCGGCGTCCACGCTTCGATCCCGGCAACGACCAGCCCCCCCCCAATTTTGAATTCTATACGTCTGAGCCCTTTGGTTGCGGCCGTGGCGCGTTAAGTGAAAGATTAGGTGAAACGATGAAACCCACACTCTGCATCCTGGCTTGGATCGGCGTTGTCGCCGGCGCGAGTGCCCAGGAGTTCCTGGAGGACTTCGAGACCGGAACCGGCGGCGCGGTCTCGTACCACAAGGCCCCCGACGACGTGAAGGTCGAGCGTCTGCAGGGCCAGGCCGCTTCGGGGCAATGGTACCTGCGCGGCGCGCTGCCCGGCCGGAAGAAGCTCGAAGGGTTGGCCCTGACCGCCACCGGATTGGCCGGCGCACGCCTGGCGAACGTCACCGCGCAGGTGCGCGGCCGGGGCGAGGTCTGGCTGTGCCTGATCTCCGGCAACGGCTGGCTGTACGCTCCGGCGGCGAAGCCGCTGACGGACCAGTGGCAGGAGATCGCGCTGTCCAAGGTGCTGATCGCCGCCGACAAGTCGCTGGGCATCTACTTCATCAGCCGCGAGGTGCAGCCCGGCGCGGTGTTCGAGGTGGACCGGGTGCAGGTGACGCTGGCTCCGGAGTTGCCGGCCGGCGATGCATTGGTGGGACCGTGGCGGCTGGAGGCCGAGGATTTCGCGCCCTCGGCCCGCACCATCGCGGCCGACGCGGAGGCGTTGGGGGGCAAGACGATCCGGTCCGAGCAGTATGTGAGCGCCGCGGACATGCCCGTGCCGCAGACCAGCCGCCCGATCCGCATCGCTTGCCGCGTCCGCAGCGGCGCAACGGATGACACGTGGCGGCTGGTGACCTGGCAGGGCGGCAACACCCAGTACCTGCAGTCCATCAGGCCCGCGCAGGCGAACCAGTGGGAATGGCTGCAGTTCCAGCCGGCGCTGGCGGGCGAGTTGGGGGACCGCTTCGGTATCTGTTCGACACGCGGCGCGGGGGCGAAGGGCTGGCTCGCGCTGGACAGCGTGGTCATCGGCACGCAGGGCGACCTGACGGCCGAGTCGTTGTCCGCCGCGCCCGAACTGCTCGGCCGCCGACCCTTGGCGGCTGTCGGCCGCGGGATTGCCGGCTCCGGCATCGCGCTCAGCGGCTTTGTCAACGTCGGTTCGACGCTGCTCGCTTCGGCCCCGACGAGCGTGCAGGTGTCGTACGATGACGCGAAGTTGTATCTGCACTTCGAGTGCGCCGAGCCGTTGCTGGACACCGCCCAGCAGCGCCGCCACGAGTTCCGGGCGAAGGTCGCGCAGCGGGACGGCGAGGTACATCAGGATGACAGCGTCGTGATCCTGTTGCGGCCACCCGGCTCGAAGCAGGTCTACGACTTTACCATGAACGCGCTGGGGACGATTGCCGACGCCGCCTGCACGGAGCCGGACCTGTGGGGCTCGCGCGACGTGACGTGGAACTCGCAGGCCACGGCTCGCGGACAGATCGACGAGCGGTGCTGGCTGGCGGACATCTCCATCCCGTGGGCGGACCTGGGCGGCAGGCCGCAGACCGGCGATACATGGGGTGCGTGCTTCGGGCGGATCGCCAAGGGACGCAAGGAGACCAGTTCCTGGAACCTGTCGGCCCGAGGTTTCCACGATCCTGTTTCCCTGGGCGCCCTGACGTTCGTGGACCGCGTCCCCGACATCCGCCTGAGCCCGCCAGCGGCGCTCAAGTTGCAGGGCAACACCATCCGGCCGGTCTGCGCGGCCGCCGAAGGCTTGCCGCCGCGCGTGTTCACCGAGATCCGCTCGCCGTCCCGGCTGCAACGTGTGTACGGGCACTCGTTCGATGTGCCGGGCGAGGCGGACCTGAAGCTGGCTTATGGCGTGCTCGACGCCGCCTCGCTGCAGCCGCTGGTCCTCACGCCGCTGCTGCCGCAAGGGGTCAAGTCGTCATCTGCGGAACTTGTGCTGGCGACTCCCGGCCCGTGGGAACTGCTGGTCAACGGGCAACTGGTGGCCGGCGGCGGGCAGGCTCCGGCCCAGCCCCTTTCCGTGCCGCTGGAGAAGGGCGTGAACGTGCTGGCGCTGCGGCTGACGAAGGGGACCGTCGCCCTCCAGGGCAAGCTGGGCGAGTTTGCATTCGATGCGGCTAACTGGCGGATGGCGCCGGCGGACGTCGCGGACCCGGTGAGTCCGAGCGTGGATGACGGGAGATGGCCGGTTGCGCCGAAGATCGCGGATCACGCGACGCTCGGTGTGATGGTGGGGCGCGCGGACCAGCCCGTCGTCCTGCGCCGCACGCTGCTGGTCGAGCACACCCGCGTGTGGCCCACGCCCGAGCCGGCGTACACCCTGGCCCAGGGTGTGACTCAGCATATCACGTTCCGCACCGAGGGCCTGAAAGGCCGCAAGCTCGACGGCTGGGAGACGTTCATCGCCGTGCCGCCGGGCTTCGAGGTGATCGGCTCGACCGGATTCTACGGCCACAATCCCGGCATCCCGAAATGGACGACCACCCAGATCGGCGAACAAACGGTGCAGGGCCGGAAGATGCGGGTGGCGAAGGTCGCCGCCGATCAGCCGCTGGTGACGGGGCGGCATTACGTCATGTCGGAGTTCGAGGCGTTCGTGCGAGCGCCGCAGTCGCCGCCTGATGCCGAACTTCCGTTGCGATGCACAGACTCCTCGTTCCCAGGCTCCGCCTGGGAACGCACTGCCTCGCCGGCTCCGCCGGCCGCATGCGAGGCGAAACCTCGCACCCAGTGGGTTACGGAGTTTGTCTACTGGTCGCAAGCCAACGACGGCAGTGTCATCGAAGTGCCGCAGACGGTTAGCGTGCGGGTTCTGCCCGCGGTCCAGGGCGCGCAGGGCAAGACGCTCGTCTGGCAACTGTGGGGCGGCTGGCTCTCGAACATGGACGACCTGGGCATGCGCGAGCAGATCCTCGACTGTGCCCGCGCCGCCGGCTTCAACGACATCGTCTCCGGCGACCGCTGGACTTCCGATCATGCGCCTCGCTTCGGCCTGGAGCATACGCTGGGGATCAACTTCCAGCCCTGGGCGCTGAACCTGGCGCCCTATCTCAAGCAGCATCCCGACCAGCGCCTGGTCGCCGCCGACGGCAAGCCCAGCGGCCAGTACCTGTGCACGACGGTGTTGCTGGGCGAGGGCTGGACCGTCGTGCGCGACTGCTTGCGTGACAAGATCGACGCGATCAAACCGAACACGGTGGACTATGACTTCGAGTACGGGCCGCTGGGCGGCAGCCCCCACGCCTGCTTCTGCCCGCGCTGCCTGGAGGCGTTCCGGCAACACGCCAGACTGCCGCCGGCCGAAGAACTCTCCGGCGAGATCATCGGCCGGCAGTACCGCGACCAGTGGGTGGACTTCATGGCCCGCCGCGTGGCCAAGATGTTCGGCATGTTCCGCCGCACGATTCACGAGTTGTCGCCCGGAACCCGGTTCAGCGTCTACAGCGGCTATGCCACGCCGGACAATGCCGAGCGTTACGGCGTGGATTGGCGTTATGTGGGCCAGGAGCAGGGCTGCGACCGGGCGGGCTGCGGCTACGGGCGACCCGTCGAGGCCACGCGCGCCACGATCGCCGCGCTGCAGGGCATCCCGCTGATCTGCGGAGCCCTGCTGACGCCCTACGAGCGGGACATTCTCACACCGGTCAACCCGCTGACCAAGGCCTGGCTGCTGCGCACCGTGCTCGACAGCACCGGCGGCGTCCTCGTGTACGACCGCAAGGTGGTGGACGGGCGCAGCTGGCTGGCGATGGGCGAAACGACGCGACTGGTCGCGGCCTACGAAGACGCCTTCGTCCAAGGCCGGCGCCTGTCGCTCGACCCTTTCAGCGACGCCCAGGTCCAGCCGCTGCAGCACGCCGGCACGACGCTCGACCTGGGCGTCGCTGACAGGGTCGAGCGACAGTCGCCGG
>CAYPGE010000488.1:0-6319 GCA_964409865.1 uncultured Pirellulaceae bacterium
CGAGTACGACTTGGAGGGGACGGCGGAAACAGCCACCGAATTCGCCGACTTCTTCTTCGTCCAGAGCGAGAACCAGGCGCAGCGTGCGTTAGTGAATTGAACGGGGGACGATTGCGTGACAGCTCTGGAAGTGCATGGACTGGTGATCGGGTCTTTATCGTCTCGATTCGGTCTCCGCTTGTCCAGACACGCCCCGGATACGGCCGAAACGCCTGATCGGTGGGTTGCCGTGTTCCCAACCGAGCAGCGGCGGATATCCTGGAGTCTTTCAGGCCGCAACTGCGCTCACAGTCAAAGTCGTAATAGCGCAGGCACGACGAGCAGGATCGCTAACAATGGTCGGAGGTTCCATGAACCAGAACTCTGATGTGCAATGGTGTCGCAGCCAATTCCCCGCGTTGGCCACAGAAGTCGCAGGCCAACCCGCGGTGTTCTTCGACGGCCCTGCGGGGAGTCAGGTGCCCCGTCGGGTCATCGACGCCGTGGCTGAGTACTACACCCGGTGCAATGCTAACCACGGCGGTTTGTTTCAGACCAGCCGCCAGAGCGATGCAATCCTGGTCGCCGCACGCCATGCCTTGGCTGACTTCCTGGGCACAGCCGACCCGGACACGGTTGCCTTCGGGCCGAACATGACCAGCCTGACGTTCGCCCTATCCCGATCCCTCGCCAAGACGTGGCGTTCGGGCGATGAGGTGCTGGTAACCCGCCTGGAGCACGATGCGAATCTCACGCCCTGGATACGGGCTGCCAGGGACGCCGGGGCGACGGTCCGATGCGTGGACATCCGCGCCGAGGATTGCACGTTGGATATGGACGATGTCAGGCGGAAACTCTCCGATCGGACCAGACTGGTCGCCGTGGCTGGCGTATCGAACGCGGTAGGCACGGTCAATCCGATCGAAGAGATCATCATCGTCGCGGCCCACGCTCACGGGGCCCTGGTCTTTGTGGATGCCGTCCACCATGCTCCGCACAAGCGGATTCAGGTGGATCGGTGGGGCTGCGACTTCCTGGCCTGCTCGGCTTACAAGTTTTTCGGGCCGCATGTTGGCGTCCTCTGGGGACGCCGCGACCTCTTGGAGTCGTTGCCCGCCTACAAGGTCCGACCGGCCCCGGACACGATCCCCGACCGGTGGATGACTGGAACTCAGAACCACGAAGGGATTGCGGGCACGCTGGCAGCGATTGAATACCTTGCCGAGCTGGGCCGCATGGTAGCGGGCACGCCGCTGTCTGGCCGTCGTGAGTTACTGGACGCGGCCTACAACTGGATAACGGGCTACGAGCGGGAATTGGCCAGCGAGCTGATCGACGGACTGGAGGCGATCCCCGGCGTGAACGTCTGGGGCATCACTGATCGGTCACACTTTGAGCACCGCGTGCCCACGGTGGCGATTACGCACCGGGGGTTCGCGTCACGTGAATTGGCCGAGCATCTCGGGAACCGCGGCATCTTCGTCTGGGCCGGCAACTTCTATGCTCAGCCTTTGACCGAGGCTTTGGGACTGGAGCCGGGCGGCCTGGTACGCATCGGGCTTCTGCACTACAACACGCACGAAGAGGTCCAGCGACTATTGTCGCTGCTACTCGATGTTGACCGTAGGCAAGGTTAGTCGATGGACGGCAAGGCCGGCCGCGGAATATGGGAGATCATCACGCATGTCACGCGCATCGCTACTCTGCATCGTTGCCCCGGTATGCCTGGGGACCTTGATCTGGTCGGCTTCGGCACAAGAAAAACGGCCCTACATTGAGATCCGCGGCGTCTACGGCGGTATTCCTGACGAGCTGATGAAGGAGGCAAAGACGCTCGCAGACTGCGGCATCAATGCCATCTGGATCGGCTCCGGCGGCCTGACGACAGAGCGAGTTGCCTTGCTCCGGCAGCAGGGCGTGCGGATGTTCGCGGAGTTCAACACGATGCACGTGGCCAGCTACCTGAAGTACCATCCCGACGCGGCGCCCATCGGCAGCGACGGCAAAGTCTGCCCGCCGCCGCACGGCTGGCAGGGAATCTGCCCGACGCATCCCGGCTACCGCGAATCCCGGATGGCCGATTTTCGCCGGGTGCTCCAGGATTTTGCCGTCGACGGTGTCTGGCTCGACTATCACCACAGCCACGCGAGTTGGGAACAGGCAGTGCCGGACATGCCCGATACGTGCTTCTGCCAGCGTTGCCTCGCCCAGTTCTCGCGGGAGACCGGAACGAAGCTAAGTGACGAGCCCGTCCCACGGGTCGCTGAGGCCCTGCTGCGACAGCATGCGGACACGTGGGTACAGTGGCGGTGCGACGTGTTCACCGATTGGGTGCGCGAATTCCGGGTCATCCTGGATGAAACGCGGCCGAAGGCGCTACTCGGCACTTTTCATTGTCCGTGGACGGACACAGATTTCGACGGTGCCCTGCGCTAGAAGCTGGCCATCGACCTGAAAGCCCAGGCCAGGTACCTGGACGTATTCAGCATCATGCCCTATCACGCTCGCTTCGGACATGCGGCGGACCCCGCATGGATCTCGCGGCAAACGGCATGGCTGGGCAGGTCAGTGAGCTGCGGCGTCAGATATCGCCTGGGCGGCTGGAACGGCGGCTCGCCAGAGACAATGGGTCGCCCGTTTCGGCTTCCCGTCGGTTCTGAATTCACATTCAACGCCAAAAAGACGCACCGGCCTCAAACCGCATTCCACGCCGCCCTAGGGCCCCTGAAACAGACTGACCGCTGTGCTACAGTCCGCCTTCGGGACGCGGCTGCAGATCATCCGGACGTTTTCGCACCGGCAGGTCCATCACGTGGACAAACCTCCCGGCGAACAGGTAGAGCCGGTCGCCTTCCCGCCAGGGGCTGACCAGCCCGTCGCCCATCTGCCAGTGTGCATATCCCCGAGGGTCGCGAGCCACCGTGCGGAAATCCCGCGTGCGGCCGTAGATGACCTTCGGACCGCCGTCGTACGGCTGGCTCTCGGACCAGCACAGCAGGTACTCGTCCTTGCCCAGGTAGCCCACAAAATGCGGCCGGTACACGCCCTTGCGCCCGCCGCCGAGATCCTGGTGGATCACCGGGTTGTCAGCGAAGTAATCCCACCGTCTGCCGTCCTGGGAAGTCGCGAAACCGAGCTTGCAGACGTCCTGCAGCCATTTTCCTTCGGGGCGGTACTCGCCGCCCGTGCCGCGCAGGAAGCCCAGCCATCGGCCGTCCGGCAGTCGTTGGACTGCGTGGTAAGAAGACTGGCTGTTCATCCAGCGTTCCTTGGTGACCGGAAACACGGGAGCCAGCTTCCCGCCGTCTCCGGTCCAAGGCGTCCAGACGTTTGCGGCCAGATCCTCGCAGGTGGCCAGCGCGGTCCGTTGATGGCCGCCGCCAGTGGCCCACTCGTTGGCGTCGTGGTGGAAGTACATGAACCACCGCTGCTCGGCGCCGTTCCAGACCACGCAAGGGCTCGAAAAATGCGCTGGTCCTGGTCTGCCCGGACACTTCAAGACACGGCTGTCGGACTGCTTCGGATCGCGCTGGGCCAGCTTCACGTAAGGTCCTCGATGGACTCGGCAACCGCACAGCCGATGCCGGAGCCCAGGTCGTGGTGGGCATAGTACAGATAGTACCGCCTGTCCGGATGTTCTCCGTGGTCGTTGCGGACCACGGTGGGATAACCCAAGGAGTCGTTTTCCCACGGCTCCGTCCGCCGCAGGATTTCCGTGGAGCGTACCACATCCAGCGGCAAGTCGCCGTCCAAGTCAGACAGGTCAACGCACTTCAGGTTGTTGTCGAGTTCCGACGTGACCAGCGAGCTGCCGCGGAAGATCGCCGTATTCACCCCGGTGCGGGCGTACCCGCTGCCTATCGGCTCGGTGCGGAATATCCGGCTGTCTTGTTGCGGGCCCGTTTGCGCCGCTGCAGGGATGCTGAGGATCAGGACGAGCAACATGGTGAATAGCCACCAATGACAGGCGTTTCTCATCGCGTCAGCCTCCTGTCTTTGCGGCCGGCTCGCCTTGCAGTAGTCTCAATGTCGTCTCGTGTTGCGGCGGGGTGATGGCGCCGCGCAGGAGCGGGTCGTCGGTCTCGGCCATGTGTTGGTGCAGGCGGCGAGCCAGTTCGCTGCGGACTGCCGCGTGCTCCGGCTTGTCGACAAGATTGACCTGTTCCCACGGGTCCTGCACCAGATCGTAAAGCTCCAGGTGCGGGTGGAATGCCGCCGCCGGGTTCTCAGGCACGACCGGGTCGGACCTGGGCCGCCACTGCTGGGACGGGTCCTGGAACGACGGCGCCGTGGAGAAGTTGGCGATCAGCTTGTGCGTCTCGGTACGGATACTCCGTTGCGGGTCGTAGTAGCCGTGATATGTCAGCTCGCCAAAGATCGTCGCGTTGGGCGTGTAGGGGCGATCGTCCAGCAGCGGCGCAAACGAGCGTCCCTGCACGTTGGCGGGTATGGGAATCCCAATCCGTTCCAGGACGGTCGGCAGCACGTCGATGTTAGAGACCATCTCCTGGCGGACGCCGCCGCCGTGCCAGCCTGGGCGGCCCGTCTGCCGCAGCAGCAAGGCGACCTGCAGTCCGGGCTCATACACGCTGCACTTGGCGCGCGGAATTGCGATGCCGTGGTCGGTGGTGGCAAACACCAGCGTGTTCGACTCCAAATCCAGTTCGTGCAGCGTTTGCAGCCAGCGGCCAAACTGTTCGTCCACGTGCTTCACTGCGCCTTGCAGGCCGGCCAATTCCTGTCGCGTGCCCTCCGTGCCGCGCAGGTAGCCCGGCACGTCGATGCCCAGCGAATCGTCCGGCTGAAGATGCGGACCGGGAAAACCGATCTCACCCGCCATCGGGCCGGCATCTTTCGGGTAGGGCAAGCGGTGCGGCTCGATGAATCCCGCATACAGAAGGAACGGCTGTCTTGCCGTCGCGAGACGCTTCAACTCCGCGATGGCCGCCGTCGTTCCCTCGGCCGCCTTGGCCTGCTTGATGTGTTTCTCGTAACCGCACCGCTGCGCGCCCGAGCGGGTTTCGTGAACGACGCCGACCGCGACCGTGGCATACCCGGCTTCCTTGAGAAACTGGGCGAGGTGTTTCTCTTCGGGCCGCAGGTCCCACGCAAAGTTGGCATGTGTCAATCCCATGACGCCGTTACTGTGTGGATACCGCCCCGTGAACAGGGATGCCCGCGACGCGCTGCAACCCGGCTGCGTGCAGAACGAACGAGCGAACCGCACGCCTTGCTCCGCGAACTTGTCGAAGTTGGGCGTGCATACAGTCTTGACGCCGTAGCAGTGGAGGTACTGCCCCAGGTCGTGGCAGTGAAAGATGACGATGTTCGGGCGATCCTGAGCGCAAGCAGCGGAGGCCGCGAGCGTCAGGAATGCTGCCAACAGTGTCTCCCAGGATTGTCGCATCGCGGCGTTCTCCATGTTTCGAGGTTTGCGGCTACGTACTCCCGGTGCGGAAGCTCTCTAAGACCCCGCGAAGCTGTTGCCGGACTTCGGCCGACAGTTCCACACCGCTGGCATGAAAACGATACACGGCGTCCGTGGTCTCGACCAGATACCAGGCGATCTGCAGGCTTCGGCCACCTATTGGAAAGTCCCCTGTCGCTCGGTTACCATGGGACGGCTGTTGCTGCCCGGAGCAGATCCGAGCGGCATGCCACTGAGGAGTGTTAACCCCGTCACACGGAGTGGACCGTATGATGACGATAGCTTCGGCCGCAAGGACGTTGTCGTGGATTTCGATCATGGCTGCGGGGATCGCCTGGGCCGGGGAGCCGTCCCGGCCGTTTGCCGATGCTCTGCAGCAGGTCGATGCCTTGGCGCGATTTCGGCCCGTCGTCAAAGTCGGTTCGTTTTCCAGCTACGACCGCAGCGGCGGCAACGACGACGGGTTCTCCGGCAAGGACTCGTTCCTGCGCAAAGAGGGGGATGGGCTGGTCATCGCCGAGCTGGCTGGTCCGGGGGTCCTGACCCGCATTTGGACGCCGACCCCGACGGCCGATCCCGTGGAATTCTACATCGACGGCGAGACTTCGCCGCGTCTGCGTCTGCCGTTTCTGGAGTTGTTTGGCGGGGAGAGTCCGCCTTTTGTTGCGCCGTTGTCGAGCCGCGGCGCCGGCGGTTATTACTGCTACGTGCCCCTGGAATTCGCCAAGTCGATCAAGGTCGTGTTTCGCGGCCCCAAGCTCCAGTTCTACCAGATCAATTACGCGCTCTACGAGCCGGATGTTCCTGCACGGAGCTATCACCCGGGCGACTCGTTTTCAGCTCCCACCGTGACGCCGACCGGGAAGACAATCCGATCGCAGCACGTGTTGAGCCCCGACAAGCCGGTCACGG
>CAYPGE010000489.1:0-6308 GCA_964409865.1 uncultured Pirellulaceae bacterium
GTTGTTCTCCGCAGACAGATGGGCCAGACAGGCCCACTGCAACGGGCCGCCGACGGCACGCCGCAACAGTTCGGCCGCTTCGAGATTCGACAGATGGCCGTGCGGCCCTCGGATGCGGCGCTTGAGGAACTCCGGGTACGTCCCGCGGGCGAGCATCACGGGATCGAAGTTGCTTTCCAGGACGACCGCATCCAGGGACTGGACGACGGATGTCAGGCCGTCGAACACGTGCCCCAAGTCGGTTAGAATCCCTAGCCGCCGGTAACCATCGTCCACGACAAATGCTACGCCGTCCACGCCGTCGTGGGGCGTGGGAATCGTCTCGATGACCACCTCGCCAAAGAGCAGTCCGCCGCCGGCTTCGAAGTACTGCACATCCCTCATGGCGCCCAAATCGCGGTACGCGTTGGCTGCCTCCAGGGTGCGCCGCGTGGTGTAAACGGGCAACCCGAACTTGCGCTGATACACGCCGGCACAGCGTATGTGATCGCGATGATCGTGCGAGATCAGCACCGCGTCGACCGCACAGATATCGCGGCCTCGCGCCGCCAGACGCGACTGGGCCTGGCTGCCGCTGATCCCAGCATCGAACAGCAACCGCACGCCGCCCGCTTCGACGTAGATGCAGTTCCCATTGCTGCCGGATTGGAGCGAAATGACTTGCATGGCGGGTATTGTAGCCCAGCGGTGGCGCGGAGAACACGGGGAACTTGCGCGGCTTTTCCTCAGAAAGCTTGAAGAGGCTGACAGAAAGATAGTGTGACAGAAAAATGCGGAGATGCAGCTGCCTTGCGCATTATTTTTCTGTCACATCATTTTTCTGTCAGCTTGTTTTCCTGTAGTCGCACCGCCACGTCCCGTGCTACAATCACCCTCGTGTGCCCCCCCCGCCGTTGGCGATGGGCCGGCACGCCCCGCCTGACATTCCCCTGTCGTTGCGAGTCCAACGCGCGGCGGCAGGTCCTACCGCTGGAAACCTACCGGAGGATGTGAAGATGACGGATGGTGCCTTGTTGGGGCCGTGGCGAAGGACGAGCATTTGGGTATTCGGCCTGGCCTGTGCTGCGCGCTTTGTCGCGGTCCAGGCCGCCGAACCCGCGGCCGACGGCTATGTCAAGCGGGCGAGTTGGGCCGAGACGATGCTGGCCACGCGGGTGGCGGTCGTCCAGCAGCTCGCGTCGCAGCAAGCGGAACTTGGCGACTGGAGCACGACCGGCCCGCTGAAAGCCGGCGCGTTCACGGACGTTCTGTTCCCGGAGCAGGGCGTGGACCTGCACGCCAAATCGCCGGACGGCCAGCCGCTGTGGCGTCCGCACCCGGAATGGACCGACGGCCAAGTCCACATGCTGGACGGCAGCCACCGCGCCTCGACGTACTTGTTTCGCACCGTGAAAGTCCCGGCGGCCGCAGCCGTGGAAGCCAGCCTCGGCAGCGACGACGGCTGCGAGCTGTGGCTGAACGGCCGCAAGGTGCATTCCCACGACATCCCCCGCGGTCCGGCTCCCGATCAAGATCGCGTCAACTTGGCGCTCCAGCCGGGCGAGAACCGTCTGCTGTTCAAAATTCACAACAACGGCGGGGGACACGGTTTCTATTTCCGGCTCGGCCAACTGTCCTACGCGGCGGTGTGGAACCAACTGGAAGCCGACTACCCCTTGCAGACCGGTTGGGTGCGGAGGCACCTGCCGGGCGGCCGGCACTGGGAGTGGTTGAGTGCCGCCGCGCCTGCGGACTTGCCGCAGCAGATGATCCAACAGGCGCTGCGGGAATTGGGCGGCGATGCGCGGCTGGTGCAGGGCGAGTTCGAGCAGTTGACGGGCGCGAAAGTCCCGGCCGACGATCTCCGCTGGCTGGAACTGTACGAACGCGTGTGCCTGTTCCGCTACCGGCCCGCCGAGGTGAAAGCGATCAACCTGCCCGCTCTGCGCCGGGCGATCGAGGACCTGGGCAGCACGTTCGGGCCGCGGTACCCACGCGCGGCGGAGTTTGTCAAGCGGCTGGACGAGCTGGAGCATCGTGTGAGCGACCTCGAGTCGGCTCTGGCACGGGGCGACGAGCCTGCCACGGACGCTGCGGCGAGTATCGTGCGCGACGCCGACAAGCTCCGCCAGGACGCGCTGTTGGCCAATCCGCTGTTGAGCTTCGACCAGTTGTTGCTGGTCCGCCGCAAAGCCGACCGCTTGGGCTTGCCGCAGAACTGGCAAGGCAACTGCGCCCTGCCGCGGGACGGCTACGACAACCAGATCGCCGTGCTCGCGCCCGTCAGGCCGGAGGGACGCGTGTCTACGCTGTACCAGCCGCCCAGCAGCGAGTTCGTCGGCGATGTCGATCTGCACTTCGACGCCGGCAAGATGCTGTTCTCGATGCCCGGCAAGAATCGCCGCTGGCAGGTCTGGGAGATCGGCGCTGACGGCTCGGCCGGCAGCTTGCGGCAGATCACGCCGGACGATCCGCCGGACGTCGACAACTACGACGCCTGCTACCTGCCGGATGAGCGTATCGTATTTGCCTCGACGCGCTGCTTTGCCGGCGTGCCCTGCGTGGGCGGCGGCAACACGGTCGCCAACCTGTGCTTGATGAATCCGGACGGCAGCGGCATCCGCCAACTGTGTTTCGATCAGGACCACAACTGGTGCCCCACCGTGCTGAACAACGGCCGCCTGCTGTACAGCCGCTGGGAATACTCCGACTTGCCGCATTACTTCTCGCGGCTGCTGTTCCAGATGAACCCGGACGGCACGGGGCAGATGGAGTACTATGCCAGCAATTCCATGTGGCCCAATTCGATTTTCTACGCGCGGCCCATTCCCAACGATCCGGCGAAGGTCATCGCCGTGATCTCCGGCCACCACGGTGTGCCGCGGATGGGCGAGCTGGTGCTGTTCGACCCGGCCCACGGAAGGCGAGAAGCGGACGGGGCCGTGCAGCGGATTCCGGGATACAAACAGAAGGTTGATCCCGTCATCCGCGATGGGTTGGTGGAAGGCTCGTGGCCCAAGTTCCTTCATCCTTTCCCCCTGAATGACAAGTACTTCCTCGTCTCTTGCCAACCCACCTCCTCGTCGTCGTGGGGGCTGTACCTGGTGGATGTGTTTGACAACGTGCTGCTGCTGAAGGAAGAGCCCGGTTACGCATTGTTCGAGCCGGTTCCCGTGCAGAAGGTGAAACGGCCGCCGGTGATACCGGACCGCGTCGATTTGGCCCAGAACGAGGCCACCGTTTACCTGACCGACGTCTATCGCGGCGAAGGCCTGCGGGACGTGCCGCGCGGGACGGTGAAGAAACTCCGGGTGTACTCGTACCACTACGCCTATCCGGGCATGGGCGGCCACATTCACATCGGCATCGACGGACCTTGGGACGTGCGGATGATCCACGGGACCGTGCCCGTCGCTCCGGACGGCTCCGCGATCTTCAAGGTGCCGGCCAACCTGCCGATTGCCGTCCAGCCGTTGGACGAGCAGGGCCGGGCGCTGCAGATCATGCGCAGCTGGTTTACGGCCATGCCGGGCGAAGTGCTGTCGTGCGTGGGCTGCCACGAACCGCAGAACTCCGGCCCGCCTCCGCAGTACCGGCACGCCAGCCAAACGCGGCCGGCCGCGATCACGCCCTGGTACGGCCCGGTGCGCGGATTCAGCTTCAAACGCGAGGTCCAACCGGTGCTGGACCGCAACTGCGTCGGCTGCCACGACGGTCAGCGTCAGCACGACGGCCGGCCGCTGGCGGATTTCACAGCCAAGACCGAGCCAGGCTGGCGCAATTTCACGCCCTCGTACATCGCCCTGCACCCGTTCGTGCGCCGTCCGGGCCCGGAGAGCGATTATCACTTGCAGCAACCGCTGGAGTACCACGCTTCTGTCAGCCAGTTGGTTCAGTTGCTGGAGAAAGGCCATCACAACGTCCAGCTGGACGCCGAGTCGTGGGACCGGCTGGTGACCTGGATCGACTTGAACGTTCCCGATCACGGCACGTGGCACGAGCATCGCCGCGGCCATTCGCCGATGGAAGCTCGGCGGTTGGAGATGCGGACGCGGTTCGCCAATCGGCCGGAGGATCCCGAGGCGATCCCGGAACTGCCGGCCAAGCAAGTCGCCTATGTCGCCCCGCCGCCGTTGCCGGCGAGGCCGGCGGCTGCGCCCGCCTGCGCCGACTGGCCCTTTGACGCGGCCGAAGCCCAACGGCGCCAGCAGGCAACTGGCTTGCAGCCGGAACTGAAAATCGAACTGCCCCAAGGGTTGTCTCTCGAGATGGCCTTGATTCCGGCCGGCCAATTCGTGATGGGCGCTACGGACGGCGCGGGCGAGGCCGACGAGTATCCGCCGTCGGTCATCCGCGTCGAGCGGCCGTTCTACATGGGCAAATTCGAGATCACCAACGCCCAGTACGCGCTGTTCGATCCGTCGCATGATAGCGCCTACATCAGCGTATTGAACAAGGACCAGAACGTGCGCGGCGTGGCGGCCAATCACCCGCGGCAGCCCGCGATCCGCATCAACTGGAACCAGGCGGCCGGTTTCTGCCGCTGGCTGTCGCAGGAGACCGGCGGCAAATTCGACTTGCCCACCGAAGCCCAATGGGAATACGCCTGCCGCGCCGGGACCGCGACGCCCTTGTACTTCGGCGACTGCACCACCGACTTCAGCCAGTTGGCCAATCTGGCCGATCAGCGCATCCACAACCTCTGCCGCGGTGACTCGCCCCGCTGGATTCCGAGCGTCGAGAGCGTCAACGACGGCTCGGTGGTCAGCGACCAGGTCGGCAAGTGCGCGCCGAACGCGTTTGGTCTGTGCGACATGCACGGCAACGTCGCGGAATGGACTCGCAGTGCGTACCGGCCTTACCCGTACAATCCCGCCGACGGCCGTGACAACCCGGCGACCGCAGGGAAGAAAGTGGTCCGTGGCGGCTCGTGGTACGACCGCCCCCACCGCGCCCGCTCGTCGTTCCGCCTGGCGTATGAGCCGTGGCAGCGCGTCTTCAACGTCGGTTTCCGCGTCGTCATGGAGGCCGGTGCGGCGAACAAACTCGCGGCGGGCCGGCCCTAGCCCGATCCAACGGTCGACTGTCGCAACAACGAGGCAGCGCGGGTCTTCGGCTTCCGTTTCCTGTCTTCAGGAGTACAATTAAAAGGAGCGGGCAACCCCAGGACATCGCCGCCTGAGTTTTGAGAAGCATTGACTGAGGAGCTGGACTAATGCGGCCCAATGAACTTTTGGACTTGATTCGCACTCGACCGTTTGTCCCCTTGCGGATCCACACAACCGACGGCGAAACTTACGAGATTCGGCATCCCGATCAGGTGATCGTCCTCCGCGGCCGAGTGGATCTTGGCGTAGGTGCGGATCCGGAAACGGGCGCTGCAGAACGCGTGGTCCACTTGTCGCTGCTGCACGTCGTACGAGTTGAGGAACTGACGGTCATGCCGACGGTCGGTACGAACTAGCGGGAGAACGTTCTTAGACCCGCAATAGCTCCAACAAGCACGAAGCGCAAGCGAGTGAACACCTTACGTTCGCCGATACTCGCTTGCGCTTCGTGCTTGTATGCTCGCGAATCCGCGCCAATGTGGCGATCTTCAATCAGAACGGGACCCGCCGTGTGTCTCCTTGGCGGTAACGCCTGCGGCGATCGTCCGATTCGCCGGTTGACTTGTCGGCGTGCCCGACAACAATACTGTGGCGATTGGCCATGACGGAGTTTTTCTGGTTCGAGATTCGGTCGCCTTTCCCTCAAAAAAGAGATGGAGGTCAGTATGAATCGTCGTCACTTGGCAGTCACTTTGGCAGCGTGTTTGGCCGTGTTTGTGTTCTCGGTCGCCGGGTTTGCTGGCGATTTCAATTCCAAGGTCAGTGTGGGAGACGCGGGAGCGGGCTTCAAGAATCTGGCTGGCGTCGATGGCAAGTCGCATTCCATGGACGACTACAAGTCCGCCAAGGTGCTCGTGCTGTGTTTTACGTGCAACCATTGCCCCGTGGCCGTCGCCTATGAAGATCGGTTTATCGAGTTTGCCAAGGCATACAAATCCAAGGGCGTGCAGTTCGTCGCCATTAACGTGAACAATCTGGAAGCCGACAAGCTGCCTGCGATGAAGAAGCGGGCCGAGGAGAGAGGATTCAATTTCCCGTATCTGTACGATCCCTCGCAGGAGTCGGCTCGGGCGTATGGCGCGACCTGCACGCCGCACCTGTTTGTGCTGTGTCCCGAGCGCAAAATCGCCTACATGGGTGCTTTCGATGACAGCAACAACGCGGACAAGGCGTCCAAGCTCTTTGTCAAGGACGCCGTGGACGCCCTGCTGGCCGGCAAGA
>CAYPGE010000490.1:0-6292 GCA_964409865.1 uncultured Pirellulaceae bacterium
CGCACGTATGGCGAGTCGTCGAGCTTGCGGTGGGTCGCACGCAGTTTCGATGAGCCGATCGAGGCGGACGAGCCCTTCGACGCGGCGATCTGCGTCGGCAATTCGCTGGCCTTGGCGGCCGACCGCGCGATGGTCCAGCGGGCGGTCCAGCGGATGCTCAACGCGGTGCGTCCGGGCGGGATCACTGTCATGCACGTGCTGAACCTGTGGAGATTGGCGGATGGCCCCTGCATGTGGCAGAAATGCCAGCGGCTCGATCTGCCACAAGGCGAGATGCTGGTCCTCAAGGGCGTCCACCGCTGCGGCGATCGCGGGTTCGTCGATTTGATCGTAGCCGGTTTGTCGCCTGACGCGGGAATGTACAGCGAGTCGGTCCCGCTGCTGGGACTGGAAGCCGAGGAGCTGGAACAGATGGCGATCGCGGCCGGCGCGTCGCGATGCGAGTTCTTCGGCGGCTACCAGGGGGAAGCGTACGCTCGTCAGAGGAGCGTGGACTTGATCGTGGTCGCCCGCCGGTAAGGCACCCACGAAGCCCTCTCGCTGACAAGACTTGCGCTCCTGCCCGGCGAGCAGGCAGGGGGCGAAGTTGGGCTGCACGGCTCGGAGAGCCATGCTACGGGGCGCCGGCCGGTCGCAGGCGATCCGCGCCGGCCAATTCGCGGTGCAGGATGTTCAGCAGCGTCTGCAGAAACACGACGATCATGGGGCCGACCAGAATGCCGAGCGGGCCCAGCGCCTGGACGCCGCCCAGGACGCTCAGCAGCGCCAGCAGCGGGTGCAGCTTGGACTTGCCGCGCAGAACCCAGGGCTTGATGAAGTTGTCGGCAGTCGAGACGATCGCGGCGCAGTAGACCGCCAACAGGATCGCCGGCCATGTCCGCTCTTCGTAGACGTACAGCCACAGGCAGGCCGGCACCCAGACTACGGTTGCGCCGATGAACGGCACCAGGGCCATGACCATCGTCAGCAGCATCAGCAAGAAGACGGAGGGCAGCCCGGCAAGCCAGAAGCCGAAGAAGGCCAACACGCCCTGAGCGATCGCCGACAGCAGCGTCGCCAACACGACCGCCCGGCTGACTTGATCGAACTCGCCCATCAACTCCTGCTCGTAGCGATCGTCCAGCGGCGAGAGCCTCATCAGGGTGCGGACGATGTTCGGACCGTCCAGCAGGAAGAAATAGATGGACGCGGCCATAACAAAGGCGCCCAGCACCAATTGTGCGACGAACGCGGTCGTGGCGCCGCCGGCCACCAGCAACCAGGACTGAGCCTTGGCGGCGATCCGCCCGCGCCACTGGCGCAGCACGTCATCGGTGGGGTTGGCCCATTCAATCAGTTGGGCCCGGTAAGGGCCTCCGCACAGCGCCGTCCGGAATTCGTTGAACTCGCGAAAAGCGGACGCCAAAGCGTCGTCGTACAGGGGCGTCCCCGGAGACTCCATCTTCAGCCTTTGCAGGTCCTCCATCAGGCGGTCCAGATCGGCCTGTGGAAATGTCGCCGGCTCGGCCGTCACCCGCCGCTGCAAATCCAGAACCATCTCCAAGAGACGATCGGGCGTGACCCGTGTCGGGGCCGGCCGGTCTTGTCCGGTCGCCGCCCGCGCCGCCAGGTCGGAGCCCCGCGCCAGAGAACGCAGCGCCGCGTCGATTGGCTGGACCTGGTCTGCCAAGGGCAGGTCCAGCCCCAGCCGCTGGCGAAGCTTGGCGACGCGTTGCCGGATTGTGCTCACTTCCAGGTTGGCGACCGTAGCCGTGCCTTCGATGGCGGCCAGCGTCAGGATCGAGAAGGCCGGCAGAAACACGACCAGCAGGATGACCGCCGTCGTCAACCCGGCGGCCAGATGCTGGCGGTCCCGGCAGCGCCGCAGAATCCAGGCGTGCCAGGGCCGAAAGATGACCACGCACAGCACCGCCAGGAACAGCGGCACCAGGAAGGAAGCCATCAGCTTGAAGAACAATCCGCCGATGATCAGGATGAAGCCGATCAACAGGCTGAAGGAGACGATGCGAGATGTTCGCGATGGTTCCATGAGCAGGTCCTTCTGGGCGATCAGATCGGGGCAGGATTGGTATTCTGCTATTCGGATCTTGGAGATCTGGTTTTCACGATAACACTCCGCCAACTACTGTAACTTCTGGCCGCAATCCAAGGTATCCCGGTCGCGGTGGAGGATGTCACAAACCGATGATCGTGGTCGTATCGGCCTCCTTCTCGTTTTCCCGCACACATTTTGAAGTGCGGCGCCTTGTCGCCGCTCTAGCTCGATCACGACGTACAATTGCCGCTTTGTGTTCGGGTGACTTGCTGTGGCTCCTGAACCCAATCAGCCGCCGCGTTCCAGGCCGCTGCCCAAAGCGGTGACAAGGCACCGCACTCCAAAAACTCGCGGCCATCGGCCGTGCAAGACGCCTCCTGCGGCTTGCCCTGCCCACGCTGCTAAACGAGTCCTGGCAGCCGTTGCAGAAAAAAGACCCGGAAAATGGGCGGTCGGATGGTTGCAGCAGGGGACGCGACGGGTGAAAATCTGTGCCTCGGAAGATTCATCATCACGTTGGACTACGAGTTGCACAGGATGGCGATGCACGAAGCGACGATCGAGCGGGACGCGTTTGGACAGACGGCGGATGGTGTGGCGGTGGATCGCTACACGTTGCGAAAAGGCGGCATGACCGTCCGCCTGATCACCTACGGAGCCACCGTCACCGAACTGTGGACGCCGGATCGGCAAGGGACCTTGGCCGACGTCGTCCTGGGTTTCGATCGGCTGTCGCAGTACGAAACGCAGAGCCCCTATTTCGGCTGTACGGTCGGCCGGGTGGCGTTCCGCATCGCCGGAGGCAAATTCGATCTGGACGGCCGGTCTTATCAACTTGCCCTGAACGAAGGTTCGGATCATCTGCACGGCGGCACCAAGGGCTTCAGTCATGTGGTGTGGCGGGCCGAGCCGTTGCCCGATCCCGCGTCGCCGGCCGTCCGCTTCACGTACCGCAGTCCCGACGGCGATCAAGGCTATCCGGGCACGCTGGACACGGCGGTGGTTTACGCGCTGACCGAGAACGGCGAACTGCGCATCGAATACACCGCCACGACCGATCGGCCCACGCCGCTGAACCTGACCCATCACAGCTATTTCAACCTGGCCGGCGCCGGCTGCGGCGACATCCTGGGGCACGTGCTGCAGATGGACGCCGACCGCTGGATCCCCGCGGAGAAGCCGGACCTGCCCTCGGGCGAGGTCGCGCCGGTCACAGGCACGCCGTTCGATTTCACTCGGCCGACAGCCATCGGCGCTCGCATCCGCGAAATCAGCGGCCCGACCCAGGGCTACGATTTGGCCTACCTGCACAATTACCCCGACGGCAACATGGCTCGCGTGGCCACCCTCCACGAGCCGCGGTCGGGCCGCACGATGGACGTCTCGACAAACGAGCCGGCGATCATCCTGTACACCGGAAATTACCTGGATGGCAGCCTGCGCGGCAAACGCGGCGTGCCCTACGCCCAATACGCGGGCGTCTGCCTGGAAACCGGCCGCCCGCCCGACGCCGTCCACCATCCGAGTTTTCCTTCCACGATTCTCCGCCCCGGACAGGTCTATCGGCATACGTGTGTGTATCAGTTTTCCGCGAGGTGATGCCGCCGCCGTGCTCCTGGCGTATCTCTCGCCGAAGGCTGTACCATGTAGAGCCTCGACCACCGACCACCGATTACCGACCACCGACCACCGATCACCGCTAACGGCAACGCCATGAGCTACCTAGGACTGGACATCGGCACCACCGGCTGCAAGGCAGCCGTCTTTGATCAAGAAGGCCGGATGCTGGCCTTGGCCTATCGCGAGTATCCGCTGCTGTCGCCCCAGGCGGGTTGGGCCGAGGTCGATTCGGCGCGGGTTTGCGAGGATTGCTGCAGCGCGATCCGCGAAGCGGCGGCCGCCTGCCCTGGCGACCCGGTCCGCGGACTGGGCATCTCCTGCCAAGGCGAGGCCTTTACCCCGGTCGACGCCGGCGGCGAGTTGCTCGCCAACGGCATGGTTTCCTCCGATGCCCGCGCGGTGGACGTGGTGGCCTCGTTCAGCCGCGAGTTCGGCGCGGAGCGACTGTACGAGCGCACGGGCCATACGCCGCATCCGATGTTCACGGTCTTCAAGCTCCTCTGGCTGAAGCAGCAGCAGCCCGGCGTGTTTGCCAGAGCCCGGAAGTTCTTGTGCTTCGAGGACCTGTTCCAGCAACGACTGGGACTCGAGCCGGCTATCAGTTGGCCGCTGGCCGGGCGGACGATGCTGTTCAACGTCCGCACGCACCGGTGGGATGGCGAGATTTTGCAGGCGATTGACCTGGAGCCTGAGCGGCTGGCTCGGCCCGTTCCGTCGGGCAGCGTCGTAGGAACGATTCCCCGTCAGGTGGCGGGCGAGTTGGGCCTGTCCAAGGACGTGATCGTGGTGGCCGGCGGGCACGACCAGCCGTGTGGGGCTTTGGGGGCCGGCGCGGTCGAGTCCGACGTCGCCATGTACGCTTCGGGTACCGTGGAGTGCATCTGCCCCGTGTTCGACCGGCTGTGCCTGGACGACCGGCTGTTCCGCGCTAACCTCTGTACCTACGACGCCACGCTGCCGGACATGTACACGACGGTCCTGTTCAGCCTGACCGGCGGGAACCTGTTGCGCTGGTTCCGCGACCAGTGGGGGCAGGCGGAGGTGGCCGAGGCGGCCCGCACCGGCGTCGATGTCTACGAACTGTTGACGCGGGCCATGGCGTCCGATCCCACCGACCTGTTGGTGCTGCCCTACTTTACGCCCTCCGGAACGCCGTACTTCGACCACGAGGTGCCCGGCGCGATCCTCGGCTTGCGGCTGGCGACCACGCGCGGTCAGGTGCTGCGCGCCTTGATCGAAGGGGTGGCGATGGAGATGCGGCTGAACCTGGAGATCCTCGAGGAGTCCGGCCTGGGCGTGCGGCAGTTGCGGGCCATCGGCGGGGGGGCGAAGAGCCCGACGCTGGTCCAACTGAAGGCCGACGTTTTGGATCGACCCATCACGACGCTGGCGGTGACCGAGGCCGGCTGCCTGGGCATGGCGCTGCTGGCCTGCGCCGCGCAGACCGGCACGGCGCCGCGCGAGTTGGTGACAACCTGGGTCAAGACCGGCGCGGCCATCGAACCCGATCCGCAGCGGGCGGCTCGCTACCGCGAGCAGTTCCAGGCCTATCGCCAATTGTACCCGGCTATGCGAGAATCGTGGAAACGGCTGAAACCCTAACGCGGGCCGGTGCCCGCGACCCAATTGGCGAGCGGGGCGGCGTCAGCCCCCCGGTTCTGAGTCGGGCGACTTGTCGGGAACCGGGAGGCTGACGCCACCCCGCTCGCCACGCCAAAATGTGCCCGCCGTGCGAGCATCCTGCGAACCTAAGACCCTAGCAAGGAGATTGCCCTATGATTCGTCCCACCATCGGTTTCCTCGTCTACGGCGTCCACAAAGACGGGTTGCTGGACCCCATGGGCCAGCCGTTTATCGACGACGCGCTGGTCGCCCGCGCGAAACAGACGCTGCGGGATCAGGGGCTGGAGCTGGTCGAACACGATACGGTCCTGGCCACGAAGCAAGAGGCCCGCGCCGCGCTGAAGAAGATGAAGGACGACGACCGCGTCTGCGGCGTCGTGCTGTTTTCGGCCACCTGGGTGTGGGCGGCCCACCTGGTCGCCGCGGTACGCGACTTCGCCGCCACCGGCAAGGGCGTGCTGATCTGGACGCATCCCGGCTCGCAGGGCTGGCGGCCCGTCGGCGGGCTGGTCATGCACGGGGCGTTGCTGGAGGTGGGCATCCCGCACAAGTTCGTCTACGGCGCGGCCGACGATTCGGCCGACGTGGGCAGCATCGCCAGTTTCTGCCGGGCGGCCCACATGCGCAGCTGGCTGAACATGGCCACGATCGGCACGTTCGGCGGTCGCGGCATGGGCCAGACCTGCGGCGTAGCCGATCCCAGCCAGTGGATGAAAGTCTTCGGCGTGGATATCGACTCGCGCGATACGACCGAACTGATGCGCGCGGCCCAGCAGATCGAGCCGGGCGAACTGGCCGCCATCGAGCCCCGCATCCGGCAACTGTTCGGCGACTTGCCCAAAAAGGACGTGGTTAACGAACGGTCCATGCGTCTGTACCTGGCCATCAAGAAGCTGGTGGCCAAGAACGGTTGGGACTTCTACACGATCCAGTCGTTCCCGGGACTCGCCGACGACTACTCGGCCACCTGTTTTGCCCAGAGCATGATGCTCGAAGACGGCTGCGGCACTTCGA
>CAYPGE010000491.1:0-6206 GCA_964409865.1 uncultured Pirellulaceae bacterium
CACGTGGCCGCCGGGCCAAAAGATGAGCCCCGAGGACTACCGCCGCACGCTGGCCATGTTCCTGGAGCACGGCCTGGACCCGATCTCGGTGGGCAAGGAAGGCGTCGTGCTGGACAAGCTGGATCTGGCGGCCTTCGACGAAGACATCGAGTTCTGTCTGGCCCGAGGGCTGCAACGGTTCGAGATCCCCAACTCGGTCAAGGATCCCGAGAAGCTGCGGCCGCTGGTCGAACACCTTCGCCAGAAAGGCTGGCTGGACAAGGCGCTTGTGTATTCCAGCCACGACGAGCCGACGGAGGACACGCTGCGCGAGTCGAACATCCCCTTCTACCGCCAGATGAAGAAGCTGTATCCCGACCTGCAGGTCTACCTGGCCAGCCAGTACTACCAGGAGATCGACCAGGCGTGCGACATCTGGATGAGCGACGTGTCCACGGCCTTGGGCGCCGGGTTTGCCGCCGGACATCGCGGGGGCAGCGAGCTGTGGTTCTACTACTGCCACCTGCCGATCCACGTCGATTTCTGCCGGCCGCTGGTCCATGCTCCCAACATGCAGATCGACAACGAGGCAATCGAGCATCGGCTGGCGCCCTGGCTGGCGTGGAAGTACCAGACGCCGGGGATGTTCATCTGGGCCGGCAACCGCAGTTGGACGAGCCAGGAGGGGGACAGCGCCGATTGGGAAAAGACTGGCTGGCGGCTGTCTGACAAGCTTGCCACGTTCCCCTTCGGCGGTATCCACAACGGCAACGGGTTCCTGCTCTATCCGGGTCCGCACCCCAGTATCCGGTTGAAAGTCCTCCGCGACGGGGTCGAGGACTACGGGTACCTGATGGAACTGAACAAGCGGCGATTGCGGGCCGCCGGGCCGGAAAAGCCGCTCCAGGAGTCCGACGCCGCGCTGGCCGTGCCGCCCGCGGTCCTGGTCGACGCGCACTACTTCAACCGCGATCCCGACGGGTTGCTCCAGACACGGGACGCGATCGCCCGGTTGATCGAGACGCTGGCGGAGTGATCCTCGGCCGCCTGCACCTTGCGCCACACCCGCAAGAGGTTTCCGCCCCAAATCTTCTGGATCTGCTCGGCCGTGTATCCGCGGCGGAGCAACTCGATGGTCACGTTCAGCGCATCGGCGTGGTTCTGAAAACCGGGGACCCCGCCTCCGCCGTCAAAATCGCTGCCGACGCCCACGTGGTCGATGCCGGCCACGGCGACCGCGTGGTCGATGTGATCGACGAAGTCCTGGAGACTGGCCGGCGGATGCCGGCGGTCCAGCTTCGCCATCTCCTGCTGGAAACGCTCCTGCTGCTGCTTGGTGGCCGCCGCGAAATTGCGCTCGCTGACGCCGATGCTCTTGGCGAGATCCGCGATGGCTTTCTTCCTTTCCGGCGACGGTGTCTTGAGGAATCCGCCGACGGCCACGATCTGGATCACTCCGCCGTTGGCACGCAGCAGTTTCAGCTGCTCGTCGGTCAGGTTGCGTGGGTGGGAGTTGAGGGCCGAGCAACCGGAGTGCGAGGCGATGATGGGGGCTTTCGACACGGCCACGACATCGCGAAAGGTGCTTTCCGCCGCGTGCGAAAGGTCGATCATGATTCCCAGGCGGTTCATCTCCGCGACGACCTGCCGGCCGAACGGGCTGAGGCCGTGATGTTCGGCCTCCCCGTCGCCGAGCTTCGCCGCGGGATTGCAGGAATCGCAGATCTGGTTGTGTCCGTTATGGCACAGCGTGATGTAGCGCACGCCCAGGTCACGAAACCGCCCCACGTTCGCCAGGTCGGTGCCCAAGGCATAGCCGTTTTCGATGCCGATCATGATCGCCCGCTTGCCCGTCGCGGCGATCCGCTCGACCTCGTCGGGCGTGGTCGCCAGCGCACACCGAGCGGGATACATCGCGGGCAAGCGGCGAATGGCCGAGATTAGTTCCATCACCGCCTGATGGGCGCGGCGATAACCGTCGGCGTCGCGGGCTTGCTGCCCAACGTAGGCGGCCAGGAAGACCCCGTCGACGCCCCCCGCGACCATCTTCACCAGATCACACTTCAGTTGCGGATGGTCGATACCGGGGTCCAATTGCGGTGTCGCATAGTGGGGCCCGGCGATATCGACGTGGGTATCGAGCGTCAGGGCCATCGTGTGGATCTGCCGCGCCTTGGCCACCAGCGACTCGTCGTCGGCCGTTTGCCCCGCGCATTCGGCGCCGAGCACGTGGCCAAACCCGACCATCCACCACAATAACCCGAGTACCAAGCCCCGCCGGCACGCTTTTCGTATCCACTGCATCGTTGTCACTCCTCGGACTGGCGTTGGTGTTGTTACAGCGACAAGATGAATTGGACAAGGTCGGCGATGTCCGTGTCGCTCAGCTTTTCAGCACGCCCGTGCTTTCCTTCGCGCAGCAACTGCTCGATCGTCGTATAGCGGCCGTCGTGCAGGTAGGGGGCGGTCCGCCACGTTTCCACCAGGGTCGGAGTGTCGAAAGCCGATCGCTGGTCCGATTCGCCGCGAGATCCCACGTCGTGCGACTTCCGATCGGTGTACAGCGGGGCCGGATGGCACCTGGCGCAGCCGGCCCGCGCGCTGTGGAACAACTGCCGGCCCCGCTCGGCCGCGGGACTGAGCCGCCCCTGCACCAAAAAAGGACTCGGCGCGGGCGCCAGCGATTTGAGCCAAGCGTCGATCGCCGCGGCCTCGGCTTCGGGCCGCTCCGACATCAGGATATGCTTGATGCCCGAGCGGACGGCGGCTTCCGCCGTCGGACGGACGCCGGAAGCCATCGCCGGTGGCGTCCGGTGAGACCAGAGCAGGCTCAGCGTATTCTTGGGGTTGCCTTCTCCGTCGTTCAGCAGGTCCCAATTCAGCGCGTCGGCGCGGCCTTCGGGGTGACAACTGGCACAGCTCTGCCAGCCTTCCAGGCACAGGCGGCCGTCGTGAAACAGCATTTCGCCGCGGCGGACTTCGTTCCATTGCGGCTTTTCTCCCAAGGCAAGGCTGCCGACCGCGGCGCCCTTTTCGGCCGGCAGGGCAACGGCCGCGATGCTGTCGGTGAAGTACTCCGCCACGTAGACTTGCGAGCCGCATACGGCCAGGCCTCGTGGCCCGACGCCGGGCAACTTCACTCGCTGTCGGATGCCTGCGAGAAACCCCGGAACGTTGACGACGTCTTCGCCGTTCTTGACGGTGCCGTAGCCATCCGAGCCTCCATCGAAGAAGGCCGCATTGGAAAAAGCCTCCAAGGGCAGATCCTGGAGATACGCCAAGAGTTCCTGGGCGTCGATTACGCTCAATTCGTTCGTGCCCGCGTGGGAGACGCAGATCCAGCGGCCGTCCGCCGTGCAGGCGACACCCCACGGATTGGCCGCTCCTTCCGAGAAGTCATCGAGCAGGACGGTGTTCAGCACCTCGCGCCGGCCAACGTCCATCACGGTCAACGCGTTGGCAGTCATCCACCCCGAATCGACCCGGATGGTGGGCATGTGATAGCGCGCCACAAGGTGGGTGAGCAGGACGTATTTGCCGTCCGGAGTGAACGCGATTCCTCGCAGACTTGTGCTGCCGGTGATCAGCCGCACCTGCGCCGTCTGAAATGTGCGGGTGTCGACCACGGTGACCACGGCGGCAGCCGCCAGGACTCCGAACTGGTCGGCTCGCCCTGCCTGTAGGAGATTGGCCACCCACAGCTCCCTGCCGTCGGGCGAGACCGCGGCGGCGACCGGCTCCCGCACTGCCGCCACGCGCGCGAGTTCTTGACGGTGCTCCAGATCGATCACCGACACGTTGTGATCGAAGCGGTTGCAGACGTACAGCCGCTGGCCGTCGGGCGAGTGCGCCGGGGACATCGCCGTGTGTCCGGCAGGGAAGCTCGCGAGGATCTCGCCGGACGCCGCGTCGATCTCCAGGATCGAGCTGGCCGCAGCGGCACAGGCAACGTACACCCGCCGCCCTTCAGGGCTGAGCGCCAATCCCGTCGGCTCGGCCGGCGTCGGGACGTTCCGGATGACGCGCGCATCCGGCAGGTCGACGATGGCCAGTTGTCTGGCGTCGGACAAGCAGGCAAACAGCAGTCGCCCATCGCCCGACACCGCGGTTGCCGAGGGCCCCAGATACGCGGCGGCTTGAGGTCGGTCAGTTTCTTCGGCCAGAGCTGCACCGCACGCCGCGAAAAGGAGCAATCCGCAACGCCAACTTCGGCAACATCCGGCGGTCTTCATCACCCGGCCTTTTCCGGTAGCCTTTTCGCACCACATCCTATGGATTATGGCACATGTCGAGGGTGAACCGCAACGGGCGAAACGCACGTTCGCGCGACATGACCCCAAAACGATAATTCTGCAGGCGGCGCAAAAAAGTGGGAAGCGATCGTTGGTCGCTGGCCGCAGCGGAAGGTGCGCCGTAGTTAGAACCGCTAACAAAACCGTTCGGCGCGGGTCTCTGACCCCGCCGAAACCGCCGACCGAAGACATCCGATTTCGGTTTTGTTACGGTTCTAAGATGGATGACCAAATCAGCCTGGATTGGTTCCAGACGCCTTGTCAGTGAAAAACCTCGCGCTCACTGGCCTGGGAGTGCGGCGGTCAGGTGTTCGCGGAGGAAGGCCGGGAGGTCGCCTTTTTTCAGGTCGGCGGGTTTCAGGAAGCACAGGCGGATCACGTCGTAGTTGGGGTGCCTGGCGTCCAAGTCGCGGTCGTGGGCCAGGGAGGCGACTCGGCCGAAGCCTAGCGCGTTCTTGGGGCCCATCAGGAACAGGTCCAGCGAGGCCGGTTTCTTGGTGCAGATCGTGGCCCAGACTTTGCTGTGGCCGGGCGGGGTGTAGTGGACGAGGACTTTGTTGGTCCAGTCGAATTGGCCGCCGGGAGCTGCGTCGGTCAGCAGTTGGATCAACTGTTCCAGCACCTGGGGCTCCCAGAGCACGCGCTTGCCGGGCGTGAAGCCTTTGCGCATCAGGTGCCAGCGCTGGCCGAGGACCTTCCAGGGCGTCAGGTCTTCCACATCCACCGTCTTGGTCAGCTGCTGGAAACTGCGGACGGCTGTCTCCAGGAAGGACCAGAAGGCCGGGGTGTCGATTTCGTCCAGCGCGTAGGCGCGGATTTCGATCTCCTGCCACGGGCCGCGCAGGGCCTTGCAGCGGACCCGCGGTTCGTTGCCGTACACCGGCAGTTCTGACATCTGGTTGAGCGTCTTCAGGTTCAGCCGGTCGATCAGCTCCTCGCGTCCGAAGGCGTTGCGGGCGACGCGAAATTTCAGCTTCAGCAGCCACGTCTCGCCGGTGATGGCGTGCAAGAACCAGCCGTCGGCTTTCTTGGCGGCGGCGATCTCGACGACGCTGCGCGAATTCCAGTCGGTGTCGCTGAACTCGCCCAGTTCGTGAATGCGGTCCACGATGCGATCCAGAATGCGGCCGTCCCATTTGCACGGTTCGCCGCGGCGGCCGACGCGGTCTTGCGTGTGCCAGCGGCGGCCGTCGGTCTCCCACGGCATCTTGGCGTCGCGCCCGACGTCGTCGATGTCCAGGTCGCCGCCGCGGACACGTTCGGCGGCTGCCGGATCGTAGACGGGGCGAGCGACGTGCGGGCCGGCGGCGAGGATGGGGGCCAGAGCGGTCATCGTGTGGGAGACGGGGGGCAAAAGAGTCGAAAAGTCGCTAAGTGAAAAAGTCGAGGAGCCGGAGCGACCATGAGGTCTCTTCGACTTTTCGACTTTTCGACTCTTCGACTCTTCCACTCTTGGACTCTTGGACTTTTCGACTTTTCCACTTATCGACTTTTCCACCTCTTCTTCCGGCGGGCCGGCGGCGACGATGCGGCCGCCGCGGTCGCCCGCTTCGGGGCCCAGGTCGATGATCCAGTCGGCCTGCTTGATGACGTCCAGATTGTGCTCGATCAGCACCACGGTGTTGCCCAGGTCGACCAGGCGGTGCAGCACCTCCAGCAACTTGGCCAAATCGTCGAAGTGCAGGCCCGTCGTGGGCTCGTCCAGCAGGTACAGCGTGCGGCCGGTATCCGGTCGAGCCAACTCGGCGGCCAGCTTGACGCGCTGCGCTTCGCCGCCGGAAAGTGTCGGGGCGGCCTGGCCCAGCGTCAGATAGTCGAGTCCTACGTCGCACAGCGTTTGCAGGATGCGGCGGACCTTGGGGATGTTCTCGAACAGCTTCAACGCCTCGCCGCAAGTCATGTCCAGCACGTCGCTGATCGACTGGCCGTGGTAGG
>CAYPGE010000492.1:0-6173 GCA_964409865.1 uncultured Pirellulaceae bacterium
ACCTTGGCCTGGAGCGTCGGCAGCGCTGCCGGCTTTCTGTTCGGGCAGTCTGTACGGACTGGGAACCCCGGCCTTGTGCGCGATGACGCTGCTGGTCGGAAGCGTAATTCTCGTGGCGCTGGTTCGACACCCCAGGCGTCCGCACGCCCTCCCCAGCGCCGATGAACACGTGGAGGCGCCGTCTGGATCGGGGGCGCTGAGCGTGCGCTACGTTCTGGTCGGCTGGTGCCTGGTGTTCACGGCGATGTTTGTCCAGAGACCGCTGCAGAGCCTGTGGCCGGCGGCGTGCGCGCGCACGGCCATTTTGCCTTTTCTGCCCGGCCTGGTGCTGTCGTTGCACATGCTGCTGCAGGGCGTCTGGGGCCATCGGATGGCGGCGCTGGCCACGTGGCGATACCGCCGCACACCGCTGGCAGTTCTACACCTTGCCGGTGCGATCCTGCTGGGCGTGGCTTGGCTCAAACCGAGCTTCCCGGCCAGTGCCGCGGTGATCATCGGCCTGGGGCTGTACACGGGGTATGCCTACTTCGCCGCCGTTTACTACGCGAGCAACTCCGGACGCCGGTCCCTCAACATCGGAGTGAACGAGTGCTTGGTCGGGCTGGGATCGTTCGCCGGGCTGTTTGCAGCTCAGTGGGGCGAGAGGCTGTCGGGCACAGACGGCGGCATGTACGCGGTGTGCGGGATCGCCTTATTGGCGTCCCTGTTGATCCAGATCGCCCTCGCTTCGTGGCGGCCTCCCGCAACGGCGGAACCTGCGGTCCGGGCCGAGACTCCGTAGGCGCGATCGGCAAACTGAAGTGAACTCCAAACCGCCGTCATCGTCGCCGGCGCGGCTCGTTCCTGTTCGACCGTTAATCGACCATGAGCCAACGCCAACCACAGCGATTTCAATTGACTGCCGTGGGCCGCGTGTTCGCGAACACCGAATACAGATCCAGTGACGCCGGCAGCGGCGCGGATGGGACACGGGGCTCTTCAATTTGAGATTTTGGATTTTGAGATTCGGATTTGGTTGCGGCCGAGGGCCGCGTCAACATATATTGGTTTCGATACGTCAAACGCTGGCCTGCCGTAGGCCGGCCTCGCCCGTGGAATCGCCAGGAGTTTTCCAGCATGGCCCAATCACACCGCCCTTCGCCTACCCCCGCCGCCAATTCCATTTCGAAGACCGCCGGCTCGCGCGCCGACTGCGACGAACCCGCGACGGGCGTCGCTCCCGACGCTGGCCGGCGGCGGTTTCTGACGGGCTTGGCCGCCGCAGCTGCGCCCGCCGTGCTGGGCGCCGGCCAATCCCACGCTCAGGCTCCGGCCAGTCCCACGCCCGCCAGCCAGACCCCGGCCGCCACGTCGCCGCTGCCTTCGATCCAACTTGGCAAGTACCGCATCAGCCGACTGGTGGCCGGCGCCAACCCGATCAGCGGCTACTCGTACCAGGGCCCTCACACAGACCGCCTGATGAAGGAGTATTTCACCTTGGAGCGGCGGGTGGAATTCCTCCAGAACTGCGAGCGGGCGGGAATCACCGCCCACCAGTTCTCCAACTACCAGGACTCCGAGTACCTGCGCGTGGCTCGGGATCACGGTGTCAAGCTGCATTTCTTCGGGCTGCACTCCGACGCGGCCACGGTCAAGGAAGCGGTGCAAGCCGTCCAGCCGGTCGCCCTGGTCCACCACGGCGGCGCGACCGACAGCCGCTTCGCCGAGGGCAAGCAGCAGGAGGTCCACGACTTTATCAAGGCCGTCCACGACGCGGGCATCATGGCCGGGGTCTCCGCCCACAACCCCGACTGCATCAAGTACGTGGCCGACAAGGGCTGGGAAGTCGATTTCTTCATGAACTGCTTCTACTTCCTGACCCGCGAGCGCGTGCCCGGCGCTCTGGAAAAAGTCCCGCCCGTGCCGTGCCTCGAACTGTCGTACCCCTTCTATATCGACGACCCGGCGACCATGACCGACGTCATGCGCCAGGTCAAGCAGCCCTGTTTCGGCTTCAAGATCCTGGCGGCCGGCCGGGCCTGCCGCAACGATCGCCGCGTGCGCGAGGCGTTCAAGTTCGCCTTGACGAACATCAAACCCATCGACGCCGTGATCGTCGGCATGTTTCCCCGCTTTGCCGACGAAATCCAGTTCAACGTCCAGGCCACGCGGGACTATGGAAAGGTGTGAGCGGCGACCGCCGCTGTCCCTGCGTTAATGAGCTGCCGGATCGTCAATCTCGAAAAACCCATCGAGTTTCGTGACCCGGAGAATCTCTTCGACCACGGGATTGCACCCACACAGGACGAATCTGCCGTTGGCAGCGGCAAGTTTCTTCTTGGCGATAATCAAGCGGTCGAGAAAAGTGCTGCCGATGTACTGCACCAGAGACAGGTTGACGACCACGCGCGTTTCGGTCCGTCGCCGGATGAGGAATTCGACCACCCGCGCGATGTCGGAGCGTTCCAAGTCCAGCGATGGCAGCACGTTGATGATGACCGTATGGCCGAATTCCTGAATGCGGAACCAAACCAAGTGGCCACACTCCGGGCATGGTAGATCGCCGTTGTCCCGGTCCCGCCGGGCACCGATCCAGTCGCCACACACAGGGCACCGGCCGGAGTCAGGATCTGTCGTCAAGCCGTTCATAACGAGGTTCGCCTTTGCCGCCGGCGCGCGGTTGCCACGCGAGCCGCCACCAACAGTTTAGGCTCTCAGGAAAGCCACAGCAATCATGGCGCTGCCCGCCGATGCCGAGATGTCGCAGCGACTACAGCATTGGGGGGTTGCATAACCGGTGCCGTGGCGTAATAGTCAAGTGCTGGGTTCGTCTCTCCGAAGACATCCAAATTCAGGGTATGAGGAGTAGCGGGATGATCGGGGCAATTCGCCGACGGGACATCCTGGCTCACCCGCTGGTCACGATTCGTTGCTTCGGGTGGGGAATGCTCTTTCAGGCTTTGACGGCGAGCCAGGACCAGTCATTCCTCTCGCTGCTGATCCAGGCCGGCACACTCCAAGCGCCCAAGACGAGAACCCCCGAACTTATCGGCCGTTGCATCGAGCTGGAGTTGCAGGCAAAACGGATCTACGTCTGGCTGGCCGGGCGGTTCCTGGGCTACCGGGCGGTGAGCGAATTCTTCGACACGTTGGCTCGCCAAGAGGAGAACCACGCCGAACTGCTCGGTTTGTGCCGAGAGGCAGCGCGACGGACGGTCTGGAAGGACGAGTTGTTCGCTCCGTGGCGCGATGCCGTTCCCCGGCTGGAACGTCAAATGGCCAAACTCGAGGCGTCCCTGCCTTCCGTAGATGGCGTGTACGACGGGCTGAGGCTTGTGATTCAGATCGAGGGCTCGGAAATCAATCAGCTGTTCCAGGGTGTCGTTGCGGCAACGGGGGCTGAATTCGTCAGGAAAGTGCGTGTCTTCCAGAAGGCAACCGCCGAACACATCGCTTCCATCTGTGGACAGATCCCAAAGTTGGAGCCCGGTCTGGCTGAGCAATGCCGGGAATTCAGAGATGGCTTTTTTGCCGGCACGGAGAAAACGCAAGGCCCCTGATCGCTCAGACGCTCCCAACAGCAGTTAGCTCTCAGGCTAGGAGGCCGGCCTGAGATCCAGGCAGATCAGGCGGTCGTCGCCGCGCACGTACAGCAAGCCGTGGGACAGGACCGGTGCCGCCCAGCAGGGATAAGACAGCAGGGGTTCGCCGACTTCGGATCGGAGCGTCCCTTCCTCGACGGCGGCCACCGACTCGAACTTCGTGGGAGTGGCCTGGAACACGATCAGCCGGCCGAATTCGCCGAGGCTGATGAAATGGCCGTCCACGTACAACAGCGACGTGCGCGAGGTCCGTTCCACAGTCCACATCACTTTCCCCGTCTTCCATTCCACACACCGCACATCCGCGTTGTACGTGTGCCGGCCGCTGCAGCCGTACAAATAGCCCTCATGGTAGATGGGCGTGTTCCAGTGCGTCTGCATCGCCTTGGCGCGGCTCCGCAGTTCGTCGCGCCAAACCACGTCGTATCCTCCCGGATGAACTCGCAACAGCGAACTGCCGGGACCGTACGCTTCGGAGATGAACACCTCGTCGCCCGCCACGACGGGCACACTGGCATTCACGCTTTCCAACAGCCTGGCCCGCCAAGGGTAGTGAAAGTCGACCTTGCCGGTCGCCGGGTCGAAGCCCACGAGGCCGCCGCGGGCGAAGGCGAAACACCAACGGCGAGAGCCGATCGTGGCCAGCTTGAGCGAGGCGCAACTCGCCAGTTCATCAATGATTGAGTACACCACCTCGCCGGTCCGCTTATCGAAGGCGACGATACCGCTGCCGTTGCCGGCGACCTCGTCCAACCGTCCCAGCGGGGCGCTCTGAGACTCGGCCGGGCTCCCGCCGACCATCACGATCAGCAGCCGGCCCTCGACGACCGGATTGCTGGAGACGCCGAAGAAGTTCTGCACGACGCCGAATTTTTCCCGCGTATTTACCTGCCATAGCGGCTTGCCGTCCGATGTGTTCAGGCAGAACAGCATGCCGTCGGCACCGAACAGGTAGACCCGATCGCCGTCCACCAGCGGCGAACATCGCGGTCCGCCGTTATAGCCGTACATGTCGGAGTAGTCGGTGGGGCATTCGGACGTCCAGAACTCGTCGCCCGTCCGTGCGTCCATGCAGGTCAACCGGGCGTTGTTTCCAAAACGATCGAACTGGTAGAGCCGCCCGCGGCTGATGCTGCCAATCCCGTAGCTGACGCCCAACTTCTTGTGCCAGACGACTCGCGGGCCACGCGCAGGCCAGTGCAGGACAGCGCCCCGCTCGGCCGATTTGCCGTCGCCGGTCGGGCCCAGAAACGCCGGCCAGTCGCCGCCCTGGGGGCGCGTGGGCCGCACATCGGTGGGTTCGGCTCGATCCTGCGCAATCGCGGCAGCCGCATACCAGAGCGCGGGCCACAAAGCGATGACGGCCAATCGAGGCCGCGCCCTTCCCTGTGCGTCTGGCATCCGCGCTGTCTCCTGGGGGCGATGCACGCCGCGGAACGTCCCGCGATCGCAGGCGCACGCCGACGCCGGCGGCGCAGCGACTCGCGACAGCGCCCACTTCTTGCGCCGCGTGGTCCCGGAGGACGTGCCGCTTGGAACCGCTAACAAAACCAGGCCGGTCTCGGAGCTACCGGCCTACGTGGGCGCTTCTTACGAACTCTTGGTATCCAGCTTGCCGATCAGCCCGCGCACGCACTGCTCCATCGTTTTCAGCTGGGCAGTAAAATCGGCCACTCGCGAGTGATGGATTTCCTCCTTCAATTCGCCCAGGCGATCTTGAAGGAGCGACAGCAGGAACTCTCGTTCGACGTCCGTCAGTTCCAGGTTCATGGGCCTGTCCTTTCTAGGGACGAGAAACGGTTACGCCTTGTCGATGCAGTCAAACGGACTTACCTTGATATACGGCACGCTGCCGCAGGAAACTGCCGCTGGGAAGTGTCCGTACACCTAATACTATGACGCCTTTCGGGCTGGAATACAAGCCGATGTCTGATTCAACTGCCCTTCAGGAAGCTTGTCGCCGAATTCAATCCGCCTACGATCCTGCGCTGGTCCGCAACGCCGGCCACCGACTCGCCGAACTTCTGGCCCAGTACCTGACGGCGGCCCAGTCCGGCGAAGGCCGCGTCCTTCCCTGGCAGCGGCCGGCGGACAACGTGGAACAGGCCTGCCAGATGATCCAGTCCGCCCCCGGCGCGAGCGCCTCCGCCGATTTGGTGCTGCAACGCTTCGGCGAACTGGTGACGGAGATGCTCGGACGCGGCATCCAATTGCACCATCCCCGGTACATCGGGCACCAGGTGGCCGCGCCGGTGCCGATCGCCGGACTGTTCGACGCCGTCGGTTCGGTGACCAATCAGTGCATGGCGATCTACGAGATGGGGCCGTGGGCCACGGCGGCGGAATGGGCCCTGGTGCGGGAACTGGGCCGCGCGATCGGCTGGCAACCCGGCCAGTTCTCCGGGCTGGTGACGCACGGCGGTTCGCTGGCCAATTTCACGGCCCTGCTGACCGCGCGGAACGTCGTGCTGGGCGATGTCTGGGAACGCGGAATTCCCCGCGACGGCCCGCCGCCCGTGCTGGTCGTGCATGCGGACGTCCATTACTGTGTTTCGCGTTCCGCAGGCATGCTGGGGCTGGGCACCAACCAGG
>CAYPGE010000493.1:0-6161 GCA_964409865.1 uncultured Pirellulaceae bacterium
AACAACCCCTGAAGCCTAAACCCCGCGCCAAGAACGGTTCTAATGGACGTTTACGGCCGAGAAGACGTGCTGCTTGAGCTTCTTGGCGATCGCCTTGTCGAACGGACCTGCGCCTTCCAGGAACGCTTCGTACGCGTCGGCGCTGAGCGTGTCGGCCCACAGATAGCTGTAATAGCCCGCCGCGTAGCCGTCGCTGGCGAAGACGTGCAGGAAATGGGGCATGCGGTGCCGCATGACGATTTCCCGCGGCATGCCGAGCGCCGTCAGCGTGTCGCGTTCGAAAGCGGCCGCTTCGATGGTCGTATCACCGGCCAGATGCGCTTTCAGATCCACCAGCGCCGACGCGAGGTACTCGACGGTCGCAAAGCCCTGGTTGAACTTGTCGGCCTTCTCGATCTTCTGCCGCAGTTCCATCGGCAGCGGCTTGCCTGTCTCGTGGTGCAAGGCAAACCGGCCCAAGACCTCGGGGGTGCTGAGCCAGCGTTCAAGAATCTGCGAGGGGAACTCCACGTAGTCGCGGGCAACCGCAGTACCCGAGAGCGAAGGGTAGGTAACGTTGGACGACAGTCCGTGCACGGCGTGCCCAAACTCGTGAAACAACGTTTCGGCGTCCGTCCAGCTCAACAACACCGGCTCGCCGGGCTGGCCCTTCACAAAGTTCGAGTTGTTCGAGACGATGGTGGGGATCTCTTCCGCAAAGCGTTCCTGGCTGCGGTAGGCGTTCATCCACGCGCCCGACCTTTTGCCCTCGCGGGCGTAGGGGTCAAAGTACCAGAGTCCCACGTGCCGGCCCTGGCCGTCTTGGACCTCCCAGACGCGGACATCCGGATGATACACCGGAACGTCCTGGGCGGGCACGAAGTGCAGGTCCAACAGCTCCGCCGCGACGTAGAACATGCCCTCCCGCAGCTTGTCGAGCTGCAAGTAGGGCTTGACCTCATTCTCGTTCAGGTCGTACTTGGCCTTGCGGACCTTCTCCGCATAGTAGCGGTAATCCCACGGCTCGATCGTGATTTTCGCGCCCTCCCGGTCGGCGATCGCCTGCATGTCGGCGACCTCTTCTTTGACCCGGGCGACGGCCGCCGGCCAGACTGCCTCCAGCAATTCCATGGCCCGCTCGGGTGTCTTGGCCATCGCGTTCTCGACTCGCCAGTGCGCGTGCGTGGCATAGCCCAGCAGCTTGGCTCGCTCGGCGCGCAACTGGAACACCTCGGTAATGATCTTCTTGTTGTCGCGTGCGTCGCCGTGGTCGCCCCGGCTCACAAACGTCCGCCACACCTTTTCCCGCAAGTCGCGGCGAGTCGAAAAACTCAAGAACGGTTCGACGCTGGAACGGGTATTGAGAATTGCCCACTTGCCCGGCTGGCCGCGGGCCTCGGCTGCCGCAGCGGCGGCGGACACGACCGAATCCGGCAGGCCGTCCAGGTCGGCCGCCTGATCGAGAAACAGCGTGTACTCCTTTTCTTCGCCGAGGATGTTCTGGGTAAAGCTCGTGTACAGCGACGCCAGACGCTCGTTGATTTCGGCCACCTGCTTCTTGCCCGCCGCATCGAGCTTGGCGCCGGCTCGCACGAAGTTCGTGTAGTACAGCCAGGCGAGGCGCTTCTGCTCGGGCGTCCGGCACAGCGTATCGCGGGCCTCGTACGCCGCCGCGATCCGTGCGAACAGCTTCTCGTTCTGCACAATTCTGTCGCGAAAGGCCGCCAGCTTCGGCTCCATCTCCCGTTCGACTTCCTGAAAATCGGGAGTGCTCATGGTCGACGACCAGACGTCGTAAATCGCCGACACACGATCCAGCATGCGGCTCGACGCTTCCAGCGCCGCGAGCGTGTTGTCGAAGGTTGCCGGTTCCTCGTTCGACGTGATCGCGTCGATGGCGGCCAACTGATCGTTCATGCCGGCTTCGAGCGCGGGCTTCAGGTCGGCGACCTTCACCCCATCGAACGGCGGCACGCCGTGGTAGGGCCCGGTCCATTCGGCAGTCAGCGGGTTGTTCACCGTTTCGCTCCTCAGAGAAAAAAACAGGGGCACCGCCCACTTGCCGAGCTTGATCGTGTCGCCTGCGGCGCAGTCCTTTTGGTAGAGCGTGCAGAAGTTGGCGGCGCTGGACGGGTCGAACAAGCGCACTTCCGGCAGGGCGACCTTCTTGAATCCCTGGTCGAGCAGGGCTTGCGTTTGGCTGTCCTTGTTGCGGCCGGGTTCGGGCGTGAGCAAGTACACCACGCCGGCGCGGCTGCAACGCACTTCCTTTTGCCCGTCCAGCTTGACACGCAAAAAACTGGCGCCCTGCAGCGCGGCGGGCAGTTCGCTCAGCACGTAGCCGCGGTCGGTGAACAGGAGTTCGCCGACGGCCAAGGCCTGAGCCGGGGCGTCTTCGGCGGCCAGCGCGCCGGGGGGCTCTTTCCGCAACGGCTCCCCGTCCTGGTTGGCCGCCACCGGCGGCGGCTCGGGCTGCAGCCCTCCCGCAGCCTGGCTGACCAGCTGCCGCAGATGCACTGCGTCGGACACGGCTTTGCCCGCCGCGGCGTCCTCTTCGCGGAACGTGGCCATCAGGATGTGCCTCGCGCCGGTGCGGCTGAAATCGTAAATAATCCGGATCAGCCCGTCGGGCGTCTGCTGGCCGTCGGGATACGAGACGCCGCTGCGCTCGTCGAGCAACAGTCCGCCGCCCCAGCTGCGGCCGTCGTCCGTCGAGACGAACGCCGTCAAGTGCGAGCGGTCCGTGGGTTTGTCGATGGGGCCGTGCTTGACCAGCAGCAAGTTGCCCGAACTCAGACGCGTGATGAAGAACCGAGCACTGGGATGCGCGATGGCCGACGGCTTTAGTTCGGGCCAGGTCACGCCGCGGTCGGTGGACACGCTTTCGCCGATCCCGTATCTCGTGCGGGCCAGCAGCCACAGCGAACCGTCCCGGCGCTCGATCAGCATGTGTTCATCAAACGCGCGGTCTGCGACGGGCACCTGGCAACCGCCGCGGACCGTCCAAATCCGGCCCTGGTCGGTCGAAACGACCAGCTTGGCGCTGTTGTCGGTCTTCCGCCACGTGGAGGCCGGCAGCACCCATTCGCCGGTGGTGAGCACCAGCGGCTTGCACATCATCACTCCGTTGGTGATCCGCACGGGCTTCTCCCAAACCGGTTGCTCCGACTCCGGCTCGGCCGTCTGCAGGCACCACACGCCTCCGAGCGTCGCTTCGTGTCCCTGGGCCTGCGCCCAGAACATGCGGAGTTTGCCGTCGGGCGCCATCCAGAGTTCCGGGTCGAAGGTGCGGGCCGGGCCCTCGCCGTCGGGATCCACGACCAGCACTTCGCGCCACGTGGCTCCGTTGTCGCCGCTGGTGCTGAGCACCACATAGTTGTTCTGATCCTCGCCGGGGGTCTTGCCCGCGTACCAATTCGCCCACAGCCGTCCGCCCGGCGTGACGGCCATGCTGGGGATGCCCTGAAAGGCGCGGTTCGTGACCGCGTGTTGCGGTTGGGGTGGGCCGACGTACTGCGGCACCGCCAGAAAGGCCGGTTCAGGATCCGGTTCCGCGCCGACGCCGGCGACAGTGACGGTGACCAAGGCGAGGGCGAGGGCGATGACGTACACGAAACGTTGACACATGATGCGTGGTCCCAGAGCGAGATTCATGATTGGTGGTCCTTCCACAGTTACCGCAGGATTATCATCGCTTGGCGATCAGCAAGCAAGCACTGTGGCCGTGAAATTCCGATCCTCGATCCGCACGCGCGCATGCTTGACGCGACGATCAGCCATCGCGACAATCGTTTCCGACTCGAAAGCCCACCTTCACCTGCACAAGGAGCACACGTAATGTCCACTCTGATTTCCCGCCGTGACATGTTGCGCACCGCCGCTGTGGCGGCTGGCGTCTGGACCACTCATGGCCTGTTGGCGGCCGAACCATCCAAGTCGCCCAACGAGAAATTGAACATCGCCGGGATCGGGATCGGAGGCCGCGGCGGCGACGACGTGAACGGCGTGGCGAGCGAAAACCTCGTCGCCTTGTGCGACGTCGACGAGCAACGCGGCGGTCCCACGTTCCAGCGTTACCCCCAGGCCAAACGGTACAAGGATTTCCGCAAGATGCTGGACGAGGTGCACGCCCAGATCGACGCCGTCGTGATCGGCACGCCCGACCACACGCACGCTCCGGCCGGCGTGATGGCCATGAAGTTGGGCAAACACTGTTACTGCGAAAAGCCGCTGACGCACAGCGTGTACGAAGCCCGCGTGATGGCGGAAACAGCGCGCGACAAGAAACTGGTCACCCAGATGGGAACGCAGATCCACGCGGGCGACAACTATCGCCGCGTGGTCGAGCTGGTGCAGAAGGGGGCCGTCGGCACGATCCGCGAAGTCCACGTGTGGCTGGGCGCGAACTTTGGCGGCCCGCCCACGCCGACGGACATGTCGCAGCCCGACGCCCCGAAGGACCAGCCGCCGGTTCCGCCGGGGCTTGATTGGGACCTCTGGTTGGGCCCCGCGGCTTACCGGCCGTATAACCCGGCGTACGCTCCGTTCCATTGGCGGTACTGGTGGAACTTCGCCAACGGCCAACTCGGCGATTTCTTCTGCCACTACTGCGATCTGGCCTTCTGGGCGCTGAACCTGCGCCATCCGACCTCGGTCGAGGCTCAGGGGCCGATCCATCCGGAGAGCGCCGCGCGTTGGACGATCGCCAAGCAGGAATACCCCGCCCGAGGCGACCTGCCGCCGGTCACATTGAACTGGTACAACGGCGGCCCGTATCCGGAGTTGGTCAAAGACAAGCAGGTCCCACCGTGGGGCAGCGCCGTGCTGTTTATCGGCTCGTCGGGCATGCTGATCGCCGACTACGGGCGGCACCAATTGCTGCCGGAAGCTCAGTTCAAGGACTTCCAGCGTCCCGAACCGTTCATCCCCAACTCGATCGGTCACCACCGGGAATGGACCGAAGCCTGCAAGACCGGCGGGCCGACCACGTGCAATTTCGACTACTCCGGCGCGTTGACCGAGGCCGCGCTGCTGTGCAACGTGGCGCTGCGGACCGGCAAGAAGCTGAACTGGGACGCGGAGAAACTGCAAGCGGTCGGCTGCCCCGAAGCCGACGCCTTCATCCGCCGCGAATACCGCCCCGGCTGGCAGCTGTAGAATCGGCGAGCGGACCATTTGCGGCACGGCTCTTTGTAGCATGGCTCTCTGAGCCGTGCCGTCTTGGTCGAAAACGCGCGAACCTCCGCACGGCTCGGAGAGCCATGCTACTTTAGGAGTCGCCGATCCGTAGGCCGGCCTGCCATGCGGTTGAGCACGCCCTACCAATCAAACCCAATGTCCGCCGCACCCTTCGTGCGGACTGCGGGGGAAGAGAGGCTCGCGTGGCGGGCGGTGCCAGCTGGCCAGGCTGTCGTCTTTCTGGAACAGCGACAGGCACGATTGGGCCAGTTCGCCCAGCCGATCTGTCTCCGCCGGCGTGATCGGCTGCAGCCGCTTGGCCGCCTCGATGGCCTTGTCCAGCAGGTCCAGGAACGAGGGCGGGATGGCGGCCACGACGCCCGCTTGCGAGAGCGCGAACCGCAGGGCCATGTCCACCTCGTGCGGTTCTTCGGCCGAGCGGTACCACCATTTGCGAGTGCGCTCGGCGCCCTCCGGCCAACCTCCAAACGACATGGCCTTGATGGCCAACACGGCCACGCCCTGCTCCTTGGCCAGATCCAACACTTCCTTGCCAAACCCGAACCGCAGCTGCTCGACAAAGTTGATGGGAAACATCACTGTGTCGAAGCGGAACCCCTGCATGACCTTCAAAGCCGCCTTGGTCGTATGGGCCGAGAAGCCCAGGTACTTCACCTTGCCTTCCTTGCGGGCCTGGACCAGCGTCTCCATGGCCCCGTCCGGTCCCAGCACCTGCTCGACCTCGTCTTTCCACCGCAGGTGGTGCAACTGGTACAGATCGAAATGGTCCGTCTTGAGCAGTTCGAGCGAATGCTCCAATTCCTGGCGAGCCGCGGCCTTGTCGCGCTTGTTGGTCTTGCAGGACAGGAAGTAGCTGTCGCGCGGGACGCCTTCCAAGCCGATCCCCATCTTGGTCTCGCACTGGCCTTGGCCGTAGGCAGGCGCCACGTCGAAATAATTGATGCCGCGTTCCAGGGCGGAACGCAGGCCCGCCGTGCATTCCG
>CAYPGE010000494.1:0-6136 GCA_964409865.1 uncultured Pirellulaceae bacterium
CCCGCCAGCCAGTCCGAAGCCACGGTAACTTTTTCGCTCATCGTGTACTCCTCCGCATCGCGGAGTCTCTTCCGTAGCATGGCTCTCCGAGCCGTGCCGTCCGTCTCCAGAATCCGCAAAGTCCGCACGGCTCGGAGAGCCATGCTACGCGATTCAGCTACAACGACCGCTGCACGTCCGCCATCGACCCGAACAGCACCGCGTGGCCCATCAGCGACGACAACGTGGCCAGCGTCACCCAGTCGGGATGAATGTCCGGCGGCGCTTCGGTCAGCGGGACCACGGGCAGTTCGCGGCCCTCCAAATTCACCAGACTCCCTTGTTTCTCGCTCCACACGCGCGCCGGCAGCACCACGTCCGCGGCATCGGTCCAGTCCGTGCGGTAGGCGGACTGGATCACGGTAAACTCGGCCTCTGGCAGGGGCTTGCCATTGGGCAGTTCGTCGCCCGCCAGCACGAACAAGGCATCGCCTTGGACGGCGCGGGCGGTCAGGCCCAGCCGCGCGGCGCCGGCCGCGTTGGCGCCTTCGATCAGCGGCAGAAAACGCGCCTTGCGAGGCAGGCCGCGCAACGCCGCATAGACCGCGATGCTCAAGTTCGTCCCGTACATCACCACGGGGTGTTGAGCCGAATCCACGGCCGATTTGAGCTTCGAGATCCCCTCCAGCCGCAAATGGTACGTGTACCGCAGGCGCTCGAACGGCGACGCTCCGGTGTGGGCGATCGCGTCCAGCTTCATTCGCTGCTGGGCATACGCATCCAGATCTGTCCGGGCGTCGTTCACAATCACCAACTGCGCTCCGCGATCGAAGGCTCGCTTGGTCAGGTAACCCACGACTTTCTGGTTCTTCAGCAAGTCGCCGCCGACGACGACCAGGCAATCGGCGTCGTTGATATCCGCGATCGACGCCGGCTCGCCCACCTCCGGCGGGACTTCGCCGTGCAGCAACGCCACCTCGTCGCTGTTGAGGACCTCGTTAAAGAAGCAACTGAACGCCACCAGGCCTTCGTTGATGGTGCGCGGCGAAATCAGGCCGGCCACGTTGCGGGTCTCCCGCAGGCAGTGGGCCGTCCGTTCCAAGGCTTCGCCCCAGGAGGCAGGGCGAAGTTCTCCGTCGGTGCGCACCAGCGGCACCCTGATTCGCGGCGGCTTGGCGTCGACCGCGTCAAACCGTCCCGCGGAGCACAGCAAGCCGCCGTTGTGGCCCGTCCAGTCGCCTTCGATCCGCAGCAGGATGTTGTCGCGAGTCAAGCACTCGATGGCGCAACCGACGGAGCACCCCAGGCAGGTCGTCTTGATGCGCTGCACGTCCGTCTCATGGCCCAGGAACGAGCTGCGGCGGTCCATCAACGCTCCGGTCGGGCAGACTTGCAGGCAAGTGCCGCAGGACACGCACGTCGATTGCCCCAGCGGCTGGTCGTCGTCGGCGCCGATCATGGTCCGCGCGCCCCGCTGGTGGACGCCCAGTGTATGGTTGGCGGAGATCTCGGCGCACGCCCGCACGCACCGCCGACAGAGGATGCACCGGCTGTGGTCCATGACAAAGTACTTGCCGCTGGCGTCGACCGGCCAATTCTTCTGATACGCCGGAACATGCTCCCAGCAGGTCAATCCGTAGCGATAGGCCAGCTTCTGCAACTCGCAATCCGTGTTGTTGTCGCTGCCGCTGGCCGGGCAAAACATGCAATAGTGCGAGCGCTCGGAGAAGATCATCTGCAGCGCGAAAACCCGCGCAGCCACGACGCGTTCCGTCTCCGTCTGGACCACCATGCCGTCGAAAATCGGAAACGTGCAAGCGGGCTGCAACGTGCGCTGATCCTGAATCTCCACCAGACAAACTCGGCAAGCGCCTGCGGGCGGCAAGGCCGGATGGTGACACAGGGCGGGAATGTCAATGCCCGCCTCAGCCGCGGCCTCCAACACAGTCTGGCCGGCCCGCGCATGGATCTGGCGGCCATTGATCGTGATGTTCACGACGGCGGAGGGGATCATAGGGGCCTCTTGTCGGTGATCGGTAATCGGTGATCGGTGATCGGTGATCGGTAATCGGTAATCGGTAATCGGTGATCGGTAATCGGTGATCGGTGATCGGTTGTCGGTGATCGGTGATCGGTGATCGGTTGTCGGTAATCGGTAATCGGTGATCGGTAATCGGTTGTCGGTGATCGGTTGTCGGTAATCGGTTGTCGGTTGTCGGTAGTGACCGGAGATCACTGATCACCGATCACCGGTCACTGATCACTGATCACCGGTCACCGATCACCGATCACCGGTCACCGGTCACCGATCCCCGGCCGGGGCAGTTTCATCACGTCCAGCCACTCCAGGTCGCAGCGCAGGCAGCGGCGAGCCTCTTCCTGAGCGGCATGCTCGTCGAAGCCTGCCTCCACTTCGCGGAAGTTGCCGTCCCGCTGCTCCACAGGCAGCCTCGGCGTGGCGGGCCGATGATGGTCGGCATACGCCGCCAAGTCATAGACCTGCGGGACATCTTCGCGCTCGGCTTCCAGGTGCGGTTTGACCAACTGGCCCGTTTTCAGCCAATGATCGATTGCCGCCGCGACCAGGTTGCCTTGGGCGACGGCCTCGACGATCGTCGCCGGGCCGGTCACCGCGTCGCCCGCGGCGAACACTCCCGGACGCGTCGTGGCGTAGGCTTCGTCGACGATGAACGTATCGCCGCGGTGGCGCGCGATCTCCGTGCCGTGCAGCCACGACACATCGGGTACCTGGCCGATGGCCGGGATCAGGACCTCGACGTTCAACACGTATGAGTCCGCGCCCAACGGCACGGGCCGGCGGCGGGCGCTGTCGTCAAACTCCGCCAGCCGCTGCTGCTGCAGGCGGACGCCCGACACGGCCCCGTTGCCCAACACCTCGGCGGGGTTGACCAGCGTATGGAAGCGGATGCCTTCCTGCCGCGCCGCTTCGATCTCTTCCGGCAGATGCGCCGCCGGCATGTCATCGCCCGCCCGGCGGTAGATCACGTGGACTTCGCGTGCCCCCATGCGCAACGACGAACGAGCCACGTCGATGGCCACGTCGCCGCCGCCCACGACCGCCACCCGCTTGCCGCGCACGTCCGGCAGAGGTGCGTCCGCAGGCAAGCCGGCGGCGCGCATTGTCGCCTCGCCCGCCACGCGGCTGAGGAACTCCACGCCGTCGATCACGCCCTGCTTGTCGTCGCCCGCCACACCCAAGCGGCGACTGCGGTGCGCGCCGATCGCCAGCAGCACCGCGCTGTAGCCTTGCCGGCCCAACAGATCGTCCAGGCTGAAATCGTGTCCTAACGCCATGTTACAGCGGATGTCTGCTCCCGCGCGGCGGACGTTTTCGATCTCGGCCAGCAGCGGTCCGCGCGGCAGCCGGTATTCGGGAATCGCCCAAGCCATCATGCCGCCCGCCACAGGGTACTTCTCGAAGACGGTGACCTGATACCCGCGCTGAGCCAAACGCAGGGCGGCGGTCAAGCCGGCGGGTCCGGCCCCGACCACGGCGATCTTTTTCTCGGCCGCCGCCGCTCGTTCGGCCTCGCTGCCGATCGGCTCGGGCGTCCACGGCTTCTCGAACTCGTGGTCCGCCATGAAGCGTTTGACCAGTCGGATCGCCACCGGCTCGTCAATCTCGCCGCGGCGGCACTTGCTTTCGCAGAACGCCGGGCAGGCGCGGCCGCAGACCAGGGCGAACGGATTGCGGCGGCGGTGGATGGCCAGCCCTTCGGCATAGCGGCCTTGGGCGACCAGGGCCAGGTAGGCGGGCGTATCCACGTTGGCGGGACACGTGTTCACGCAGCGGGCCCGCACCAAGGCCCGGCACTGGCCTGCCCGGCACAGCTTTTCGTCGATGTGCGTGATGAACTCGTCCTCGAAGAACCGCAACGCCGCCAGCACCGGGCCGGGCGTGCGCTGGCCCAGGCCGCACAGCGACGAGGACATCATGTGGGTCGAGACGTCCTTGATGATCTGCAGATCCTTGCGGGTCCCGTGCCCCTCGCTGATCCGCGTCAGCGCTTCCAGCAGCCGCTGGCCGCCCACGCGGCAGGGGACGCACTTGCCGCACGACTCGGCGGCGGCGAACGTCAGAAAGTACCGCGAGAACTCGACCATGCAGGTGTCGTCGTCCAGCACGATCATGCCGCCCGAACCCATGACCGCGCCGGCTTCAGCCAGCGAGTCGAAATCGACGGGCGTGTTGAGCGCGGCGGCGGGCAAGCAACCGCCCAGCGGCCCGCCCGTCTGGACGGCCTTGAACTTCTTGCCGTGCGGAACGCCACCGCCCACGTCGAAGATGATGTCGCCCAGCGGGATGCCCATGGGAACTTCGATCAGCCCCGTGTTGTTGACTTTGCCGGTCAGCGCGAACACGGCCGTCCCCGGCGATTTCTGCGTGCCGATGCTGCCGAACCAGTTCGCCCCCCGGAGAATGATCTGGGGCGTCATGGCGTAGCTCTTGACGTTGTTGATGTTGGTCGGCAGGCCCCACAGTCCCGCCACGACCGGATACGGCGGGCGCGGACGGGGTTCGCCGCGGCGGCCTTCGATCGAGGCGATCAAGGCGGTCTCCTCGCCGCACACGAACGCCCCGGCGCCTTCCTTGACCTCGATGTCAAAGCGGAACCCCGTGCCGCAGATGTCTTCACCCAACAGCCCCAAGTCGCGCGCCTGGTGGATGGCCATCTCCAACCGGTCGATGGCCAGCGGGTACTCCTCGCGGCAGTAGATGTACCCCTGGCTGGCACCGATGGCATAAGCGGCGATCGCCATCCCCTCGATGACGCTGTGCGGGTCGCTTTCCAGGATCGAGCGGTCCATGAAGGCGCCGGGATCGCCCTCGTCCGCGTTGCAGACGACGTACTTGAGATCGCCCGGCGCGCGGCGGCAGAACTCCCACTTGGCCCCCGCCGAAAACCCCGCGCCGCCGCGGCCGCGGAGGCCGGAGGCTTTCATCTCGCGGATCACGTCCTCCGGCGACATCTCGCCCAGCACTTTGCCCAGCGCCGCGTAGCCGTCGCGGGCGATGTATTCCTCGATCCGCTCGGGATCGATCAGCCCGCAGTTCCGCAAGGCGATCCGGACCTGTTTGCTGAACAGCGGCATGTCTTGATACGAGACGAGCGAACGGTGCGCTTCAGGCTCGTCGTAGCACAGCCGCTGGACGACCTTGCCCTGGATCAGCGTCTGGTCGACGATCTCCGGCACGTCCTCCGGTTGGACGCGGCAGTACAACACGCCGGGCGGATGGACGATGGCAATCGGCCCGGCCGTGCAGAAGCCGCGGCAGGGACTGGGACTGAGCCGCACGTTGCGCCCCAGCGCCCGGCGCGTCAACTCGACTTCAAAGGCCCGCAGCACGCGCTGGCAGCGGGCGGACGTACAGCGGGCGCCGCCGCAGACGGTGACGCTGCCGCTGAGGGCGATGGCGGGGGAATCTGCAACCTGATCCATAACTTCACCTGCACAGAGACAATGCGGGCTCGTCGCTCGGCATGCGCCCGACCACCCACTCCTTGACCGGCTGCCCCTTGACCACGTGTTCTTCGATCAGCCGAGGCACCATCGCCGGATGCACGTTGGCGTACACAATGCGGCTCTGGCCCGCCTGCTGGATGTCCACCAGCGGCTCGCGGACGCAAACGCCGATGCAGCCCGCGGTGACGACCAACGCGTCGATCTGCCTTTGATTCAGTTCTTCTTCGATCGCCTGCAGCGTTTCCCGCGCCCCGGCCGCGATGCCGCACGTGCCCATCCCGATGGTGATCACGGTGCTCGTTTCGCGGCGGACCCGCTCGGCCTGCTTGATCTCGTCGCACAGTTGCTGCAATTCTTCGAGATTCTTGAGTTGGGGCATGGGTTGGTTCGCTTTCCGTCGCGGGCGGCACACGGAGTGTGCCTGCTACGATGCGCGGGCGGCACGCGGCGTGTGCCTGCTACGATGTGCGGGCGGCACGCGGCGTGTGCCTGCTACGATGTTTCACTCCAGGGACTCCAATCGCTGCACGAGCGCTTCGGGGGCCAGGTGCGCGTAGACCTTGTCGTCCACGACGGCGATGGGCGCCAAGCCGCAGGAGCCCAGACAGTACACGATCTCCAGCGTGTACTTGTAGTCCTCCGAAGTCTGACCGGGTCCGACGCGCAGCGA
>CAYPGE010000495.1:0-6133 GCA_964409865.1 uncultured Pirellulaceae bacterium
ACGAGGAAGCCTTGCTGGCGACGTGTGCCTATATCGACTTGAACCCGGTGGCGGCAGGGCTGGCGGCGGCTCCGGAAACGAGCCGGCACACCTCGGTGCGGAAGCGGGTGCAGCATGCGAAGGCGGAGGGGAAGCTGGACGATCTGAAGGCGGCCGGCGCGAGCAGCGTCGCGGGCAGTCGGGCGATTGGGGATGTGGAGCAGGATTTCTGGCTGTGCCCGCTGGAAGACCGTCGCCGGCTGGGGGCGAAGCGGGAAGGGATGCTGGAGGGTTTTTCGTTGGGCAGCTATTTGCTGTTGGTGGACTATACCAGCCGTTTGTGTCGCCAGGGCAAGGCGCGGGTGAGCCGGGAAGTGGCGGCGATCCTGGACCGCTTGGGGACCAGCGCCGATGTCTGGGGCCGTCGCATCCAGCAGTTGTTTGGAAAGGCGCGGCTGCTGGGGAGCTATTTCACGACCGATCGCCAGCGGTTGCGGGAGTTGGCCCGCGAGCGCGGCGTACATCATTTGGACAACCTGGCGGCGACCACGGCGTAGGTCAGGCTCGGTCTGAGCCATGACGAGCGGGACGGGCGTAGCCCTGCTCGGTGTGGCACGGCTGCTTTGTTAGCCGTGCCTGAAGTGCGCACGACGTCGGCCCCGGGGGCATTGCGTCTCGATCCGCTACGGGCTATGTGCCGGCTGGCGCAGTATCCGGCATGTGCTATCCATGTCGCTCGCCACTTTCCACGGCCAGCACCTGCCAGTCGAGGACTGCCGGAGCACTGGCGGCTACCACGGCGTCACGCCGCCGTTGACGCACAGCGTTTGGCCTGTGACGAACGAGGCTTCGTCGCTGGCCAGGTACAGCACGGCGTCGGCGATGTCCTGCGGAACGCCCCAACGGCGGGCCGGAATCGAGGCGAAGTAATCGTCCTTCAGCTGCTGCGGGTCGTGGGCGTGCCGTTCGCCGGGAATCCAACCGGGGGCCACCATGTTGACGGTGATGCCGAACGGCGCCAACTCGCGGGCCATGCTGCGGGACCAGCCGATCTGCCCGCCTTTGGCCGCCACGTAAGCGCTGTAGGACGACACGCTCAGATGAAACACCTCGCTGGTGATGTTGACGATCCGGCCCCAGCCCTTGGCCTTCATTTTCGGCAGACCGCGCTTGGCCAGCAGGAATGGGCTCTTGATAAAGAAGTCGATCATCCGCTGATAAACTTCCCAGTCGTACTGCTCGATGGGTTTCATCGGCTGTTGGCAGGTCGCGTTTGGGACGATGATATCGACGTCGCCCAACTCGACTTCGGTGTTCGAGAACAGCGCTTCCACGCCGTCCTGGGTGGTCACGTCGGCTCGCACCAGCAGCGTTTCGATGCCCGCCGCCTTGTACTCGGCCAGCGTCCGTTCGGCCCGCGCCTTGTTGTGCGCATAGCTGACGGGAACCTTCGCGCCCGCTTTGCCCAGGCGTAGGCCGATGGCTTTTCCCAGACCCGTAGAATTCCCCGTCACGATGGCTACATGTCCCGAGAGCGAGAACGCCATAGTTGCCTCCTCACACGGTTCCAAGAACGAACAAAGGCGGGAGCCTCTTCTTTCGCCGCACGGATTACGAGGTTGTAATGCGCACAGCAGAAAAAGAAAAGACTCCCGCCCTCGATAAACCAGCTTGGGGAAGCTGGGCTTCTCTTGAGGATCAGCCGGCCATGGCCTGGGCCAGATCTGCGGCCGGGTCGTCGCCGGTCAGACGCAAATCGAACTTCTCCTGCAGAATCTGGAAGACGTTCGGCGTGATGAACCCCGGCGGTTTCGGGCCGATGGTGATCCCCTTGACGCCCAAGTACAACAGGGTCAGCAGCACCGCCACCGCCTTCTGCTCGAACCAGGAGATGACCAGGGTCAGCGGCAGGTCGTTCACCGAGCAGTTGAACGCCTGGGCCAGGGCGACGGCCACCTTGATGGCCCCATACGCATTGTTGCACTGCCCCATATCCAACAGCCGCGGCAGGCCCAGCAGTTGGCCGTAGTCGTAATCGCGGATGCGGTACTTGCCGCAGCCCAGCGTCAGGATGAACGTGTCCGGCGGCGTGCCCTTGGCGTATTCCGAGAAGTAGTTGCGGCCCGGCTCCGCGCCGTCGCAACCGCCAATCACGAAGAACCGCCGGATCTTGCCCTCTTTGACCGCCTGCACAATTGTGTCGGCGACGCCCAGGATCACGTCATGATGGAAACCCACGGTCGACTTCTTGCCGTTGGCTTGCGGCAGCGGCGGGCACGACTGGGCCTTGGCGATCACTTCGGAAAAGTCGTCGTTGGTGATCCGCTTGCCGTTTGGCACCGCCGTGCAGCGCGTGCTGAACAGCCGGTCCGCATAGGTCGGACGCGGAATCAGAACGCAATTCGTCGTAGCCAGCACCGGGCCGGAAAAGGCATCGAATTCGGATTTCTGCTTCTGCCAAGCACCGCCGTAGTGACCGGCCAGATTGGGATGCTCGCGGAGCTTGGGGTACATGTGCGCCGGCAGCATTTCGCCGTGCGTGTAGACCTTGACATCCGTTCCTTCGCATTGCTTCAAGAGGTTCTCCAAATCCAGCATGTCGTGCCCGGTGATCAGAATTCCCGGCCCGGCCTGCGTGCCTTCGCAAACCTCGGCTGGCGACGGCGCGCCGTACTTTTCAACGTGTCCTTGGTCCAGCAATTCCATCACCCGCAGGTTCTGGCGGCCACATTCCAGGACCATCTCCAGCAATGACTCCATGTCAAAATTCACGTTTGTGACGGTGGCAAACAGGGCTTCCTCAATGAACGCACTCACGTTCTCGTCGTATTTGCCCAGCCGCCGGGCGTGGTGCGCGTAGGAGGCCATGCCTTTCAAACCGTACAGCAGCGTTTCTTGCAGCGATTGAACGTCCTCGTTCTTGCCGCATACGCCGGGACTCATCGCACAACCGGTGCCGTGAGCCGTTTGTTCACATTGATTACAGAACATCGGATTTCTCCTTTTCTTAAACGCGGCCTGCAGCCGCAATCAAACAGGATGCGAGATACGAGACACGGGATACGGGATGCGAGGTACGGGATGCGGGGGTCCGGAATCGTGCTGCCGACGCCATTTCGCAGGACGATCGCCGTTGGTCCGTCAGAACTCTTCCGTGTCCCACCGACCGGTCACCCTGGCCACGTCTCGGGCCACTTCGCTACCGGCCACTTCACCACTTCGCTTCGTCCGGATTATAATCCTTGCCGGCTGTGGGTTGTCCTTGACCCAGATCAAATCCGCATCACCAAGGGGGGCGAGCCGCAGGCCGAAAGCCCGTCAGAAGTTCGGTTTTCTGAAAAGCCAGGCTTCTTTCCAACTGCCGACAGGTCACCAGGCATGTGCCTGGGAGCATTGCATTGATCGAAACCGCTGACCACATCTTGAAGAGCTGCCATTTCTTCGCGCAGGTCGATCGCGAGCGACTGGATCGGCTTGTGCAGATTGCCCAGCTTCGCAAATTCACCAAGGGGCAGTTGATTTTTCGCCAGGGCGAGGCCTGTCCAGGCGTTTACATTGTTGGCAGCGGCATGGTCCGGGTATTCAAAATCTCGCCCAGCGGCAAGGAGCACGTCCTGCACATCTTAGGGCCTGGGAACACGTTTGCCGAAGTCGCCGCAATCGGCGGTTTCGATTGCCCGGCCAACGCAGAGGCGGTCGCGGACACGACGTGCGCGCTGATTCCTTTGGACCTGTTCCGCAAGGCCATGTCCACCGACCATCCGCTGTGCCTGCAGATGATGGCCGGACTGACGTTTTGGGTCCGCCACTTTCTGTCGTTGATGGAAGACATCGTCCTCCGCGACGCGGCTGGCCGGCTGGCCCGATTTCTGCTGAGTGCCGAGCGCGATGGGGACGGTATGGTGCGCCTGCCGACGCTCAAGCGGCACGTGGCCAGTCACCTGAACCTGACCAGCGAGACGTTCTCCCGCACGCTCAGCCGCCTGATCGAAGCCGGTCTGATCGTCGAACTGGACAACAACCGCGTCCAGTTACGCGAGCCCGATCGCCTGCGCTCCGTGGCCGATGGGTTTTTCCCGCAGATTTAGCCTGAAACACCTCGAAAAGGTGCGACCCGAGACATGACCGCTGATTGGCGCCAACTGTACCCGTTTGCCTCGCACACGCTGACGCTGGACTCGTGGGGCTATCACTATCTGGACGAAGGTTCGGGCGAACCGCTGGTGATGGTTCACGGCAATCCCACATGGTCCTTTTATTGGCGCAATTTGGTGCTGGCGTTCCGCGATCGGTATCGAGTCGTGGTGCCGGACCATATCGGGTGCGGACGGAGCGACAAGCCGCAAGCGTACCCGTATTCGCTGAGCACGCACATCTCCAACCTCGTCCAACTCATCGAACACCTCGATTTGCGGGCCGCCACGGTGTTGGTCCACGATTGGGGCGGCCCCATCGGCCTGGGCGCCGCATTGCGAGTTCCGGACCGCGTCGCACGTTTGGTGCTGTTCAACACCGGCGCCTATCCCCCGCCGTTCATCCCCTGGCGGATCCGCATCTGCCGAACGCCGTGGCTGGGCAGGTGGGCCATCCGCCGACTGAACCTCTTTGCGCGGGCGGCCCTGCGGATGGCAGTCCATAAACCGGAGCGGATGACGCGCCAAGTGCGAGCGGGTCTGCTGGCGCCGTACGATAGTTGGGAGCATCGCGTAGCCATCGACCGGTTTGTCGCCGACATACCGGATGGTCCCCGGCACCCTACCTGGCAGGTGCTGGAGGACATCGAACGGAGATTGGCGTCGCTGGCCGACCGTCCCGTGCAGATGATCTGGGGCATGCGGGACTGGTGCTTCCGCCCCGCATGTCTGGATCTGCTTCTGCAGATTTTCCCGGCGGCCGAGGTCCAGCGACTGGCGGACGCCAGCCACTATGTCATCGAGGATGCGTACGAACAGATCATCCCTTTGGTCGAAGCTTTTTTGAACGCCCATCCCGTGCGTTGACGAGGTATCCACGTCATGCCCGTGCCGAATTCTTCAGCCGCCGGCGCGACCTTGTCGGTCGGAGCCTGCGCCACGTTGGCCTGCCTGCTGGAGGCGACCGCTCCCAAGCCGGGCAACGTCCACCGCGGAGCGGATTTTGCGGATATGACTTTCACCGATTTTGTGGTCAGCGCAGCGGCGATCGGCCCGGCGATGGAACGGGCCGCCGAGCGCGGCGTGGGGGCCACCGTGCTGGAGGCGATTCGAGCCACTCGGCGGCTCGTATCCGTGAACACGAATTTGGGAACCGTGTTGCTGCTGGCACCATTGGCCGCCGTACCCGGATCGCAACGCTTGGATGACGGCCTGCCGCAAGTCCTGGCGAGACTGACGGCTCGCGATGCGGAGGACGTGTACGCCGCCATTCGCTTGGCCCAGCCCGGAGGCCTCGGCACCGCGGCCGAAATGGACGTGGCCGGGACCGCACCCCAGAGTTTGCTGGAAGCGATGGGGGCGGCAGCCGATCGGGACATGGTAGCGCGGCAGTATGCGGAAGGGTTCAGGCACGTGCTGCAAACGGTCGCCCCCTGGATTGTCGAGGGATGTGCCGCCGGCTGGCCCTTGACGCACGCGGTGATCCACACCCAGTTGCGGATGCTGGCAGCCTATCCGGACAGCTTGATCGCGCGCAAATGCGGTTCGCAGACCGCGGAGCGGGCCGCGTCCATCGCGCATCGCGTCCTCCAAGCGGGAAGCCCCGGCGACGACGCCTACGTCCATGAACTGGGCGAACTGGACTTCTGGCTGCGGAGCGACGGCAACCGAAGGAACCCGGGCACGACGGCGGATCTGATCGCCGCCGGACTGTTTGTCGTCCTTCGCGAGGGCCGGATCCAGCCGCCTTACCGTTGATCAGTTTTCGGGCAACTCCACCTTCTGACGCTCGGCCAACGCGCGCAGCTTCTCCAAGGCCCGCTGCTGCAGTTGCCGCACACGCTCCTTGGAAATCCCCAAATCGTCACCGATCTCCTTCAAGGTCGGCGACTGATGCAAGTCAAAGCCGAACCGCGCTTCAATGATGGCTCGTTCGCGGGAGTTCAAGCCCAGCAAGAGTTCTCCGACTGCTTGGCGGATGGCTTGCAGCGACTGCTCCTCCCCTGCCGTCACGCGGTGGT
>CAYPGE010000496.1:0-6120 GCA_964409865.1 uncultured Pirellulaceae bacterium
CGATCAGTCCGGGGGCCCGGCGCTGCGGATCGTGCCCTGGGAAGGTCCGGAGCATGGGCCGTACATCCTGCTGGGTTTCGACGTGGTGCCCGGCAACGTGATGCCCATCGCGCCGGGCGCGCATCTGCTGGGCTTGGCCCGGCTGCTGAACCGGATGATGCGCAAGCTGGGCGATCAGGCCGACCGGCAGAAGATCGTGACGCTGGTCAGCCGCGCGGCGTCGCAGAACGGCACGGGGCAGGCGGCGGTCGAGGCGGAGGACGGGGAGGCGATCCCGACGGACGATCCGAAGGCGTTCACTCAGTTGCGGCTGGGCGGCCGTCGTTTCCCGTAGCGAGTTGGTGAACTGGCGTTTCTACGTTTGCCCGATCCCGCTTCATCGTCGAGGCGTTCCGGCGTCCAGCGGGATCGTATCCTGGCCTTGGGACGTGACGTCGACAATGCGGGCGCCGTCGATCAGGACTTGGTATTTGACGCCGGGCTGGGCGACGATGTGCGCTGCGCCGTCGCGGAGAGTCACGGGGAACGGGGCCACGACGCGGTGTTTGCCGTCCGTCGCTACCGATAGGCTGTCCAGCTTGCCTGCGACCAGCAGACGCAAACTGACCAGCGCGCCGGGATTGATGTCGGCGGGGCGGCGGCGCTGGCTTTTCAATTCAAAGACGTCCGGCAGGCAGCCGACGGACGGGCCGTCGGGGTACTGCATCTGCTCGCCGCAAATCAGGATGCCTTCGGCAACTTGTTTCCAGTCTAGCGTGTCGTCGTACGGCGCCAACAGCAGCAGGCCGTACGCGTACACCGTGCCGCACCACTGCACGGGCAAGCCGATCCAGTTGGGAGCTTTCCAGTGCGTCGCCCCGTACACGGGCGTGGTGGCGTACAGCATGATCGGCTGGTTGGACCACTGATACACAAACGGCAAGCCGGTCACCGCCCAGCGGCGGGCTTCGGCCAGATGGGTGCGGTCGCCGGTCAGTTGATAGGCGCGCACATACGCCCAGACCGCCTGTCCCGAAGCGAGAATGTCCGGCGTGTGCAAGGGGACTTCCCAAGTCTGCGCCCCGCGCGGGGTACGGAAGCGTTTCATGAATTCGAGCGTCTTCAGGGCCGCGGCCAAGGACTCCTGGCTGCCGGTGTAGTAGGCGTGTTCCAGCAGCTGGTACGCGGGCCGCGAACAGATGCCGCTGGCCGTGTCCTCGAAATGCCCACGGCGATAGGTGCCGTCGTAGCGGTACGAGCCGTCGGACTGCTGAGCGCGGATCAGGCCCTCGGCCATGCCGTTGATCGTCCGCAGCCAATCGGCTGCGCGGCCGCTGACGAAGTAGCTGGCGTGGTTCGCCACGTGAGCGCCGCCGAATTGCAGTCTCGGCAGATCGGGCACCCGGCCGGTGATCTTCCAGATCGCCGAGGCGTGATCGGCGAAGTAGCCGCCGCGGATCTCGCGTTGGCCGGGTACCACGGCGTGGTAGTAGCCGCCGGTTTTCTCGTCGTAGACCATGCCGCTGTACGCCGCCAGCGAGAGCTTCATCTGCTCCTCGAACGAACGCGGCTCAGCGGGCAACGGCGGCAAGCCGCGACGCTGGACGGCCCACAGGATCAACGGCTCCAGCCGACCGCCCGCGTCCCAGCCGTCGCCGACGCGGATCGTCGCTTGGATGCTCTTGCCTTTCAGCGCCAGGTGGTGACTGCCCGTGCCGTCCAGGAAATCCGGCACGGCAAACGCCGGCTGCAGCGTCATGTCGTCCCAGGCCACGGCCACCGACGCGCGGTCGGTGACGGTGGCCATCAGCGGCATGGTCACCTTCATCGGATCCGGCTCGTACCGCAGGTGTTCCGGCGTCTCGATATCCAGCGTGGAACTGGAATGCTCGCCTTTGCCCAGGTACTCGACGCCCGCGAACAAGCCTTGTTCCAGGGCTCCGTAGGACCGGACCAGCGGGCCCTCGACGGTCCGCGCGGCGGTGATTTGCACCGACAAATCGCCGTCGCTGTTCACGTCCAAGCTCACGGACAGGCCATCGCCCGTGTACTGCAGTGGCCAGGTGTCTTGCGCCAGCTTCAACGGGGGCAGCGTATGACCGACATGCACCAATGGTGCGACCGCTGCGACCAGTTGCCCGTGGCGTCGGAGCCGGACCTCCGCGCCGTCGCGAGCGGCTTCGATCGTCAAACCGCCAATGGTTCGCGTGACGGCGTCGATCGGCGCTTCGACGCGATGCACCCACACCGTGCGCGAAATCGGTGCCAAATCCGGCGCATCGACCCGGATCGTCATCGCCGCCAGTGAGGGCCGCCCGGTCACCGGCAGCGGAACGTTCCGTTCGCTGCGGGCGGCCAGAGAAGCGGACGAACCGTTCAAGGCCGCTTCGATCGTCTGGTCGCTGTGATTCCTCAGCCGCACGTTGACCGCATCGGCGGTCTGCTCGACGGCCACGATTTCCAGCGGGTGCAAGCCGCCGCGATGCACGGCGATCCAGTCGATCTGCACTTCGCCCGGCGCCGAGCCGGGGTCCAGTCGCAGCCCTGTCAGATCGCCGTCGATTGCCAGCCGTACGTCGTACTCGTGCCACTGGCCGTCGTGCGTCATAGGGAAGTCGGCGACACGCTCTGCGGCGGAGCCCGGATGTTTCGTGCTGGACCAGAAGATCTGCCCCGCCCCGTCGGTTTGGGACTTGATCCTCAGCCGCACAATGAACTCGCTGCCGGCGGCGGCTGCCGGCCCCGCGAGATACGGGTCGTTGCCGGACGAGCGGACCGTCAACAGCCCGTCGTGGGCGGCCAGTTCACACTGGTTGACGGCCCGCCAGTCTTCGGCGCCCGCGGCAAAATCCCAACGCAGCACTTGTTCGCCGACAAACACGGCTCGCGGATACGGATTGGGCAGTTCATCGGCCGAGACGGGAAAACTGGCAACGGCCAGGATCAGCACGAGGGGGATACGGGACACGGGAAGCAGAGCGAACAATCGCGGAAACGTCATGGCATGCTCCTGATGCGTCGGGAGGAAAACGTTGGGGGGCGGGGTCTCGGGAGCCTGGTGGCTTGGGAGACGGATCCGTTGCTTGAGTTGGAATCGGCGAATCAGTGACTGTTCAGTTCTTGTCTGCGATCATCACGCGGAGCGTGATGGCTACTTTCGTGATGGCTACTTTCGTGATGGCTACTTTCGTGATGGCTGCTTGGAATTCACGACCGTCGTTGAATCGCCTATCCGTGGCGGGCGACGGTGTACTATAGCCGTTTTCTGCCGGCGGGGAAACATGCCCGCGGCACAACCGGCCGGATTCGGACAGGCTGGGGGTGGTCCGAACCGAGAGCAGGAAGATCTGGAAGAGCTGACAGAAAGATGGGGTGACAGAAAAATGAGGATTGATGTACTGTAAAATGTTTTCGCTATCGCGAGGGGATTTTCTTTTCGCGATTCGTCAGATGAAGTCAAGGCCGGCGGAGTCAACCGCCGAAATGCGCATGCCTGTCAAACGTCTGTTAGTGGCGATCGTCGTCCTGTTCTGCGTTGCCTCGTGGGCCGCCAAGTCCGCGGTTGTTGGGGGGCCTGTACTCGGTGAGGGCGATGGATCGAGTGCCTGCGAGCCCACGTCTCCTGTCCCCGGCACGCCGCGGGCCGTGGCGACAGAGTCGCTGGCAGATCGGTGCCGCGAGCGGGCCGTGCGTCTGCCGCAGCAACTCGATCAGCCGTGTGCTGTCGTCATCCAGCCGCCCTTTGTGCTGAGTGGCGATTTGTCGGAAGCCGAGTTGCGGGCCAAGTTCGCGGAGCTGATACAGCCCACGTGCGATGCGCTGCTCGCCGGTTACTTTCGCGATCTGCCGGACCGCCCGGTCACCATCCTGATGTTCAGCGAGGAAGCCGCCTATCGCCGGGCCGCCGAGCAACTGTTCTTTGACCGGCATGTGTCGCGATTCGGCTACTACAAACCGGGACGCCAAACGGTGCTGGTCAATCTGGCCGAGGGCGACGGCGGCTTGCTGCACGAGTTGACGCACGTGCTGATGGACGCCGATTTCCCCGCCGCTCCGCACTGGCTGCAGGAAGGGCTGGCAGCGTTGCACGAGGCCAGCGACGTGCGCACCTGTGGCGAGTCTGCGGCGTCAGGAATCTCGCGGCTGGTTCCGCATCACAATTGGCGCTTGACCGTTTTGAGACGCGCCGTGGCCGAAAATCGCTTGCCGCAGGTGAAGGAGCTGATCACCGCGTCCGACTTTCGCGGCTCCAGCGAATCGTTGGACTACGCCTATGCCCGGTATTTCTGCTGGTTTCTGCACGATCGAGGCAAGCTGCGGCAACTGTACGTGACGCTGCGCGAGCGGTCGGCGCCGGATCCCACGGGCGCCGCAACGCTGCTGGAGCTGCTCGCCGATCCGGATTGGGCGTCGATCGACCGCCAGTTTCGAGCGTGGCTGGATGCGGTCCTGAATCGCCCCTCTTGAACGCGCGCGGTTGGTGGGTTCTGATAGGATCACACAAATCAACCCTGATCTTTCACTTAACGCGGGCTCGCGCCCGCAACCCAATTGGCGAGCGGGGCGGCGTCAGCCCCCCGGTTCTGAGTTGGGCGACTGGCCGGGAACCGGGGGGCTGACGCCACCCCGCTCGCCACGCCAGGATGCGCGCGCGACGCGTGCATCGTACGAAATGAGACTCTAATCTCCCTTCGGCTCCAAGGGAGTCGGGAAGGGATTAGGTGAAAGATTACGTGAAAGATTAGGTGAAAGATTAGGGTTTCGGGTCCCGGCGCAGTAGGTCAAGTTCATGCCCGCGGAAGGAGGACATCCCGCGATGTCGCAAACACGCATTCACCGGATCCTGGCGGAAGTCGGCCCCACGGCGTTTGCCGGCATCTACGACACGCTGTCAGCCAAGCTCGCTCAGCAGGCCGGGTTTCCGCTGGCCTTCGTCTCCGGCTACTCGGTGGCCGCGACGATGATCGGCGAGCCGGACCTGGGGTTGCTGACACAGACCGAAATGATCGACCGGGCGCGCCGCATCTGCGGCAGCGTCAGCATCCCGGTGATCGTCGACGCCGACACGGGCTACGGCAACCCGCTGAACGTGTTCCGCACGGTTCGCGAGTTGATCGCGGCCGGTGCGGCGGGCTGTTTCCTGGAGGACCAAGTCTGGCCCAAGCGGTGCGGGCACCTGCGAGGCAAGCGCGTGGTGGACCGCGAGGAATACGTCAACAAGATCCGGGCGGCGGTCGAGGCCCGGGCGGACCGCGACTTTTTCATCGTCGCCCGCACGGACGCCTTGGCCGTTCACGGCATGGACGAGGCGGTCGCGCGAGTGGTGGCGGCGCGGGAAGCCGGCGCGGATGCCAGCTTTATCGAAGCCCCGTCGTCGGTCGAAGAACTGGCCACCATCGGCCGCCTGGCCCCCGCCCCCAACGTGGCCAACATGATCGAAGGCGGCCGCACGCCGGTGCTGCCGCGCGACGAGCTGGCCAAGCTCGGTTTCCACTTGATCCTGTATCCGCTGGCCGGCCTGTTTGCCGCCGCCAAGAGCCTGGCGCAAACGTACGCCAAGCTGCGCCGAGACGGAACTGTCGCGGGCGATGAGGATCAAGGGATGTCGTTCGAGGAATTCAATGCCTTGATCGGCGTCGAAGAAAAATACCAACTCGCCGAACGCTTCGGGGCCGGCTAGTGCATCGTCAAGGCTAAGAAGTGGGGTGAGCTTCCAGCTTGCCAGTAACGAATCGCCGCAAGCTGGAAGCTTACGCCACCTCGGCAACCCCAACACTTGGCCTTGACGACGCACTGGTGCCGATTTCAGTACTCCCGCTTGGTGACGATCCCGGGCAGCGGTAGCGGGTAGGTGCCGTCGGGGCGGGCCGGCAGGGGCGCCGGCGAATCCATCGTGAGCTTGTCTACGTCAGGCGCGAATTCGAGTTGCTCGTTGAGGGCCTCGTCCCAGGTGATCACGCGGCCCGTGTGGACCGCCATTCGGCCCATGATCTGCACCAGGCTGGCCTCCGCGCCCCGCTTGGCCTCGTTGTGCGGCTTGTCCTGGCGAATGGCCTCGATCAAGTGGTCCCATTCCAGCTGATAGGGATTCGGCTCCGGCTGCGGGAAGGCCCACGCCAGGTCGCTGTCGACGAAGTTGTG
>CAYPGE010000497.1:0-6116 GCA_964409865.1 uncultured Pirellulaceae bacterium
GCAGCGCACGCGGAATTGCGTGCGGGCCTCGGCGTTGACGCTGAGACTGATCAACTGGACGCCCAATTCCCACTGGGCCAGTCGAGCAAACACCTCCAACCGGGCGTCGGCCGTCAGATCGAACTCGACGCGGCCGTTGGGCAGCTCGCGAATATTCTGTAGGTCGATGTGCAGTTCCTTCTCCGGCTCAACGATCCGCACTCGGTACAGCTTCCAGGTGCCGTGATTGACTTGCTTCTTGCGCCGCTTGGTCTTGATCTGCCATCCGTCGCGGCGAACGTCCACTCCGGCCCAGACCTCCTTGGTTTCTCCCCAACCGTCCTTCGATTCGTATTGGTCGGGCAGGTTTTCCCGGATGATCGTCGCGATCAGGCCCGACAGCGATCCTTGCGAGGCCGCCTCGCTCGTGGATGAATCTGCGGCGGACAAGGGACCGGCGTCGCCGGGTTGTGGCTGCTGGCCTCGCGCCAGTCGATCGACGAATCCGCCGAGCGCAAGGATGGCAGCACAGACAGCAGCCACACGGACTGCAGTTCGAGCGGCAGATGTGGCCATCCATGAATGGGTGATCATCATTGGCAAGAGTACGGCCCACGAGCAAACGAGGCAAGGTCGCTAGCTGCGGGAAAAGTGCCTCGGATGGCATCTAACCTTTGGCCGCCCAGCACGTTATCATGAGGAACGGTCAACAAGCCTGCGGTGGACAATCCTCGGCATCCCTTGCGAGCGTGAATGCAAGCCCATGATCCTGCTGATCGACAACTACGATTCATTTACCTACAACCTGGTGCAACGGCTGGGCGAGATCGACCCCGGTCTGGACATCCAGGTGTACCGCAACGACAAGATCTCGGTCGCCAAGATCGAGGCCAAACGCCCGTCGCACCTGATCATTTCGCCGGGGCCCTGTACGCCCACCGAGGCGGGCATCTCGGTCGAGTGCGTCCGCCGTTTGGCCGGAAAACTGCCGATCCTCGGCGTCTGCCTGGGGCATCAGTCGATTGGCCAGGCCACCGGTTCGAAGATCGTGCGGGCCACGCACCTGATGCACGGCAAGACGGACAGCATCCATCACGATGACAAGGGCTTGTTCCGAGGGCTGCCGAATCCGTTTACCGCCACCCGCTATCACAGCCTGGTGATCCAGCCCGATACACTCAGCGATCAGTTCGAGATGTCGGCCTGGGCGCACGGCCCGGACGGTGAAGTCGAAATCATGGGCATTCGCCACAAGCGATATGCGTTGGAGGGGCTTCAGTTTCATCCGGAAAGTTTCCTGACGGAATGCGGACATGAACTGTTGCGGCGGTTTCTAGCGTTATCGTAGCAGGCACGCTCCGCGTGCCGCGCGCATCCTCGCAGGTTGGGACATGGTACGACTCCGCTCGGCCAAAACTGAATTCGGTACCTCGGACCCCCGACCGCAACGAGCGCCAAGTCGCTGGCTGATGTTCGTCGTTGTGTCCGTCGCGTTCTGCGGACCGTTTCTGTGGTGTTTCGGTCCGGCCTTGTTCCGAGACCAGAGCTTCGCGTTTCGCGACGCAGCGCACTTCTATTATTCGCTGTTCGATTGGGTAAGCCGCCAATGGGCATCGGGCCGAGTGCCGTTGTGGAATCCGCAGGAGAACTGCGGCATGCCGGTGCTGTCCGACGGCACTTCCAGCGTCTTCTATCCCGGCAAGCTGCTGTTCGCACTGCCGCTGGGACATGCGTGGAATTTCAAGCTGTACACGATGCTTCACGTGTTGCTGGCTGCCGGTGCATCCTGGCGGCTGGCGAGGCGGTGGGGCGCGACGCCGTACGCTGCCGCCTTGGCGGCCGTGGCCTATGCCTTCGGTGGCAGCGTGTTGTTTCAGTACTGCAACACGGTGTACCTGGTCGGTGCGGCCTGGTTGCCGCTGGCGCTGGGGGCGGCCGATCGGATGCTGGTCGAGCGGAGTCTACGAGCGGCGTGGCTGCTGGCGGCCGTCCTGGCGATGATGGTCCTGGGAGGCGACCCGCAGATGGCATACCACGCGGGACTCCTGGCGGCTGCGTACGGTTGGCTCTTGTGGCGAGACGAACGCCGCGCGCGACGGGAAGCCGCAGAAGCAGAGCCGGCGGTTGGGGGTGACGGAAAGATGGGCAAGTCCACAAGCCTGACTCTTTCGACCAGCCGGGCTTCTGGATTGACAGCACGCTTCTTGTCGCCAAGGAAGCAGTCGGCGGGGCTGGATCCCGCAGCGACTCCCCGCAACGCCGAGCCCTCGCGTCCCGCTCGTCGCCGCCTCACGCTGCTCAGTGCGTCGGCCATTGCAGCCGCCGGGTTGGCGGCGATCCAGGTGTTACCGAGTTCGGAATGGTCGCGCCAATCGGAACGAGCCGCGTGTCGCAGTCCGCGGTCGTTGTACGAGATCCCTGGCTACCTGGTCCGCGAGCGCGTCGCGGGCGAGCGGAGTTCGATCGCGACGGGGCTGTTTGGCGTTCCCGATCGGGGAATGCACCACGAGCACATCTACGACTTTAGCGTTGGCCCCTGGCGACTGGCGGAACTGGTGTGGCCCAATTTCTCTGGGCAGATGTTCCCCATTCACCGCCGCTGGGCCAACGCAATCCCGGCCGAAGGCCGCGTCTGGTCGCCGTCCCTGTACCTGGGTTTGGTGCCGCTGCTGTTGGGCCTCGGCGCGTGGCGTCTGCGTGGCGGGCCAGCGAGCATGCGCTGGCTGTCATGGGCTAGCTTATTGGCCACGCTGGCCAGTTTCGGCGGCTATGGCCTGGGCTGGCTGGTACACGAGTTCCGTTGTGGCGTGTTCGGTGCGGCAGCCGACGACCTGGTCCTGGCCTGGCCCGTGGGCGGCCTGTACTGGTTGCTGGTCGTGGCGCTGCCGGGATACGCCTACTTCCGGTACCCGGCCAAGTTGCTGGTGATCGCGGCGCTGGGACTGAGCCAACTGGCCGCCTTCGGCCTGGACCGGCTGGGCGACGTTGATCCCGTGCGTTTGCGCCGCTGTTTGTTGGGGGTCGTGGTCCTGAGTCTGACTGCCTATCTGGCCACCTTTGCGATCGGTACCGTCTGGAGCGACTGGACTCGACAGGTTCGGCCGGATGCGCTGTTCGGCCCTTTCGACGCGTCCGGCTCGTTGGTTGGCTTGCGGGCCGCGTTCTTGCACACCGTCCTGCTGGGAGCGCTCGTCCTGTGGCTGTTGGGCGGATCGACGCGCGAGTCGATGCCGTGGCTGGCCCCCGCGCTGCTGTTGCTGACGGCCGCCGACATCGGCATGTCCAACGGCTGGATGATCCTCACCGCGCCGCGGAGCGACTGGACGGAAACCTCGCGGATCGCCGACCGGATCGCGGAAGGCGAGGCCCACGGCGAGTCGCGTGACGGCGGCGGGCCGCCGGTTCGTGTCTTCCGCGGTTCCTCGCGCAATTGGCGCCCGAAGCAGTGGTCGCTCCGCCGGTCCGCCGAGCGTCATCGCCAGGCCCTGCGCTGGGATCGGCAGACGCTGTACCCGAAGTACCACTTGGACAACGGCCTGGCGATGGTCGAGGCCTACGGCGGCACGGCTTCGTACGATTATTTGGCGGTCTTGGGGGCGGCGCGCCGTTACGGATTGCGGCGTCCCGATGGCGTGGCCGAGCCGGACCCGTCGCTGATGAATGTCTTGGGCGTCGAGTACTTCATGTTTCCGGCAGATTTCGATTACCCCGCAGGCAACCGTCTGCCTCTGGGCGCCGGCCGTCCGCCGGTGCCCAATGTCGCACTGTGGCGGAATCCGCAATCGTTCCCGCGTGCTTGGATCGTACACGAGGTCGTGACGGTGCCGCCGCTGCACCGCGCCGGTCCGGATCAGATTGCGCGGCGGACCCGCCAGGTCTTCTTTCCCGGCGATGCGCCTCTTGACTTCCGCCACACCGCCGTGGTCGAGTCGGACGTGAAACCAGAACTGCCTGAGGCAGTCGAAAAGTCGAAGGGGCGAAAAGGGAAAGCGTCGGACGTGGAACTGGAACTGCCCGCGGCCGCGTCACCGGGCGTCAATCCCGATCAGGAGTCTTGCCGAATCGTCTCCGCCGAGGCGCAGCGGGTGGAGGTGGAAGTCGAGTTGAAGCAGGCAGGCTTGCTGGTCCTCAGCGACTTGTTCTATCCGGGATGGACCGCAGAAGTCACATCCGCGGATGGGCGGAGGACGCAGCCTCCGATCCTCCGCACCAACCGCATCATGCGGGGCCTTGTGTTGTCGGCCGGGCGGCATCACGTCATCTTCGCCTACCGCCCCCCCCTCTTCTACGCCGGCGCCGCCATCAGCGCCGTCGCCTGGTTGGGCCTGGGCCTCGGCTGTGTCCTGCACGCGAGGCTGAGCAAGGTCGGTTCAAGGTGTTGAGCCATAGAAATGTGCCGTGACCAGTGACGTCTGATGATTTGGTGGGGAGGCCACCCGCAACCCGCACCCCGCATCTCGCCTCCGCTACCCAGCCAAGTTCCTGGCGTCTTGGGCGAAGTCTTCCTCGAAGTCATACGCGCAGAAGTACTTGGCCACGTGCTTCGACAGCACTTCGACAAACAAGGAACGGAAGCGAGCTTCCGTCATTTCCGTTGCGTGCCGCGGTCCGTTCTGAGGGAACGTAAACTCCGAAATCGTCCGTCGAAAGACCACCTTGCCGCCGTCCTGCATGTCGTACACGGTGGCGGTCAGCGTGACCCGGCCTTGGTACAGCGTCTGCCCTTCGTGCAGCCGCAGGTCCGTCAAATCCAACCCCAACACCAGGTCGGCGTTCACGCCCCGTCCGATCTCCCGGTAGTCCATCTGGTTCCAATCATTGCTGTCGATCCAGTCCGCGATATCGTCGGACGGCACGACATCAATCTCGTCGCCCTGCTCCCTCAGCGCCGAACTCACCCGGCGTTCCAGCAACGAACAGAAGGTATTCGGCCCAAAGGACGACGCATTCGAGACGCAGACCACCGCGACGCGTTTGCCTTTCATCCCCTCGAATTCCGGATCGATCTTGTTCCCGCCCTTGACCCAATACAGGAGTTGAGCGGTCAAACCGACGCAACCGCCGCTGGCCGCCAGGCCGACGGCCAGTCCCAGGAACAAAACGACGCGGAACAATCGGCGGTGAACCACGAACATGGGCACATCCCTGTGTCAAGTTGCCAGGAAGAAGCGGACACTCCAATCGATCAGCGTGACGGCCACCAACAGCCACACGACAGCCAAGACTACCTGCGGCTGGATCACTCCCCACAGCCAGCGGCCGCGCCAACCGGAAAGCAACGACCACGGCGCCAGCACCAAACTCACCACACCCAGCAGCGCACCGCCCACATTGTCGCGAAACGCCTCCACGATTCGTCCCCGCACCAGGTGCGCCCACGCAGTCGTCATCCCGCAGGACGGACAACGGTAACCCGTCAACTGCCGGAAGCTGCAAGGCGGCAGCCCCAACCGCTCGTGCGTCCCGAAGCCTCGCGCATCGGGCTGCAACACAACCGCCAGCGCCAGCAGCGACAGCAACACCGTGCCAACGGCCACCAGGACGCATCGCTGGGCTGTGGGAAGCAACGCCGGATGGGAATGCAGTGGTTCCACGACTACCAAAAAACGGACCGAAGGATAGCGGTGGGGGCATGTCTCCGCAAGGTCGATTCTGCCCATCATGGTTTTGCCATCAGTCCGGCAAGTGTCAGCCCCGCCGCGTGTTCCCGCTGCACGCGCTGCAGGCCCTCCAGCAGTTCCGCCGTCCGCGGGTCGTCCACCGGACGCTGCACCAGGCGGTGAGCGATTGCTAGCAGCGCATCGACGGTGATTGCCTCCGGCGACCTGGCCAGCGCGATGCCTCCCTCGGGCTCCGCCAAACGGTGCAACAGTTTTGCCGCGACGAGCGCTTCGACGACCTTGTCGACGAGCGGCACGGGCAGGCCGGCCGCGCCGGCCAGTTCTCCGACCTCGGCAGTGCCCCCCTCGTTGAACCGTTGCGCCAGCACTCGCATCATCATCATCACATAGCCGGGGTCGACCATCTCCGCGGCGGCAGGCCCCTGGGGCAATTCCGCCAGGTCGCGTCCGTGCAACTGCTGCAGAGTCGAGCTGACCTGCAACCCGAACAACACCGCCAGCCACATCAGGTAGACC
>CAYPGE010000498.1:0-6113 GCA_964409865.1 uncultured Pirellulaceae bacterium
TGCGGGTGGGGGGGTGGGGTCGCGTTGGCCTTGGTCCAGTTGGCCACGCATTTTGGCTGTCACGCCAGCTTGACAGCCTCCAACGATTTTCGCATGGACACCCTCCGCCGGTTGGGAATCACGCCGATCGACCGCCGGAAGTTCCCCGATTTGAATTTCGACGAACAGCGGTACGAGTCGGACCGAGTTTATCGGGCGAATTACCTCAATTCGGAAAAGGCGTTTCTGGCTGCCGTCCACGAGTGTACGGAGGGCCACGGCGCGTCCATTTTTATCGACAATATCGGAGGGCCGGTGTTTCGGGCCGCGCTGCGGGCCCTGGGGCGTCTGGGGATCGTCACCACATCCGGCTGGAAGCATGGTCAGAGGTTGTCCTATGATCGGACGGCGGCCACGGTGGGGCGACACATCTTCCTTCACGTACACGGATGTCGGCGCAGCGAAGGCGTGCGGTCCGTCGCATTCGCCGAGGAGCACGAATGGCTGCCGCCGGAGGGGGCTGAGGTCTATGGCTGGGAGCAGATTCCGCAACTGGCGGAAGATTACGCCAGCGGCAAGATTCAAAGCTACGCCCCGGTGTTCGAGGTCAATCCGCTGTGAGGGCACGCCGCGGGCACTCGAAGGCGAGAGTTTCCCACGGATGGCATGGCGATACCACGGAGGAAAGACCGGTCTTCTCTTCCTATCCGTGGTATTGCCCTGCCATCCGTGGGGTTCAGTGTTTCCAACATTCAGCGTCGCGTTTCCGCATCCTGTTGCGGGTGCGGGTGCGTTCCCGTCGGACCGTCGTCTGCTTCTGCTGGCGGTTCTTTCGCGGGCTCCTGCTGCGTGCCGGGGGAGTCCTTTTCCTGCGGAGCGGCATCTGCGTCGGCACGTGGTTCTGTCGGCGCCGGCGCCGGTTGGGTACGCTTGATGCGGGTCCAGACTCGCTGGCCGATGCGGAGATCCGAGGTCTCGCCTTCGATGGCGACGACGCACTCAACCGTGCGCACGTCGGCCAAGGCGGTGGTCTCATCGAAAATCGCCCGCGGACGCGAGTACCACTGGGAGAGTCGCAGCACATGGCCCTGCCAGCGCCGATCGGGCTGGCGGTCGTCGTAGATCACGGCCGAGCAACCTGCGGATACCTGATCGACGTAGGCCTGTTCGATTTCGACCCGCACGATGCGTGCTTCGTCGCTGGCGAAGTGGATGGCGGCTTGCATGGGTCCGATGATCTGCCCAGGACTCACGAGGACGCGCATCACGGTTCCGGATCGGGGCGCCCGCAGGACGCATTGATCCAAGGCGACCTGCGCCTGGCGGAGCTTGGCCTGGGCATGATCGATCTCGGCCTGGAGCAACTGCAGTTCGTCGGTAGGGTCCGCCAACTGCAGGGTGGTCAGTCTGGCCTCTTCCCCACGGAGTCCTGCCTCTGCCATTCGCACTTGCTCCTCGGCGATGGCGTCCTCCCGCTGTTTTCTCTTTTCCGCATCGTCCTCCTGGCTGTCGGCCGCTGCCGTCGTCGCCGGCTGCCCGGTTGCCTGGCGGTCGCCCGCGGGCGGGGGCGACGGGGCGATTGCCTGCACGGCTTCGCGGTGACGAGCGATCTCCCACGTGGCCCGCGCGGCATCCACCGCGGCTTGCGCTTGCTGGATCAGCAGTTCGTGTTTTTCGGGAGTGCGATGCGCCAGTTTCAACTTCTGTTGGGCGGCGTTGACCAGGGTCTGCGCTTCGGCAACTGCCTCCTGCTGCAGCACGTCATCGAACCTGAGCAGCTCTTGGCCAGCCTCCACCTGGTCGTTGTCCGCGACCCGGACTTCCACGATCCGGTAGGGTTGAGCCGTGGCGAGCGGCGTCACACCGCCAAGGACGTCGACATAACCCGGACAGACCAGTTCTTCGCTCGGCGGCCGCCGGGTTTCCCCGGCAGCCGCCCCGGCTTGCTCGTCACGCGCCCCCCAGGCGAATCCTCCGCCGGCCTGTCGTTGCTGGTAGAGATAAGCGCCAACCACCATCGCCGCCATCACGGCGAGGACCAAGAACCACTTCAAAAGTCGAAATGCTTTCACGACGCCGACCTGCAAAATAAGGAAGCAGACTGGTTTCTTTGTACCAAGCAAGGATCGAAACACGAGTATAGTTCGGATGCTGCCTCCACGCCACTGAGAAACACAAGTGTTCCGATGACTCAGGCCGTGGTCTTCAGGGCCAGGCAATTGAACCGATCGTGTGTGCAGACTAAGATGATACAATTCGCGGTGCCCTTGTTGCCCGGCACGGGACGTAGTCGATCCCGGAGATGGTGCGTCTGGTATGGCGGTGAGACTGGTCAGGGGCATCCGGTGGGAGAATGAGAATGCCGCAGGCGAAGCTGGTAGCGAATCACTTGGTCCGGGCGTTTGGCGAGGGCGAGGCACGCACGGTCGCCGTCCGCGACGTGTCGCTGGCGATCGAAGCCGGCAAATTCTCCGTGATCGTCGGACCCTCCGGCAGCGGAAAGTCGACGCTGCTGGCGCTGCTGTCCGGATTGCTGCGGCCCGACCAGGGGCAGGTGATCCCGCTGGGTGTCGATCTGTGGCAACTGTCCGACGCACAGCGGCGGCAGTTCCGGCTGGCTCATTACGGCTTCGTCTTCCAAGGATTCCATCTGTTCCCGTCCCTCAACGCCCGTCAGCAAGTGGAAATCGTGTTGCGATGGGGCCAGAACATGTCGGCTCGCCGGGCGCGGTCGAAAGCCATGGAGGTCCTGGAGTTGCTGGGGATGGCACAGAAGAGCCGACTGATGCCGGGAGAACTGTCCGGCGGCGAAAAGCAGCGGGTGGCCATCGGGCGGGCGCTGGTCAAGCAGCCGTCGTTCTTCTTTGCCGACGAGCCGACCAGTTCTCTCGATTGGGAACGGGGACGGCGGGTGATCGAGTTGCTCCGTGAGGCGGCTCATCAGCGCGGAGCGGCCGTCTTCCTGGTGTCGCATGACACGCGCGTGCTGCCGTTTGCGGACAGCGTCTTCCACATGGAGGATGGTCAGTTGTCGCAGGATTGACACGGCCGCAGTGCGGCCGCGCCGTGCGGAGATTGCCCCTTGCTCAGAACAGGTCGATTCTGATGTGGTACGCCATCAACACGATCATTCGGGAAACGAACCGCTTTGGACCGGCGATCGTCGCGGTGAGCGCCTGTTCGATGCTGTTGATGGTGCAAATCAGCCTGTTCCTGTCGGCCATGACCTACGTCGCCAAGCCGATCGCTGCGGCCAACGCGGACATCTGGATCGCCCATAACGATGTGCAGTCGTACAACGAGGGCCGGCCGATTCCGCAACGCTGGGTCACCCGCGTGGCCAGCCAACCGGGCGTGCTGCGCACCGAGTACTACCTGCTGGGAACCGCGTTCCTGCAGAAGCCGGGCGGGGGAACGGAGATGTGTACGGTGGTCGGCATGCCCCTGGGCGCCGATTCCTTGGGGGCCGGGCAGATGGTTCCGCCAGGTTTGCGTGTCAAGCTGCAGCAGCCCGGCGCGGTGGCGGCCGACAGCTCGGAGTTGGCTCGCTTGGGTTTCGAGCAATACGGCTACGCCGGGGAGGTCTCCGGCCGCAGCGTCTACTACGTCGGCGCGACGTACGACTTCAAGCGCTGGACGGGGCCCTACTTGTTCTGCTCCCTGGAGACCGCACGGCAGTTGCTGCCCACGCTGCAATCTTCTCAAACGACCTACATTCTCGTCCAGTGCCGCACTCCCCAAGCGTCCGTCGCCATCGCCCGCGATCTGCGGCGCGATTTTGGCGAGATGAAGGTGTACACGCGGCAGGAGTTCATCGCGCAGACCCAGATCAACTGGTTCACGAGGACCAAGGCCGGACTGATGCTGATGTTTGTGACGGTGATCAGTGCGGGGGTCTCCCTGTTTGTGACCAGCCAGACGCTGTACGCCGCGACCGCCGCCGCGCGCCACGAATACGCGGTGCTCGACGCGATGGGCATCCCGCGGCGGCGGATCGCCGGAGCCGTGCTCTGGCAGTCCCTGTGGGTCGGACTGCTGGCCGCCGTGCTTGCCGCTCCCGCCAGCTACGTCGTCTCCACGATGCTGGACATCGCCGGTGTCCCCTCCCGCTTCGAATTGTGGCTGATCGCCGTCGGCGGGGCGATGACCATCACGACGGCGCCCATCTCGGGGCTGATCTCGCTGCGTTCGCTGCAGCTGATCGAACCGGCCGAGTTGCTGCACTGACGTGCTTGGGATCAGGGGTGCATCAATCCATCGGGTCGATCGTGGGGGCCTTTTCCTTTCTTACTCCAGCGCCGGACCGGCGATGCGTTCGCCTCGCTGCTGGCGGCGCTGGTCTTCCGGATCGAAGGTGCCGTAGAACAACGCGTTGGCGTCCATCCAGGTGATCAGACGCTCGTACTCCTCCTCGGACAGTTGCACCCCTTCGTGGCCTTTCAGCAGCAGTTGCATCAACTTGCTGGCCCGCGCACCAAAGCGGTCCGGCGGGGTCAGCGGTTCGGAGTTGGCCTGAGGCGTGCCCTTCCACTCAGAGAACGGCACCCGCGGCGCCAAGGCGTTGTACGAGACGCTGAACGCACCGGCCGGCGTGCCCGTCAAGTCGACGCCGCCCTCGGCCCGCGCGGGTCCGTGACACGTGACGCAGTGCTTTTCCAAAACCGGCTGCACCAGGATCGCGTAGCTGAACGGCTTCGAGCCGTCAGGACCGGGCGCGATCGGGGACGGTTCGCGCTGAGCGGCGAGCGTCATCCCGCTTGCGGTGGGCGCCCAGCTGCGATGTTCGTGACAGCCCACACAGCCCGTTTGCTCGCCGGGCTGCAGGTACGTGAGGCTGCGCATGGTCTGAATCGCCATGCCTTGTTCGTCCAAGGCCTGAAACGCGAGCGGAATGCCCGCCGGGGCGCGGAAATACGCCGAGCCATCGGGCTCCACCGGCACCGTCCCCAAAACCTGCTTGCCGGGCGAGGCGTTGGCCAGTCCGACTTTCGGCGTGTTGGCGTGCGGCGTCGTCTTGGGCAGCACCTGCACGATCCGCAAACGCTTGACGGTGTCTTTCGCCTCGCCCAGCGTCGGCCAGCTCTCGTACACGTTCTGCAGGAGGAACGTGCCTTCCTTCGGCTGATCGGCTGTTACCGGCGAGGGCAGCGCGGGCGGCCGCGGACGGGCCCGCAACGGCAGAGGCCAGAGGCTGCCAATGCTGACGTCGCGATAGATCAACTCCTTGTTGCCGAAGCGATCGCACAGATACAGGCCGAACATGTTGGCCCGGTTGGGCAGCGGCTCGCCGATCAGCGGTTCGTAGCTGTAGGCGGCCAGGAAACAGTCTTCCGACAGCGGGTATGGCGTGCGATAGCAGTGTCCCGGCCAGCGCTGCTCCTCCGGCGGCACTTCCGGCGCCGTCGGTACGCCGGCTCGATTATTCCAATGCTGTACCGGGAACTCGCTTTCCGGAAACAAGGCGTCGGGGGTCAGCCGCGTGATCGGCTCCAGGCCGTCGATCCCCTTGGTCACATCCAGCAGGATGATCGAGCCGGCCGTCATCGCGTGGTGCGCCGCGGCGGTGGCCATGACGCGGTTCGAGCCGGGGATGGGGCGGGCTTCCCACACGCCCACCGGGTTCAGAGTGTTGTTGCCGTAGAAGATCCGCACGTCGCAGCCGTCGGGCCGCGCCGACCACAGCTGCTGGTAGAACACCGCGTGCCGGTCCACGTAATCCCACCGCGTGTAGATGACGCGACCGTCGTTCAACACGGACGGGTCCCATTCGTGCGTTTCGTGGAACGAGATCAGCCGCACGTCCGAGCCGTCGGCGTTGGCCACCGCCATCGCGTGGACGGGGCACGGGCCCCGACCGCAACGGTGAAAACCGCCGCGGCGCGTGGACAGGAACAGGATCTTGCCGTCGGGCAAGTACCGCGGCGAGAAATCGTCGTACGCTTCGTTGGTCAGTTGCCGCAGGCCGGAACCATCGGCGTTGATTTCAAACAGACGATAGAACTGGTTTTCGTTGGTGCGCCAGTCGGTCGAATCGGGGTCCGTCTGACAGAAGGCGAACAGCACCCGCTGGCCGTCGAAGGACACGTCGGGAGCCATGGTGCAGCCCGGCGGCAGATCGGCGGCCAACTGCCGGC
>CAYPGE010000499.1:0-6105 GCA_964409865.1 uncultured Pirellulaceae bacterium
TGACGACAACGCCTTGTTCCGGCACCCCGAACTCGCGCAGTTGCGGGACCTGTCGGAAGAAGAACCGGCTGAGATTCGGGCGGGCAAGGCGGGGCTGAGCTACGTCAAGCTCAACGGCAACATCGGCTGTCTGGTCAACGGCGCCGGCTTGGCCATGAGCACGATGGACATCATCAAGCTGCACGGCGGCGAGCCGGCGAACTTCCTGGACGTGGGGGGCGGGGCCGACACGGAGCAGGTGACGGAGGCGTTCAGTATCTTGCTGTCGGACCCGAACGTCCAAGCCGTCCTGGTAAATATCTTCGGCGGGATCATGCAGTGTACGACGATCGCCCAGGCGATCCTGGAAGCGTACCGGACGGTCGGCTTCAACGTGCCGCTGGTCGTGCGACTGGAGGGCACGCGCGTGGAAGAGGGCCGTAAGATCCTGGCGGAAAGCGGCGTCAACATCATCACGGCCGACGGCCTGACCGATGCGGCCAAGAAAGTCGTCGCCGCCGCAACCAAGTAGGTTGGGTCTCCGACCCGACCGGACCCGGTCGGGACAGAGTCTCAGCCTACAAAGATGCGCACGCCGTGCGCACATCCTGGTGGACTTAGACACTGAATCGTAGCTTTCTATCCCACAAAGACACCTCCCATGAGCATTCTGGTCAACCGAGATACGCGAGTCCTTTGTCAAGGCATCACGGGCAAGGCCGGAGCCTTTCACACCAAGGGCTGTCTGGACTACGGCACCAACATGGTCGGCGGCGTGACGCCCGGCAAAGCGGGCGCAACGGTCGAAGGCGTGCCCGTGTTTGACACCGTCACCGAAGCGGTCGAAAAGACGGGTGCCAACGCGACGATGATCTTCGTCCCGGCCGCGTTCACGGCGGACGCGATCCTGGAGGCGGTCGACGCCGGGATCCAGGTGATTGTCGCGATCACCGAGGGCGTACCGGTGCTGGACATGATCCACGTATACGACGTAGTCAAGCGGAGCAACGTAACGCTGATCGGCCCCAATTGCCCCGGCATCATCACCGCCGAGGAGTGCAAGATCGGCATCATGCCCGGCTACATTCACCGTCGCGGCTGTGTGGGCGTGATCAGCCGTAGCGGCACGTTGACCTACGAAGCAGTCTGGCAGACTACCAACCTGGGCTTCGGGCAGAGCACCTGCGTGGGCTTGGGCGGCGATCCGATCGTGGGTACCTCGTTCATCGACCTGCTGGAACGGTTCCAAGCCGATCCGCAGACGGAAGCCATCCTGATGATCGGCGAGATCGGCGGATCGGCCGAGGAAGAAGCGGCGGCCTTCATCAAGCAGCACGTCACGAAGCCGGTGGCCGCGTTCATCGCCGGCCGCACCGCGCCGCCCGGCAAACGCATGGGACACGCGGGGGCGATCATCTCGGGAGGCAAAGGCACGGCGGCGGAGAAGATCGACGCCTTGCGCCAGGCCGGCATCGAAGTCGCCGAGAGCCCGGCCGACATGGGGCAAGCGGTCCAGCGGGCGATGCAGAGGAAGTGACCGCCGCGCGATTTTCCGGAGCCGGATCTCGGCGTTAACCGGACTCGCGGGCCTCGCGAAGCCGGCTCAGTTCGGCATAGATGTCGTTCCGCAAGGATTCGAGGGTGGCGATCAGTTCGTCGAATTCCGCCGCGCCCAGCACTCCCTCGGCCCGCAGCGGGAACAGCATGCCGATCGCGAACGCGGCACCGCGCAGCGCCCGCTTGAGTTGGACCAGCGACAAGCCGGACAGCGGCTCGAAGTGCCGGCTGCCCAGCGCCTGGGCCAGGCCGCCCATCATCTCGCCCGTGGCACCGAGCAGACTCTGGAAGTTTCCGTTCTGCCGTCCCTCCGCCGCTTCGGCCATATCGTACAATCGTTTGTTGAGGTCCATGACCCGTTCCAGCAGCGGATGGCGCTCATCGTCGCCGAGCCAATCGTCCTCATCGTCGTCGTCCGCCTCGCGGAGTGCGTCCGGCAGGCTCTCGCGCCACGGTTCGTCCTGTTCGTCCTGTTCCTCCTCCATCGCCTCGGCCATCTCGCGGAGGGCGTCGGACAGCGACGGTTCGCCGGGCAGGTCGATCATCCCCTCGTCCCGCATGGCGCCCAGCAGCGCATCGCCTGTCTCGTCGCCGCGGGCCCGCCGCTCTTCGATCGCCCGGTGGAGCCGCTCTTGCTTTCGGCGCTGCTCCTTGAACGAGGCATCCCACTGGGCTTCGGTGCCGTCCCCGGGGCGATAGAAGCCGCCCTCGGCATCGTCGTCGGAATCCTCGTCGCCCCACAGGACCGGCGGGTGTTCCGCGGCGCGCCCCAGCGTCCGCTGGACCATCTGCGCCACCCGCGTGATCCGCGTCATGAGGATCTCCGGTTCTTCCGCGGCCTCGGACGTCAATCCATGCCGCCGCAGCGCGTCGGCCAGACCGCCGATCGCCGACTGGACGTACTCCATCTTGTGCCGCAGCGCCGCCAGGTCGCGGGTTTCCCAGTACCCGCCTTCGTCGTTCACCTCCAGGTCCGGGAAAAACTCGCGTTTCAGTGCGGCCAGCATCTCGACCAGTGCCACGTGGCCCTCGATTGGGCCGAACTGGGTTTTGACGAAACACCACGGCGGCTCGGCGATTCGTCCCTTCTCCGCGTCCTCCATCTCGAACAGGTTGATCAGCCAGCCCTCCGGAGAAATCAGCAGGCTGGTCGTCTCCTGGCCTGGGTACAAATCCAGCATGATGCCGCGCACGACCCGCCGCGGATCGTCGTCATGGACGCCCCGCCAAACGCGGGCCTGGCCGCCGATTTCCAGCGCCAAATCGAGCACGCGGTCCTCGAAATCCTCAACCCGCTCGATGTCCGCCAACGAACCACGATACGAAATCGTAACTCCCATCATCCCTCCTTTGATTGGACTTGCGATGTTGACGGTACCATCATGCCCGGTCGATGACAATCGGGCTACCGCGGGCAGTCCTGCTGCACCAGTCAGGCCGCACGTCAGAACATTGCCGATCGGATGGCCTCCGAAGTCCGCGTCGGCGATCGGCAAGAGGAAGCAAGACCGATCCCAAAACGTCCGAGAAATGCCCGAAAATTCTTCACTGCTGTGTCCGGTCCGCGAGTCGGATTTCGATTGGCCTGTAAGTGACTGTCTGCCGGTTCCGCAAATCGCGGCCGTCTGTGGCGTCATCCGTACTCTGCCGCAGGGACATTCCCATTTGGTTCCCGTTTCGGTGGAGAAATCGTCTCGGTCATAAGCAGGAGGCCCCGTAATGCTGTTAAATCTTGGCTTTCATGGTGTCGCTTTGCGCAAGCAGCAGAGGAATCGCAAGTCCCGAAAGGGGCTTTCTCGCCGGCTCGGTCCTTTGGAGATGTTGGAGGGTCGGGTTTTGCTCAGCGCCGCGCCAGCGGCCGCCGACCTCGGATTCCTCGTCACCGCGGACATGCCGATCACCGTCGATCCGCCAAGGCAGGCAATTCAGGAGAACTTGGGTCGCCCACGCGGCGTCCCCGAACATGCCAAATGGTTCGAGGGTGTGGGCTGGCAATTGTCGGACGACCTCTATGTTGCGCCCGTTGATCTCGCCTCGAATCTGGAGGTTGCGGCGACCGGCGGCGACTGGACGGAGGTGGCCTTTGCGGGTTCGCCGGCGGGCAAGGCGCCCTATGGCGCCGATTATCATGATCCCTCCGAGTTCATGCTGGGCAAAGTCTGGCTGACCGTGGTGCTCCTGGAATCCGACGGCTCGATTGACGCCAACATCGAGGACTGGACCGGCAGCCAGATCACTTCGGTCAAGAACGAAATCGAGGAGGGCGCCACTTGGTGGGAAGACACCTTGCGGGCCAGCCATCCCGCCACGCCGCACAATCTCGAATTTCTCGTCGACTTCACCTACGCCGACAACCCCGTAGCCACCGGCTACGAGCCGATTACTCGGTCATACAGTAATCAGACGTACTGGATCGACTCCTTCCTGAACCAGGTGGGCTACAATACCGCTTCTTCGATCTGGGAGGACCTCGATCGCTGGAACCACGACCAGCGTCTGGCGCACCACACCGACTGGGCCTACACTTGCTTCGTGGTCAACTCCGCTGTCGATAGCGATGGCATGTTCAGCGACGGCTACTTCGCCTACGCCTACCTGGGGGGCCCGTTCACGGTGATGACCTACGACAATGATGGTTGGGGCATCGGCCGGATGGGCCAAGTCCTGGCGCACGAGACCGGGCACATCTTCTACGCCCTGGATGAGTACCCAGGCGCAGGGGACTACACGGATCACAGCGGATACTACAACACACAGAACCTGAACGCCTACGACGGGCATCCCAATCCCAGTTCCCGCGTGGCCAGCATCATGGCCGAGGCGTCGCTGCAGAACACGGCTTACGCCAATCACACCTCCTCGCCGACCAGTCTGCAGATGCTCGGCTGGCTGGACTCGGACGGCGACGGCGTGTTCGACTTACTGGACGTGCCCCTCTCGCTCACCGGCTCCGGATCCTATAACGATGCCGCTGGGCTTTACAGCTTCAGCGGCTCCAGTTCGGTGAACACGCTGGACAATCTGAACCCGTACAGCTACCGCCACGACATCACGATCAACACCGTCGACACGCTCCAGTACCGCCTGGACGGCGGCGCGTGGGTCAGCGGCAGCACTTACGGCGACTACTCAGTGAGCGTCGCCCAGACGGTCGACGTGTCGTCACTGGCCGCCGGCACGCACACCATCGACTTCCGCACGATCGTCGACCAAACCGGCGTGGCCTCGAACCTCGTCAGCGATACGTTCACGGTCACCATCGTGACGCCCAACAATCCGCCCGTTGCCGTGAACGACTCGGCAGCCACCAACGAGGACACGCCGGTGGTCATCAACGTGCTGGCCAACGACAGCGACCCGGACGGCGACCTGCTGGCGGTCGTCTCGGTCACGCAAGGCGGTCATGGTTCGGCCGTCATCACCGGCGGCACGGTCACCTACACGCCCAGCGCCGACTTCCACGGCAGCGACAGCTTCACCTATACGGCCGGCGACGGCCGCGGCGGAACCGCGACGGCGACGGTCAGCGTGACCGTGAATCCAATCGCCGATATCCGCATCGTCGCGCTCGACGCCGACAAAGCCGAGGGCGACAGCGGCACGACACCGTTCACCTTTACGGTCAGCCTCGACGAACCTGCCGACGCAACGGTTACCGCGACCTGGTCCATCGCCGGCAGCAGTGCCAGTCCGGCAGACGCCGCAGACTTTGGCGGAATGCTCCCCTCAGGCAGCGTGACGTTCCTGGCGGGCCAGACGTCGCAGATCCTCACCGCCGCCGTGTCGGGCGACACGGCGGCCGAAGACGACGAGGGTTTCGTCGTGGTGCTCGCGAACCCCTCGGCGGGCGCCACGATCGCCGTGGGGTCGGCCTCCGGGACCATCCGGAACGACGACATCCCGCTGGTCTACTCTTATGTCGACGTGGCCGAATCGGAGGCTAGTGTCGTCAGTACGGTGGCCGGTACGTTCGTCGATACGCATCAAGCCGACGGCGTCAGCGAGTCGATCCAGGAGCAGTTGTACCAGAAGGACACTCGCTCCCGTGTGGAACACCAGTGGACGTTCGACGTGACCGGCGGCGACCTGGGCGTGAGCTTCCACCTGTTGGCGGGTCATGACAGCTCCGCCGAAACCTTCCGCTTCGAGTACGACGCCCAGGACGGACTGGGCTGGCGGACGCTGGCAACGCTGTCCTCCCGCGCGATGACGTCCTACTCGGCGGCCCTGCCCGGCTCCGTAAGCGGCCCGGTGCTGGTCCGCGTGGTCGACACCAACCAGAGTCGCGGCGAGACCTCGGCCGATACGGTTTACGTCGACCAAATGGTTTTCCTCTCGGAACGTTTGACGTCCCTGCCGCCACGCGTCTCGATCTACGCGATCGACGCCGAGGCTTCGGAAACCGGTCCCGGCGGAGGACAGTTCCAGGTCGAACTGACCGACCGCGTGCCGCAGGCGTCGGACGTGATCGTCCTCTACACGATCGGCGGCACGGCCAACAGCGCGGACTACGCCGAGACGCTCACCGGCACCGTGACGATTCCCGCCGGTCAGCTGTCGGGAATCGTC
>CAYPGE010000500.1:0-6094 GCA_964409865.1 uncultured Pirellulaceae bacterium
ACCTTGCCGCCGGGGATGTTCGAGAGGCCCTGGATACGGCGCAGGAAGGTTTCCGCAACTCGTCTGCCTGGTGGCGATCGGGTTCGCGTCCGCCGCCGAACCGGCGAGCCGAGTTGCGGAAACCTTCCTGCGCCGTGTCCAGGGCCTCTCGAACATCCCCGGCGGCAAGGTTTGGCTGTGCCGTGCGGAGCAAACGCTGCGAGACTGCCTGGCCTCCTTGGATGAAGCCAAACGGGAGGTGCTTCAGCTGCAGAAGTCACTCGAGCAGAGCGTCCAGCGGAACTATCGGCACTGGGAAGCGAACCGGCAAACGATCGACACGTTGCAAGCGGCCCTGTCGAAGACGGTGACGGACGCCCCGGAGCGGAAGAAAATCCAGCAGCAGCTTCAGCGGCTGCGGTCGGAAATCATCGCTCCCGAACGCCTGGCCGCGCAGAGCGACGTCCGCAGGCGGCTCATCCAATTCACCAATGCTCGCAACCGTTTGGCCCTCCAGATCTTGGCCATCCGCCGTTCGCTCCCGCAGATGGATGAAGACTACCGTCGTCTCGGCGCGGACCTGGAAGTTCACGCGGCGCTGCGGACGTTGGGCGAGGGACACCGCTTGGGGCCGCTGGAGGCCTACCGCGAGGAACAACGCCGCCTGGATGAATATGAACAGCTCGTGTTTACCCCGTGGTTGCCCGTCTATCTGCAAAGCGGCCGAATCCGGGTCGGCGCGATTCTGAACGAAACGACGCCTGTCACGCTGACCTGGCGACCGGAGAGTGGACCGGCCGTCCTGACGACGTCGATGATTGAGGCCGCCGGCTTGGCGCCGCCCGCGGCGGAAACCGCCGTCCCCTTGCCCGTGGCGTCCAGACGCACGCTGTTGGCTCGACGCATCACCGTGCCGGCGCTCCGCTTCGGCCAAGTCGTGCTGCGAGACGCGGCGGTGTACGTCCTGGGCCCGGACGGCGAAGATCTCGGAGCGACGATCGGCCCGGACGCCTTCCCGGACGCTGACGTCAAGATCGAGCTGGAGCGCCTGCGACTGGTGATTCAAGCCAAGTAGGCTGGCACCGCGGGCACCAATAGGTCGTCCGCCCCAAGTCCCCCTGTCGCCGCAACTGGATCCGCCCGCCGCACTTCAGGCAGGGCTTGCCGCTGCGGCCGTAAACCCACAAACGCTGGCCGTTCAGCGCAGACCGCGTGCGGCGAGGATAGCCGGTCAAGTTTTTTGCCATCCACTGCCGGGCCGTATCGACGATCTTCAGGATCTGCTCGTCCGACAAGTCGCCGACCGGGATCAGCGGATGGGTCCGCGTCAGGAACAGGATCTCGGACTTGTAGACGTTGCCAATCCCGGCCACGATCGACTGGTTCATGACCGCTTCGCCGATCGGCGTCGGGTCGTGCGCTCGGAAGCGGCGCAGCACTTCGGCTTCGTCGACCTCGTCGGCCAGCAGGTCCGGACCCAATCGGGTCAAGTGGATGTGCCGCCTCAGTTGATCGGCCGACAGCAACTGCAAGACCTTGGGCGAGAAGCAAATGCAGACGGAAGTGGGAACCTCGATCACCACTGCGGCCTGCCGCCGGTCCTTCTGCCACGGCTCACCGGGCTGGTACAAATGCCAGGATCCGTGCATGCCCAGGTGGGAGTGGATCGTGCGCTGGTCATCCAGGTGCATGAGCAGATGTTTGCCGCGTGCTTCGATCCCGGCAAACGTCCGCCCGATCAAGGAATCTGCGGGAAAGTCCCGATCGCGGGCGCGAGCCGCGGCAATCGTGCGGCCTGCCAGAACGGGCCGCAGTCGCGCCGCCGTACGAAAAACGGTGTCGCCTTCGGGCATGTTTGTTCCTTTCGGCCGATGTGGAACGGCCCCGCTCGGGCGGGATTTTCAGCCAACGGCCCTGGACCTCACCTATTCGCCCAGCGAAATCCCGTTACGATAGAGGGCGTTGGTTGGCCGTTTTCCCGGTCGGAATCTCGATTTCTCGGACCTCCGATCTTCATCGCCGCGTGAGTTTAGTGCATGCGAATTCTGTTCATTGGTGACATTGTCGGCAAGCCCGGTAGACGGATCATCCGGCAAACCCTGGCCCAACTGCGGCAACGCGAGCAGTTGAATTTCGTCATTGCCAACGCGGAAAACGCGGCCAACGGGTCGGGGATCACGGTGGAGATCTTTCAGGAGTTGCTGGACAGCGGCATCGACTGCTTGACGGCCGGCGATCACATCTATCGCCGCAAGGAGATCATCCCGACGCTGGAGACCCGGCCTGAAATCGTCAAGCCGGCGAATTTTCCCGCCGTGTCGCCCGGTCGCTGCTGGACCGTCCTGCCGGCCAACAACGGGGTCTCGGTGGGCGTGCTGAGCCTGTTGGGGCGAGTCTACATGCGACCGGTCGACTGTCCGTTCACGGCGGCCGACCGGGTGCTGGCCGAAATGCCCAAGGGGGTCAAGGTCCGCGTCGTGGACTTCCATGCCGAAGCGACCAGCGACAAACAGCTCATGGGGCGACATCTGGACGGTCGCGTGTCTGCGGTGCTGGGGACGCACACGCACGTTCCCACGGCCGACGAGCAGATCCTGCCCGGCGGAACCGCTTTTCAATGCGACGTCGGCATGACGGGACCCTACGCCAGTATCATCGGCCGCCGCATCGATCGCGTCTTGACGACCACGCTCACCTTCCGGCCCACCGAGTTTGATGTCGCCTCGGAGGACGTGCGGATCTGCGGCGCCGTGGTCGAGACCTCACCGCAGACGGGCCTGAGTACCGCCATTCGCCGCATCAAGGTGACGCTGTTGCCCGACGGGAGCTTTGACGTGGCTTGATGGGACCGAACGCCAACATGTTGCCCGCGTCCCGTTTTGGGCTGGTCGTTGCGTGCGTGATAACAGACCGGGGCGACGTCAGGTGCGGGAATCATGGGCCGCCGACTTGTGCCGAAGCTCGCGCCACGCCGAGCCCGTTTGATAAAGCTCGATCCGTTTCTTCACCCCCTCCGCGAGCGGTGTATTCCCCGACGTCGAAGCCTGGCCCAGGGCAGACTGTGCCGCCTGCAACGCTTCCGGAAATCGCCCGGCTTCCGCATAGGCAGCCGCCAGCGTGTCCAAGACCGCCGGGTCGTTGCCGCCGGTACGCTGGAAGGCTCGCTCCGCGAGCGCGACTGCCTGGGCGGCATTGCGAATCGACGGATCGGGGTCAGTGGCCAAGATCCAAGCGCAGCGGTTCAGGACTGCCACCTGATCGGGCTGCCGCTGCAGGACTTCGCGCCAGCGATCCAGCGCCTCGCGGGTTTTGCCCTGTTCGTACAGGACGACGCCCAGATTCTGGTGGGCGCCGACATGTTCTGGCTCGATTGCCAATGCGCTACGAAAATGCGATTCCGCATCCTCCAATCGTTGGCGGCCCAGCAGCGCGATGCCTAAGTTGATGTGCGCCTTGACGTAGTCCGGATTGATTTCCAACGCTTTCCGGAAGTGACCGATGGCCTCCTCGACCTGTCCTTTTCGGATCAACGTATTCCCCAGGTTGAAATGACATTCGGCATAATTGGGATTGAATCTCAGGGCTTTTTCGGCGTGCACGATCGCCTCGTCGAGTTGGCCAAGCCGCTGGAGCGCGAGGCTCAGATTGTTATGGGCCTCGGCGTGATCCGGCTTGATCTCCAGGCACTTGCGAAACTGCTCGTTCGCCTCGTTCAACTCGCCGCGCTCGGCCAAGGCGATGCCGAGGTTGTTGTACGCCATCCAACAGCCCGGATTGCGGGCAATCGTCGTGCGGAACAGCGTCTCGAAATCGGCGTACATCCGGCTTTGCTGCCGCGTCAATGTGCCCAAGACGGCCAGCAGCAACAAACATGCCGCATAGCCCGCCGGGTGCCGCCAGAGTCCTCGACGGCCCAGCCAGGATGCCAGTCCGGCCGCCGCCAGCGAGAGCACGCCCAGACTCGCCAAGTACTGAAAATGGTCCGCTACGAACGAGTACCGGAAGGGATAGACGTTCAGGAACCCCAACACGGGGAACAGCGTGCCGACGTAGAACAGCATTCCCGCCAGCGGTCCGCGCGCGCGCCGCCGCAGCCAGCACAGCGCCCCCAGCAGCGCCAGGACCGCCGCAGGGAACAGGTATTGCCACCAGACCGCTGAGTTGACGTCCCATCGCGGGTACATGAACATCAGGTCCTGAGGCCAGGCCAGCTTGCCCAAGTAGAACCAGATCACGCGCCCTGCAATCAGGCAGCGTTGGACGGCCGTCAGCACAAAAGCCTCGCCCTCGGCGCCAATCAATTTGCGCTCGACCGCCGCCGTAAACACGCCCGCCAAGGCGCCCAGGATGAAGTAGGGAACCAACGGCAGAACGTCGCGCCGCCAGGACAGTCGCCCGCGCTGCCACCAGAAGACGACCAGCAGCGCGGCGGGCAGCGTCGCGGTGACGGTCTTGCTGAGCAGCCCCAGGCAGAACAGCAGCAGGGCCGCCGCGTACCAGCGCCAGCGGCGGTCTCGATCGAAGCGGAAGTAGACCAGCGCAGCGGCCAAGTAGAACACGGCCGAGAGCGTATTCTTCAGCTCCGTGATCCAGGCCACCGATTCGACGTGTACCGGGTGTAGTGCAAAGACGGCGGCCGCCAGCCAGGCTCCGGGGACGGCCAACCGCCGGAGTATCGCGGCGAACAGCAGGGCAGCGGCGACGTGCAGCACGACGTTGACCACGTGGTAGCCCAGCGTGGCCTCGCCCCACAACTGCCACTGGATCCAAAACGCCGTGTGCAGCAAAGGGTAGTACTGTTGAGTTGCGCCAACTTCGAACCAGATCCGCCACAGGCCGTGCCACGACCTCAGTTCCGGGCGTGTGACGTGCGCGTCGTCGTCCCACAGCAGCCCGCCGTGCAGTGCCGGGCCGTAGGCCAACAGCACGGCCGCCAGCAGCGCGATGGCCAGCAACCACCCGCGGTAGCGAACCGGCCAGGCCGCTGTGGCGGCGGTCTGGCGCGGAGGCTCCGACTGGCCGCACGTTCCCCCCGCGGCTTGATCGCCCCGCGTCGATTTCCGAGCGCTTGCCGCAACGCGTCGGCTCCGTTGATTCATGCGGTTGCCTCCACATCCCACATCTCGCATCCCGCAACCCGCAATCCACATCCCCCGCCTCAATCGGGATACGTGTTTCTCCACGGCGCGCGGTAGGTCAGGCCGAGGTTCAGAATCCGCTGCAGCAGACTCTCGTAGGACACCCCGCCGGTTTCGGCCGACTCGGCGAAATCCTCGCCGTAAGCCAGGTTGGGGTTGGCGTTGGCCTCCAGCACGTAGGCCTGCCCGTCGGCGCTCATCCGCAGATCGATGCGGGCGTAGCCGCTCAGGTGCAACTCGCGATAGACCCGCTTGCACAGAGCGGAGATGTTGGTGGCCAGTGCCGCGGGCAAGTCCTCTGCCGCCTTGGTCGTGATGCCGTATTTTTGCTGGTATTTGCGGTCCCACTTGACCTTGGCCGTGGCGATCTTGGCCACGTCATCCGGCAAGCCGCTGAACACCATTTCCCAGATGGGAAAGGTCTGCAGACGCTGATTGCCGATGACTCCTACGTACAGTTCCCGTCCCTCGATGTACTCTTCGACCAGCGCGTCGGAGGCCACGCGCTGGTGAACAAAGGCGATCCGTTCGGCCAACGCATCGCGGTCCCGCACGACCGAAGCTTGAGCGATGCCCAGCGAGGCATCTTCGGCCACGGACTTGACGATCAGGGGGAACTGCAGCTGCGCCATTCGCTGGATGCTGCGGCCTCGAGGAACGACCGCGAACCGGGGTGTCGAGATGCGGTGGAAGCGGAGGATCTTCTTGCTGAGCGCCTTGTCGCGGGACAGCAGCAGGCCACGGGGATTGCAGCCGGTATAGGGCTGCCGCATCAGTTCCAGGTACGTCACGATCGCCCCGTCGTAGACGCCCAGGCCGTGGAACTCCTCCAGCAACATAAAGGCGATCTGGGGCCGGCCCTCCACGATGGCCCGGCGAATCGGGCCGAGATCGTCAAAGACGCCGATCACCCGGACTTCGTGGCCCATGTGGCGCAACGTGGCCGCCACGTCGAATTCGACCTTCCAACGGTCGAT
>CAYPGE010000501.1:0-6054 GCA_964409865.1 uncultured Pirellulaceae bacterium
CGCAGGCGAACTTGTCGTACAGGCACGAGGCGAACATCGACCACTTGCCGCCATACGACAGGCCGATGATCCCGATCCGCTGCGGATCGACCTGCGGCATCTGAGCCAGCGCCGTGTGGCAGTTGGCGGCTACGTAGGCCAGCAGCGTCAACGGCTGCCGCCGTTGCTGCTGGCCCGCTTCGATCAATAACTGGCGTGTGTCCAGGCCGATTTTTTCGACGGAACCCGGCGTGCCGATGGACAGCGTCACAAAGCCGCGCCGCACCAGTTGCAGCCCGTAATCGTGGGTGCCCCGGCCCCGCTTGCCTTGGCCGATGCTGGTCAGAGCTTCGTAGAAGGGGACGAACACCGCGGGAAAGGGGCCCGTGCCGTCCGGAATCAACAGGTAGCCGTCTGCCAACTGGCCCTCCGGCGAGACCTGCACGTGGACGTGGTGCTGGACATAGCCGGGACACTCGACGGATTCCAGCCGCTTCACGACCGGCCGCTGGACCAGCGGCGGCCAGGGTCCCAGCCGCCGGTGCCACGTGTCGAGGATCTCCTGTCGCCGCCGCGCCCAGTCCTCCGGCGTCTGGGCCACGCTGCCATCGGCGAACTTCAACGGCGAGCGATAGGGGCCAAGTTGGCTGGCGAATTCGGCGGGCGTCTGGCAGTACTGCTCCAGCCGCTGCCAGAGCGCGTCGCGATCTCCGGTCGGATCCGCGGCCAGGACCGGGCTGCAGGCGAACAGGATAATGGCCGCGAGACCAACGGGCAGAACACGGCTTTGGGGAGGGTTCATAGCATCATCTCCTGGCTTGGGCTCAGTGGGGCGGCAGCTTCCAGAATTCGTTGTCCACGCGGGCGGTGCTCATGATCTTGTCGATGCGGGCGACCAGGTCGGGGTGATCCGCCGCGACGTCGTGTTCTTCGCCGATGTCATTGCTAACATCGTACAGCTGGATCGGCGCGGTGGTTTTTTTCAGGCGGATGCCTTTCCAGCGGCCTTCCAGCAGGACGGCTTGACTGACGCCGCCTTCGTAGAATTCCCAATACAGGTACTCGTGCCTGGCTTGCGCGGCTTCGCGCCCCAGCAGGGTCGGCACCAGGCTGATGCTGTCCAGGTCCGCCGGGGGCGAGGCCCCCGCGAGTTCGGCTGCGGTGGCCAGAAAATCGCCGAAGTAACCCACGTGCTCCGAGACGCTGCCCGGCTTGATCTTGCCCGGCCAGCGGGCGATGAAGGGCACGCGGATGCCGCCGTCGGTGAGGCTGCGTTTGATGCCCCGCAGCGGGCCGCTGGCCTGGAAAAACTTGGGATCGTACTGCGGCCCGCCTTCCTTGTGAGGGCCGTTGTCGGAAGTGAACACGACCAGCGTCCGTTGGTCGATCCCCAACTGCTTGAGCTTCGCCAGCAACTGACCGATGTGCCCGTCCATCCGCGTGATCATCGCGGCCTGGCGCTTCAGCGAACTGTGCCAATCGCGGTCCGCGTAGGGGCCGTAGTCCGGCACTTCCTGGCCGTCGCCCAGCGCCCGCGAACGTTCGTTATTGGCGTGCGGCACGACCAGCGACCAGTACAAGAAAAACGGCCGCTCACGATGCTGCTCGACAAACGCCAGCGCCTCTTCGGCAAATAAATCGCTCGCATACTTCACGCGTTTGATCGCGTATCCGCCTCCTGCGGTGCCGACGGGCGTGACGATGTTCGGCAGCGGCGCCTTTTGATCGTTGCGCCATAAGAAATCGGGGAAATGGTTATGGGCGTGATGCTGGCTGAGGTAGCCGTAGAAGTAGTCGAAGCCCTGCTTGTTCGGCACGCCTTCGTCGCCCGGCATGCCCAGTCCCCATTTGCCGATCAGGGCCGTAGCATAGCCGGCGGAGCGCAGCACTTCGGCGACCGTCACGTCCGCATCGCGCAGCATCTGGGCACCCGAATTCTCCGGACCGGCGTTGCCGCGGACGCGGGTGTGCCCCGTGTGCAGCCCGCTCATCAGCACGCTGCGGGACGGCGCGCAGACCGTCGAGCCGGCATAGAACTGCGTGAACCGCACGCCCTCGGCCGCCATACGGTCCAGTTGGGGCGTCTGGATGATCTTCTGCCCGTAGCAGCCCACATCCCCGTAGCCCAGGTCGTCCGCCAGGATAAAGACGATATTCGGCATTTCGGCGGCGGATGCCGGGCCGCAAGTCAGCAGCGCTACGAGGCATGCGGAACGGATGGACATCGGGCAAAGCTCCTTCCCTTTTGGCGAGATCTGTCAGAGCGGGCCGTCACTTCGGTTGCTGGGACAGCGTGTTACGCTGGGCACTGAACAAGTAGTAGCTGGCTTGAGCCTTGAGTCCGCGAGCTACCGCACTGACGCCGGCCAGCACGCCGCGCACGTCGCGGAGGATGGTCGGACTGTCGCCGTAGTAGGAATGTCCCAGCAGGCTCTCGTCCACATTGGTCGCGTCCAAGACTTCGATCATGGGCCATTCGGGGAAGGTTGTCAAGTTTTCACCGCCTTCGCCCAGACGCTTGTAACGGTGAATCTTCTTCGAGGCGACCAAGGCCCAATCCTGCGAGGACGAGTAAATTGAGATCCGATCCGCTGCGCCGACGATGCGGGGAGCGATCTGTTGCTTGAAGACGGCGGCGTCGATATCCGGCGCCGCAAGCACGATCTGGTTGTAGCGGACGGGCGCGGCGGCCGGCGAGGACGCCAACTCCTTCAGGGCCGAGGCCAGCACGCGCGTGCCCATGCTGTGCGCCACCAGGTGGATCTTGGTGGCGCCGGAAGCCTGCACGTACTCGGTCAGAAATGCCATCAAGTGCGGCAGCGTCCAGATCGCATTGCCCTCGCACTCGACGTAGTTGCTGGGCGCGGGCCAGCTGTACAGGATGGCAGCGCCCTGAAAGCCCAGGTCGTATTTCATCTGCGCCGTGCGCCGTGCGGCGGACGCAAAGTCCACGTTGAACCCGTGTACGAACACCAAGGCAACTTTGTCTTCGGACTGATTGACTTCGTCGCGCACCTCGGCCTGCCATTGACTCCGCTCGACTAGCTGGACGTTTAGCAAGACCACATGCCTGGCCGGGTTCTCGCGGAATTCCAGTTTCCAGACCGAGGGTCGTTCGATTTCGCCCGGCTGGTGTTTGTACGGCACGCTGACTTCGCAGTAGCCCAGGTCCAGCACGGGGCTGCTTTCGTCGAACCGGCGCTGATCGGTATAGAACTCGTTGGGAGTGTCGCCGCCGCGCTGACGGTCGGTGGCGTAGAAGACGCGGACGCGGGTGAACCCTTTGTCAACCGGCGCCGGCGCGGTTCGCGTCTTGACGTCGGGAGCCGATTTGACGCTCGGCGCCGTTTTGGGTTCGGCGAACGGCGATTTCGGCGCGGAAAACTTGGGAATGTCGTCTCCGGATTTCTCGAACGCTGGCGGGGGTACCGGCTCCGAGCCGGGTGACGTCATGGGGGCGGATGGCCCGTCCGGCCGCTCGGTCATCGGCGCTTCCTCGGCGGCCGCCTCATCGGGCAGGCGATACTCCAGCTTGGCGCCCGGTTGCACGTCCCCCGGTTCTTCGGCCGCCGTCCCCGGCTCCGCTTTTTCGTCGATCGGCGGTTCGATTTCGGCCTTGGCCCCCGTGTCATCGGGGGGAGATTCCCGTGCTGCGCCGGCCTCCTGCCCCGAAGTTTCCGGACGAGCCCGAGCCGCCTGGCGGGCGTTGCCGCCGCAGCCGCACCATGGCGCTAACAGCATCACAGCCACGGACGTGGCCAGTATCCAGAAGCCCGCCTTTTTCGAAACAGTCGGGCCTCTCATTCCGTGAACGCCGAGAAGCAAACGACGATCCATCTTCGTCAACTCCCTTGTTGAACAACCCGATCTAGGCGACTTCCTCCGTCGCGCCGTTTTCCCGCGGCGGCGGCGTGTTCTTTTTGGCCGCGTTGGCCAACAGCGAGGCCGCGTCCACGGCCGGCTGCTCCACGATCAACACGTTGTCCCCGAAGTCGTCCTCCTCGATCTTCTTTCCGCGGTCGTCCAGGCGCACGTCGGCCTCCGACGTCTTGCGTTTGGCCACTTTCAGCAACTGCTCGAACAACCGGTCGCGGTTCGTGCCGTTGATGACGCTCACGGCCGTGGCGACTTCGCCCAGGTAGCGGAGGAAGATCGAACGCCGCTCGCCTTCCTGCTTCACCCGGTTGCGGCGGCGCAGATACACGCCCAGTTTGCGGCCCACCGCCTGCAGGCCCAACCGCAATTCGCGCTGGATTTCCGGATAACCCGCGATGGCTTCCTTGGATTCGCTGGTGAACGGCACCCAGACGCTGGCGATGTGGACCATGACCGTCACCGGGCCGGTGGGCAGCGAGCCGCGGGACTGGGACAGTCCGTAAGGCCGCCAGTTCATCCCCAGGACCGACTCGGTGATCGCGCAATCCCGCAGTTTGAACTGCAGCGGCACGCGGTTGGCGTACCGCAGCAACTGCATGACCTGGCCTTCGGACAAGTTCACGTTCCGCATCGCCTCGTGCAAGCGTTTGACATCGGCCGGTTTCAGCTTGCCGGGCGATTGACGCGTGCCGAACTTGGCCTCCCGCAGAATGCGGTCCGCCGCTTCGCCTCCCAAGCCATCAAACGTATTGACGATGAATTGCCGCAGCGTGCGGGCATCGCTCTCGTGCAGCAGTTGCGAGAGCACTTCCAGGGAAACCTTCTGCACGTGACTGGTTCCGCCGTACGCCAGGGCGACTTCGATTTGGAAGGGATTGCCGCGGTAGACTGAGGGCGGCCGGGTCGCCGCGCAATAGAACTCGCCGGGCACGACGTGGTGCAGGCCTTTCAGCAGCAGTTCCTCGCCGATCGGCGAGATGCAGTCGGTCGCCGGGGCCTTGATTTTCGTTCGCTGAATCGCCTGATACACCGAGTCGGCTTCCTGGCGGCCGATGCGTTTGGTCGAGGCCCGCGTGCTGACCTTGGCCTCCTCGCAGATCCGCCGCGCCACCGCCGGGCTGACGCGGGAAAAGGAACTGACCAGGAACTGGGACAGCGTCGGGGCTTTGGTCTCCTTGAGCATCGTCACCAACCGGCCCAACTCGATTCCGTACGGGTGCGGTTTGATCTCCCTTGGTTCCGCCGGCAGCCGCAGCGTCGAGCGGGGGTACGTCTTCTGGTTGCCTTCCGGGTCAACATAGTGCAGCGTGATGTGCGGATTGGCGATCACGGTCTGCTCCAAATAGTCGTCGACGCTGCCGCGGCCCCGCTGGTATTTCGCCTCCATTTCGATCGTGACCCGCGTGCCGCTCTTGACCGGCTCCGGCGGCTTGTCGCCCTGCGGATCGTATTCGGCGACCCACTCGATCTCGTGCCGCTCGATATAGGCCCGGCCCGCCTCGTTCGGCGGGATGTCCACGCCCTCGCCCTTGCCGTTGAGGATCTCGGGATGGTTCTTCTTGGTGTCGATCTGGATCTCGTAGTAATGCGCCGGCTTGCGAAGCGAGATTTTGGACAGGATTTTGACCGGCTTGCCGGTCGTCAGCATCCCGTACATACCGGCGGCACTGATGCCGATGCCCTGCTGGCCGCGGCTCATCCGCAGCCGGTGGAACTTGGAACCGTACAGCAGCTTGCCGAAGATCAGCGGGATCTGCTTCTTGACGATGCCGGGGCCGTTGTCCTGGACGCCGACCTTGAAGCGGTTCTCGCCGGTCTGCTCGATGTGTACCCACAGTTCCGGGAGAATGCCCGCTTCCTCGCAGGCGTCCAGCGAATTGTCGACCGCTTCTTTGACGGCGGTCAACAGCGCTTTGCGCGGGTTGTCAAAACCCAGCAGATGCCGGTTCTTGGCAAAGAACTCGCTGACCGAGATGTCGCGCTGCTTGGTCGCCATCGCCTCCGCCGTCGCGCGGCGGCGCGGCTTGCCGTTGCCGGCGTCGTCGGGGGCTGATTCTTGATCGAGTTCGGTTTGATCGTCGAGCATGGTCGAGGTGGTCGACAAGGATGGCACTCCTTTACCGCGGAGCCGGTGGTGCGTTTAACGTGGACGAAGCCGGGTTAGGCTCTAGGGACTGTGCGGATTATAACGACTGGAAG
>CAYPGE010000502.1:0-6053 GCA_964409865.1 uncultured Pirellulaceae bacterium
GGGCAGACGGATGATGGTGTGCAAGTTGAACTCGGTCAGCAGTTCGTGCTTGATCCGGGCACAGACCCCGTCGCCGAACAACGTGCCGTTTGGCACGACGACCGCGGCTCGACCGCCTTTTTCGTGTCCGGTTCCTGACCGCCGCAGCTTCCGCATGATCAACTGCAGGAACAGCAGGGCCGTTTCGGATGTCTGCTTGTCCGCCGGGAAGTTGGACCGAATCCCGGCCTCTTCTTCGCCACCGAAGGGCGGGTTGGTCAGGATCACGTCGACCCGATCCTTGTCGCCGATTTCCGTGATCTTCACGGCCAGGCTGTTGCCGTACGCGATGTTGGGCGAGTGCAGGCCGTGCAGCAGCAAATTCATCTGGGCCAGCATGTACGGCAGCGGCTTGGCCTCACCGCCGAAGATGCTCTTGTCCTGCAGTGTCGTCTTGTCCTTGACCGTCTTGCACTGCTTCTCCAGGTGCTGGTACGCCTCGGCCAGGAACCCGCCTGTGCCGCAAGCCGGGTCCAACACCGTTTCGCCAAGCTGCGGACCGATCGCCGCGACCATGAACTTGACCACCGGCCGCGGCGTGTAGAATTCGCCGGAGTCCCCGGCCGCGTCCCGCATTTCCCGCAGCATGGATTCGTACAGATGGCCCAGCGTGTGGATCTCGTCGGTGGAATCGAAGTGGATGCCATCGATCAGGTTGATCACGTCCCGCAGCAAGTAACCGCTGATCATGCGGTTGGTGACGCCACTGAAGACCGTGGCGATCACGTCGCGGCGACGATCGCCGTTGGAACCCTGCAGCGACCTGAGGTAGGCAAACAAACCCGGCCCACGTTTGCCATCGGGGCGAATCGCTTCGTCGTTGTTGACGAAGGCGATCAGTTCGTTGCCGGTGATGCCATCTTTCTGAGCGGCCCAGTCTCGCCAGCGGTACGGCGGGTCGATGGCCGATTTGTACTTCTTGCCGCTGAGAGCGGCGCGCGTTTCCTCGACCTTCTCCGAGTCGTCGAGAAACTTCAGGAACATCACCCAGGTCAGCATCGGCAGCCGGTCCAGGTCGCCGTTCAGGCCCTTGTCCTTCCGCATGATGTCGCGGGCGGATTTAACCAAGCTGCCGAGTTGCTGGGCGGTGGTCAGCGGCTTCTGTTCCGTGGTCGTCTTCTGTCGTGCCACGAGAGTTGACTCCTCGCTGGTTCATTCGAGGGGCAGAAAGATTGATGGCAGAAAGATGTCGTGCCATTCATTTTTCTGCCACCAATTTTTCTGCCCATCCCGACTTCACGCCGCGTACAGCAGCGTCTGCAGTTCGTTGACCGCGTCCCGCAGTTGCTGCACGCCGCCGAACCGCCCGGCGATCTCCACCAGGTTGCCCTGCTCCGAAATCGGCGGGACCTCCAGAATATCCGGGACGATGAATTGGGCAATCCCAAACTCCGTGTACTTGTCCAGCAACACGTTCAGGATGGCCCTGGCCTCCGGACCGTACTTTTCGAAGAAGTCCTTTTTCTCGGACCGCAACCGCTGGGCACGCTCCCGCCGGGTCCGCAGAGGTGCGTTGAATGCGACGTGGCACAGCAAGTCGAATGGGTCCGCATCGGGCTGGCCGGAGACCTCGACCAGTTGCTCAAAGTCGATGCCGCGTTCCGCCAGGGCCTCGATGATCTCGCCGCGGTTTTCGGGCTGGCTCCAGCTTTGCCGCAACGCGTGGGCGTTTGGGTACAGCGTGCGGACCTTCTCGGCCGTGTAGTCCGTGTACTTCACGACGCGAAGCTGGTGCCCATCCGGGTCAATCTCGTAAACCATGTGGGCCGCGATCTCGACTTGACCACCGTCGAAGTAATACTTGCGGCGTCTTCCGTCGCCATCGTCGTCGACTGCACCGCCCACGTCGCCACCGGGACCATCGTCGGGGAACGCACCCCAATCGTCGGGCTGGTGTTCTTCCGTTTCTTCCGTGTCGGTTGCGTTTCCGTCTTCGTCGATCTGCGTCTCGTCGATCTGCACCGGGTCGCCATCGAACTCCGGATCGGCAAACAGCCGCGTCGACTGCGTGAAATCGAGGATGTTGAAGAACAGCTTGCCGTAGTCGTCGCGGAGTCGGGTGCCGCGGCCGATGATCTGCTTGAATTCGACCATCGAGTTGATCACGCGGGCCAGCACGATGTTCTGACAAGTGGGGGCGTCGACGCCGGTGGTCAACAACTGGGACGTGGTCAGGATCACCGGCGAATCGGTCTCGACGTCCTGAAATCGAGACAGGTGTCCACGCCCGACGTCGCCTTCGTCCGAAGTGACCCGGCAAACATAATCCGGATGCTGCTGGACCAAGTCGCTGTTCAGATTGTTCAACTCACGCCGCATCTCGTCCGCGTGCTCCTGGTCGACGCAGAACACAATCGTCTTGGCGAAGCGGTCCGTCTTTTTCAAGAACTCGGTGACGTAGCGGGCGATTGCCTTGGTGCGGGCACGCAAGGCGACGACCCGCTCGAAGTCCTTCGTCTGGTATTCTTCGTCCGGAATCACCCGGCCGTAGCGGTCGACTTCGCCCTGGTTCGGACGCCAGCCGGTGGCGTCGAAATCGGTGACCACGCGGTGGACGCGGTACGGAGCCAGGAAGCCATCGTCGATGCCCTGCCGCAGGCTGTACGTGTACAGCGGATCGCCGAAGTACTTGTACGTGTCCCGGTTGTCTTGGCGAAGCGGCGTGGCGGTCATGCCCAACTGGTAGGCCGCTTCGTAGTACTCCAGGATCTCCCGCCAGCTGCTTTCGTCGCGGGCACTGCCGCGATGGCACTCGTCGATGACGATCAGGTCGAAGAAGTCGGGGGCATACTCCCTGTACAGGCCCGGACGCCGCTCGTCTTCGGCGATCGCCTGATAGATTGAGAACTACATTTCGCGGCCCTTGCTGATCTGGCCGTTCTCGATCTTCCAGCGGGCATCGCCGAAGGGTGCGAATGTCTTGTCCTTGGGATCGTTGATCAGGATGTTGCGGTCCGCCAGGTACAGGATCTTCGGTCGCCGGTGTTCGCCGGTCCGGTTCCAGAGGCTGCTCCACAGCTTCCAGCAGATCTGAAACGCGACCTCGGTCTTGCCCGTGCCGGTCGCCATCGTGATCAGGATGCGGGTGTCGCCAGCGAGAATGGCCTGGATGACACGGTTGATGGCGAGCATCGATCATGCATTCCTGGCCGGTAAGAAAATCAAATTCGATGATTTCGTGGCCGTTGGTGGCGTAGGCGAATTTCAGATCCAGAATCTCGGCGTAGTCCTTCGCCTGCTGCAGTCCCTCGCCCGCCGTTCTGTACTTGGCCTTGGCCTCGACGATCGCGATGGGGAAATCGCGGGTGAGCCGCAGCAGGTAATCGGCCCGCTTCTGCTTGCGTCTGCGGATCCGATTTCCGACGACGATGATGCGGCCGTCGGTGAACGTCTTCTGTTCGCTGATCTGCTCGTCGGTCCAGCCCGCGGCGTAGATTTTCGGCGTGACGAGCGTGCGACAGGTATCGGCTTCGGTCTCCGGCATAACGAAATCCTGGTCAGGCAGGTGCTGGCAGCGGCCCCGTGGCGTGAATCCAGTTCAGCTGATGTGCCGCGGATTGCCACCCTGCCTGCCGGCTAGCCACCCGCAATTCCAGATATGGGACTCCTGCGGCAAATCGGCAAGGGCGGCTTCGGCGAAGTCTGGCTGGCGCGCAACGTTGGAGGCTTGGGAGCGAGATGTTTTCGAACGGACTCCATCCGACAGGGCCGAAAGAATTGGGGCGGTAACAGGCATGGGCCGTCGGGCTTTCGAACGGATCATGTTGGCCGTCTGTCTGGCCGCTGTCTTGGTTGGTGGTTGGGCGGTCTGGCGGGCGCTGGACTCAGGCCCGCGCGTTGAAGTGAACTTCATCACGGATCACTGGGATGCCGAAATCTGGCTGGACGGGCGGCGTCTGTGTCAACCGGATAGCGAACCTTGGCTGACCCCGTGTACGGTTACGGGCGTGTCTGCCGAGACGCACGCGGTCGTGCTGAAGCGTCAGGGTCTGGAAGATCTGGTTTTGGGACAAATCGACTTTAACAGGACACGCGAAGTCGTCGCTCACTGGCCCGGCGGGGATGGGCAGAATCGAGGGGGCGCGCGTTGACCGCAGCCTCGCCTCTCTCGCTCAACATTCATTCCATCGGCTCGCCCCAGGCGGAGGTGAAGCGGTGGTGGCAGCGGCGGCATTCGACGCGGATTCCGAGGAAATCGGGGCCGACGAGGGTCACGGCGGCGCAGCCGGGGCAGGAGATGCGGAAGGAACGGCGGGGGTCGGCCAAGTCGCTGAAGACCTGCGCCGGGACGCCGTCGATGGCGATGTCGCTGTCGTGAAACGTGGTCAGCAGGTCTTTCGTCAGCGGCGAACGGCCGGCGATGCGGCTGGCGAGACGGTGTACGGCTCGTTCAAATACCCGCAGGATCCCATGCCCGTAGCCGAAGCGATCGGCATCTTGGCGCAGTTGCCAGTGCAGGCCTAGCAACAACTTGATCTGGGCCGGGCGCGTGATCCGATAGCGGCTTCGGTCGCAACAGCACTGAAAGATCTGCCCCAGTTCGCCGGCACGGTAAGTGCCGAATTGCCAGGTGCGCTGGAACAGCTGCGCTAAAAGCGGCTGCCGGCCCAACTGGTACGGCAGGCGGTCGGAGCGATCCGCCAAGACTACCGCGAAGCGGTCGGCGTGGGCCACCAGGTTTTCGCGCAGGGCGCGAACCGCAATCCCGTCGGGTGACTCGCCGGCCGACATCAGCGCGCCGGAGCAGTCGATCAGCAGGGTCCCGCCGATGGCCTGGCGGATTTTGTCTTTCATCAAGCGGGCCGCATCGCGAGGCTCGCGCGACGTCAGATCGAAGCCATCGACCTCGACCAGATGCCCGTGCTTCAACACCCCGCTGGCAAACAGGAGTTCGGACAGCAACCGCGCGACGTAGGTCTTGCCGGTGCCGGCCGGTCCGAGAAAAAGAAACCGCAGATCCGGCGTCTCGTGAGGCAAGCCGGCCTGGCGGCGCTGGCACTGGAAGGCGGCCCAGTCGGCCAGTTCGCGGAGTTCCTGCTTGATCTGCGGCAGGCCGACCAGCGCATCCAGCCTTCGCAGGCTGTCAGCCCGATATTGGCCCCGGTCCACGTGGCCGGGCTTCGTTTCGCGCGGCGCTGCTTGGCGCTCCCAGGGAGCGGAATCTGGCGTCGCCGTGGAATTCGCGCCAACCGCCGGCGACCGCGAGGCCCGATCGGCAGCGGCCGGCGGCTCGGAACGGAACCGCTCCTGGATCGCCTGCAAGGCCTGTGTCTCTTGGTGCGCCACATGCCCGTCGGCCTTGGCGATCAAGTTGGCCATGCGGCAGACGACCGTCTCCAAGTCCGCGATTCTGGGGCGCAGTTCCGGCACTTCCCAGAAGGGCTGCAGCAGACGTCCCCATTCCAACTTGGCGGCCTGGCGGGCGATCTTGCGGGCGGTCTGCTCCAGTTGGCCTTCGGCAACCGGCACGCCGACGTGCTGGAGCAGCGCCGCCGCGCAACGCTGCTCTTCGTAGGTCCAGCGTGCATCCGCCTCGGAGATCGTCGCGTAGACCTTGGCGAGCAAGCCGCGATGCAGCCGGTCTTGGGACAGGGAGAATTGGCGCGACGCGGGTTTCGGGTAGCCCTGCGAGGGCGGCACGAACGACAAGTACAGCCGGCGGCACTCCTGCATGGCCGCTACCAGTTCGGCCAAGATCGAATCCAACGCCATCTTGCCCAGCATGGGCACGCGCGGCCCGGCGGTTTCGTCGTCCAGGGGCTTCAGCGCCGTGTCCGGCATTGCCGCCGGCCCCGGTTCGGGCGCTGCCGGCGGCGATTTCGCAAACCTCGGCGTCACAGGCGGTTCCGTGGGGCACCGGGGCAACGGCCGTTCGTCCGCAGATGCCTGGTCCCCGCGCTGCAACTGCAGGTCATACTCCGCCTTGGCCCGCTGATCCAACAAGCAACTGCGAGCGGCCGCGACCTCGGCTAGCAATCGGCGCGCCAACATGCCGTGCTCGCCGGCCAGGAGTG
>CAYPGE010000503.1:0-6003 GCA_964409865.1 uncultured Pirellulaceae bacterium
ATTGGATCTCCGACCTCCGATCACCGACCTCCGATCACCGGTCACCGCTCACCGACCTCCGCTCACCGATCACCGATCACCGGTCACCGCCCTCCCTCACTGGCAACTCTGCTCGCTCGGCAGCAGTTCATGCCGCAGGATGCGCGGTTGATCGAAGGGCAGCGACGGATACACCGACTGCTCCGTGATGTGTACTCGGTTAGGAGGCATCGGATAGCTGTAGCCCGGCATCTGACGCACGCCGATCGTGACGTGCTTGTTCGGTTCGGGGATCTGCGTGTGCGTGTAGTTTTTCATGGTGTGCTGTCGCAATCCCGCCGGACCGCCGTACGGGATGTGCGGCGGTCCCGGCAGGCCGATGGGGGTCCCGCTGTAGGGCATGCCCCACTCTGGAGCCGTGATGCCGGCCACGTTCTGCGGCATCAGTCCCGACGCCCCCATCGCCGCAGGATAGCCCGCCATGCCGCCGGCCACCGGCATACCGCCGTAGGGGACGGGAGACGCAGTTGTGTACGAAGTCGGCATGACCCCGCCGATCGGCTGCGATCCAGGGATCGACGGCGTCGCATTGCCATCGGCTCCCGGCAGTTCTACGTCTTTGTTGCCCAGGCGAACCACGGCCAAGATCGCCCCGCGCCGATCCGCCTCGGTGATCGGGTCCACGCCCGGATCCAGTCGGGTGCTGACCAAGGTCTCGACGCCCGCCAGCGCCAGTTCCTGGAATTCCGGGTCGGGCAAGTAGATTACCTTGGTGACGAAATTGCCCGTCAGCACCTGGTCAAAATCCTCTTCCGTGAACTGCACCGGAATCGCGTTGTGCGCCAAGTACGCCTCGGTGCGAGGCGTCGTCGGGCCGATTTCCAGCGTGGGATACAGCTCGACGCCTTCGCGCCCCATGATATTGGTGAGTTTCAAGCGGTAGATTGCGCCCTGAGGAAAGTTCTGCCGGCCCGGAACCACCAGCGGCGTGGAATCAAAGCCACCTTCGGTTGCGACATCCCAGCGCACCTGCATGCCTTCCGGTTTCGCGAACAGAATCTGGACGTTCGGCGCCGCCACGGGCATCATCCCCATCGTGATCGGATAGGGCGTCGCCGGAGGGCACATGACCCCCGGTCCAGGACCATCGACGCCGGGTCCGGGGTGCATCAGTTGTTCAGCGGGCGGGAGGTTGTGCTCGATGGGCGTTACACAACCGAGGGCAGTCAACATGGCGGCCCAACATGAGACCCACAGGCAAAGTCGAATCTTCATCGCGTTCCCCCTCCGGACCAATCACGCAGTCCGCTACGGTTTCCAGCAGTTCCAGCCGGGTGACGACCCGCCCCGGACCCTTCCCGATTGATGTAGACCTTGCCGCCGAGCGGTTTTACAATCGCCGCCGTTCGCTCGCTTTTGGAGCGGCGCCTTGGAACGGTCGACGGTGGAATATGTCTACGTGGGTTAATGTTCGGCTCCGTACAACACGTTTCTTTGGAAAAACCCGCACAATCGTGATATCTGGCCCTTGTCGGCACAATTTGACCTTGGCGAGTCTGCTAGTGCTGCTGGCAACGACCGGCATGCTTCACTCGGTTTTGGCCGCACAGAGCCCTGAGGAGCCGCCTGCGGACGGGCAGACGCTCCTGGCGCGCGCCGCAGCTCAATTGGCCACGACTCCGTCCCTGCAGGCAAAACTGCGGCAGCAGGTCCAGTTGTTTGGCCAGGAGTTGTCCGGCTCGGGGACGTATCTGCAAAAGCAATCACCGCAAGGACTGCTGCTGCGGCTGGAACTGAAGCTACAGGTAGGCAGCCAACTTTCGTCCCTCCAGCAGGTTTGCGACGGCCGCTTTCTCTGGATTCGGCGGGACCTTTCCAGCGGCACCTCGTTGGGTCGGGTGGACATGGAGCGGGTCCGAACGGCGATTGGCGAGCAGGGCCGGCCGCCCTGGGCCGATATCACGACGAACTGGTTGGCCCTGGGTGGCCTGCCACGGCTGGTCGCCGCGCTGGCCGAGAACTTCCAGTTTTCTGCGCCCCAGGCTGTGCGATCGGACAAGGCCGCCATGTGGATCCTGGATGGCCGCTGGAAACCGGACAGGCTCGCCGAACTGCAGCCGGATTTGGAAGCCAAGACTTTGTCCGGCAACGCCAGCGACCTGACGCGGTTGCCGGCCCACTTGCCCACGGAAGTCCGCGTCGTCCTCGGACAGAGCGACCTGTTGCCGTATCGCATCGAGTATCGGCGGCAGGCGGCCGAGTCGGCGGCGGACAAGAAACCCGCAGCACTTCCCATCGTCGTGCTGGAAATGGTCGATGTGCGCCAGCAGGGGGAATTGGACGAACGGCTGTTCGTCTATCAGCCGGGCAACCAGGAATTCGCGGACTACACCGACTTGTACCTGGACAGCCTCATGCTCGAACGGCAACGCCAGGGCAAACCGGATTGAGAAGTCCCTCAGCTTCTGTTTAACGCGCCCCACCGGGGAGCGCGGCATCGTCCAGACGAGCCATCACGTGCTGTTGCACGCGTCCCCGCTGGGTCGCGTGTAAACGATTCAAAGGCCATTGCAGCCGGCATGACGCGGCAGATCCACCTCCGCCAAGACCCAGGATGTGGCCTGGGACTTGTTCAACAAGAAGAAGTGGATTCCGGGAACCCCCTGCTGGATCAGCTCGCGCACCTGGCGGGTCGCGTGGTCCACGCCCACCTGAAACTGTCCCACCGGGTCGGCACTGGCTTGGAGCGATTCGACGAACGCCTTGGGCAACCGTGCCCCGCACATCGATGTGATCCGCTGGACTTGGGAAAGGTTGGTGACCGGCAAGATTCCGGGCACGATCGGTACGCCGACGCCAATCTGCCGGCACCGATCTCGAAACCGGAAGAAATCCTCGTTGTCGTAGAACAGCTGAGTGACTACGACGTCCGCTCCGGCGTCTACCTTGCAGCGGAGGTTCTCCAAGTCGGCCTCGAAACTGGGCGCTTCCAGGTGTTTTTCGGGATAGCCGGCGACGGCGATGCCGAAGCGCGGGAATTCGGCGCGAAGGAGGGCCACCAATTCATTCGCATAGCGGAGTCCGCCCGACGCCGCGCAGAATTCCGTTTCGCCTTTCGGCGGGTCCCCGCGCAGGGCGACGATGTGGTCCACGCCGCGGCCGGACGCTTCCGTCAGATACTCTCGCAACTGGTCCACCGAGGATCCGACGCACGTCAGATGCGACGCGACCGGCACCTGAAACCGCCGCTTGACCTCCTGCACGATGTCCAGCGTCTTGCCGCGGCTCGAACCTCCGGCCCCGTAAGTACACGTGATGAAAGCTGGCCCGAACTTGACTAACTGGACCAAATGCGCAAACAACGCCGTCTCGCCGTCGGCGGTCTTGGGAGGAAAAAGCTCGAAGGACAAAGCAAACTTGCCCGGCCCGTAGGTCGTTTTCAAAGACATGCATCCGTTTCCCATTCCAATTCACCACCACGATCTGGCGGGACGCAAGGCAATGTCGCCCCCGATTAGAACATAGCAGCGTTGCCGCGTGTTGACCAGGGACCGCTGGGGATGGAGTAACGGCAGCAGGACGGATTCTGCGAGCATTGCCTCCGATGTGCGGTTTTTCTATACTGATCCAGTGCCGTGGTCTCGCGCGGTGTCCACTTTGGAGGCTCACGATGCCCGCGTCGTTCGTTTTGATTCCAGGCCGCACCAGCAAGCAGGGCAGCGGCATCAGCGAGGGGAAATTCCACGAGTCGTATCAGTCGGAGGTCCAGACCCTGCTGGTGTCGCCGCACGACATGCAGCAGTTGGGCCTGACGGACGGTGATCGCGTTCGCATGACCAGCGCGCACGGTCGGGTGGAAGTCGCGGTGGCCGCTGCCAAGCCGGACGACCTGCCGCCGGGACTGCTGTTCATCGCCTACGGCGACCTGTCGAGCCGGCTGATGGGCGCCGACACACACGGCACGGGCATGCCCACCAGCAAGGGATTGGACGTGGAACTGGAGAAGATCTAGTGTGGGGTTCAGGGTTGAGCCCGCAACTGACCAATGACCAATGACCAATGACGAAATCCACGAAGACACCCAAACCAGCCAGCGGCGACTTGAAGATCGTCAACGACGCGGTCTGCACGTTTTGCGGTTGCGTGTGTGACGACATCGAACTGCACGTGGACGGTACGAAGATCGTCCAGGCGAAACGGGCCTGTGTGCTGGGCACCTCGTGGTTTCTGAATCACGAGATCGAAGACCGCGCCGCTTGCTACATCGAAGGCCAGCCGGCGACGGTGGAAGAAGGGATCGAGCGTGCCGCTCAGATTCTGGCTGGCTCCAAGTACCCGCTGATTTACGGCATGAGCGATACCACGGTGGAATCGCAGCGGGTGGTGGTCGCCATCGGGGACTGGATCGGCGCCAACGTGGACACGACGACCAGCGTCTGCCACGGTCCCTCCGGGATGGCTTTCCAGGGCGTGGGGGAGGTCACCGCGTCGCTGGGCGAAATCCGCAATCGCGGCGATCTGATCATCTTCTGGGGCGCCAACCCCGCCGAGAGCCATCCTCGGCACTTCACACGCTACAGTCTGATGCCCAAAGGCATGTTCCTTCCCGGCGGTCGCAAAGACCGCCACTGTGTGCTGATCGACGTGCGAAGAACCAAGTCGGCGCGGACGGCGGACCAGTTCATCCAGATCAAGCCGCGTCGCGACTTCGAAGCGTTATGGGTTTTGCGGGCGCTGGCCCAAGGCGTCTCCTTGGACGCCCGGCAAGTGGAAGAGGACACGGGCCAACCGCTGTCCGTCTGGCAGGACTTGATGGACCGCATGAAGGCGGCCAAGTTCGGCGTGATCTTCTTCGGTATGGGCTTGACCATGACCCGTGGCAAACACACCAACACCGAGGCGCTGCTGGCTTTGACGCGGGACATGAACAAGCACACGCGTTTCGTGGTCCGAGCCAATCGCGGTCACGGCAACGTGTCGGGCGCGGACAACGTGGTCACGTGGCGGACCGGCTACCCGTTCGGAGTGAATCTCGGGCGAGGTTACCCGCGTTTCAACCCCGGCGAGTACACGGCTTCGGACGTGCTGGCCCGCGGCGAAGCCGACGCGGCGCTGATCGTCGCCAGCGACCCGATGGCCAATTTCAGCGACCCCGCCCGCGAGCACTTGAAACGCATCCCCTACATCGCGATGGACCCTAAAGAAACGCCCACGACGCGGCAGGCGACCGTTGCTTTCACCGTCGCCGCCTACGGCATCAGTGTGCCGGGGACCGTGTATCGCATGGACGACGTGCCCATCCTGCTGCGTCCGGCCTTCGAATCGCCGCATCCCAGCGACTACGCGATCCTGAAAGGGATCGAACGGCGAGTCAAAGAACTAAAGGCAACTTCGCTGCCTGGGGCCCGCCGAGCGTCCCTGAGGCCGGCCTAAGCGACGCCCCAATATACCTAGAGGAGGCACGAGCCTGTTGTCCAGCAGAACCAGCTATCTGGCTCGATGACTTTGCGGTAGACTGCTGCTGGAGGATCTTGCAGAAAGGCGCGCTTATGAAATGCTGGAAATGCGGGGCGGAGAATCCGGATCAAGTACCGATGTGCTCCCGATGCGGAGCCGACTTGCAGATCGTCGGGGCCCAGCCGGTGATGGAAGGCGACGCCACGGGGGGCGTGATTCCGTACAAGAATCCCAAGGCGCTGATCGCGTACTACTTGGGAATTCTCAGCGGGCTGCCGATCATCGGCCTGCCGCTGGGCATCGCCGCCTTCATTCTGGGATTCCTGGGACTGAAGGCCCGCCGCGAGAACCCGGTGGTCAAGGGCAGCGTCCACGCCGGCATCGGGATCGGCTGCGGTTGCTTGTTTTCGTTGCTGTGGACCGTCACGATCATCGGGATCATCATCGGCATTCTGTCCGAACAGTGAACGAGGGCGTGACCGAACTTCCGGAGGAAAGGGAAGATGTTCGGGTGGGTCGCCGCGATCGGGTTGGCGGGGATCGGATCGCTGATGCTGACCGTATGGC
>CAYPGE010000504.1:0-5957 GCA_964409865.1 uncultured Pirellulaceae bacterium
ACAGCCCGGCAAGGCTCTTTGCGTTTGGGGTGACGCTGGGTGGGGCGGCCTCGTCAGGTGTACCGGGATGATCGCTCGCGTGGCCGGAGTGATCGCCTCCTCGACCTTGGCCGGGTCCATGTTGAAACTCACCGGATCGATGTCCACAAAAACCACCCGCGCCCCCAGTCGCCACACGCAACTGGCGGTGGCGAAGAAGGTAAAGCTGGGCACGATGACCTCGTCGCCCGGCCCGACCTCGAAGGCCATCAAGGCCAGCAGCAGAGCGTCGCTGCCCGAAGCGCAGCTGACCGCATAGCGTGAGTCGCAGACGGTGGCGATGGATTCTTCCAACTGCGCGACATCCGGTCCGTGCAGGAAACGGCCCGAATCGACGACGCGCGCGATGGCCTCCAAGATCTCGTTCCGCAGGTTCTGAGTGCCGCGATTGACGTCCAGCAAAGGCACCGAGGCAGGAACCTCGCCGCGGCCAAGACTGTCGGGAGATGCCGGGTTCATGGATTCGTCTCGCTTCCGTGCAAGAGGATCGAAAAGAGCAGGCAGTCGGCGCTGCTTGCTTCGCCACCGAAGAAACGGGGTGCAAGCGTACGCATTTTGCCGGAAGCAATCAAGAGCGACTTCGCGGCGGATGGTTACTCGCTGGAGCTGCTAGCACCTAATCTTTCACCTAATCTCCCCCGGCTCCAAGGCGGCAGGCAGGAGGAAGAGATGAGGTGAAAGATGAGGTGAAAGATCAGGGTTTCAGGTTCCGGCGCCGCCAGCCAAGTTCGAACTGCCTGGAACGGCCTTCGCCCGCGTCTCACCCGAATCGGGCCACCAGGCGATTGACCAGCGGCGGGCACAGGCGGTCGCACCACACCAGCGCTTTCCCGCCTGGAGTCAGGATGATCTCCTGTCGTCCTCGCCGCATGGCCTTGACCGCCTTCCGGGCCACGGCCTCCGGCGACATTGCGCCGAGTGCCAGCCACGGCAGGTCCGCGTTCTTCTCCAACACGTTGTCAAAGAACTCGGTGGCCGTCGTGGCGGGGCTGACCACGAGCACGTCGATGCCGCAGGAGGCCAATTCCGCGCGGATCGAGTCGCTCAAGCCGTGCAGGGCAAACTTGCTGGCGCAGTATTCGCTTTTCTTCGGGACCGCCCGATGGCCCAGCACCGAACTGACGTTAACGATCATGGGCCGATTCCCGTCCCGCAACAGCGGGACCGCGCAGCGGATCAATTCGGCCGGAGCAAAGAAATTGACTTCCATCACCCGCCGCAACCGCTCCTCCGACGCCTCGGCAAACGGCCCAATCGCGCCCACGCCCGCATTGTTGATCAGCAGATCCAGGCCGCCCAGTTCGCTTCGCGCGGTCTCCAGCAACCGCTGCCGCACTTCGGCTTCGACAATGTCGCCCGCCACGACGTGAGCTTCTCCGCCCACTTGTCGGACTTGGCCCTGCAGCTCCTCCAGCAACTCCGCGCGCCGAGCCGTCAGCACCGACCGGGCGCCCTGTCGCGCCAGTTCCAGTGCCAAGGCCCGGCCGATGCCGCTGGACGCGCCGGTGACAATCGTTCGGGAGCCGGAGATCTTGCGTCTGCTCATGAACACCCCTACGCCACGTCTTCGATCGCCGCCGCCTCTTCCGGGGCGTACTTCCCAGGCCCCACGCCGGAGCCTCCATCGCGTACTCGAACGACCGCGCCGTCGCCCTGGATGCGTCCCAGATACTTTTGAGGAATGCGACAGTGAACGATCACCCGCTGTTCGCCAAAACGCTTCGACAAGATCTCGCCGTGCGCGGCCAGATAGGCCATCAGCCGTCCGTTGTCCACTCCGGTCTCCACATCGACGTCACGGAACGTGCGGCTGAGCGCGTCGCTCACGCGATACGAGAACTGGTCGAATCCCAGTCGCGTCTTGGCACTGATCGGGATCGCATGCGGATAACGGCTGACGATCGCGTTCCAGGCCGAGGGTCCCGGCAACCGGTCGATTTTGTTCAGCACCAACAGCGTGTCCTTCGCCTGGATGCCGATCTCCTGCAACACCAGGTAGACGGCACTGATCTGGTCGCAGACCGCCGGGTTGCTGGCGTCGGCCACGTGCAGCAGCAGGTCCGCTTGGCGCGATTCCTCCAGCGTGGCTTTGAAGCTGGCGATCAGCCGGTGCGGCAGATCGCGAATGAACCCTACCGTGTCGCTCAACAGGACCGGGCCCCAGTTGGGCAGTTGCCAGCGGCGGGTCCGCGTGTCGAGTGTCGCAAACAGCTTGTCGGCCACCAGCACGTCGGCCTGCGTCAGGGCATTCATCAGCGTGCTCTTGCCGGCGTTGGTGTAGCCCACCAGCGAGACCGTCATGTGATCGTCGCGGGCCGCCACCTGCCGCTCGCGGCGGGCTTCGATCAGCCGCAGTTCGCTGCGGAAATCCGCGATCCGCTTCTCGACCAGCCGGCGGTCCACTTCCAACTGCTTCTCACCGGGACCGCGCATGCCCACGCCCGCTTTGATACGCGACAAGTGCGTCCACTTGCGCTTCAGGCGAGGCAGCGAGTACTCGAGCTGAGCCAACTCGACCGCCAAGCGGGCCTCGTGCGTGCGGGCGTTGGAGGCGAAGATGTCCAGTATCAGCTCCGTGCGGTCGATGACCTTGACCTGCAGTTCCGTCTCTAAACTGCGCGTCTGAGCGGGATTCAAGTCGTTGTCGAAGATCACGACATCGGCCTTGGCGGAGGCGACCAGTGCCTTCAGTTCGGCGACCTTGCCGTGGCCCAGATACGTGGTGCAGTCGGGCGACGGACGCCGCTGCAAGAGTTCGCCGACGATCGTGGTGCCGGCCGTAGTGGCCAGGCCCCGCAATTCGGCCAATGGCTCTTCGATGAAAAGTCGATCGGACGTGATGACGCGGACCAGCACCGCCCGTTCCCGGACGACGCTCTCGAAACGCTCGTGTTCTTTCACAGTGACCGTGTGCCCTCGCTTGGGGTTCGTCCTTCACCGCCTGGCGGCGTACTGCGGCCCGCACCGCCGGCCGCACCCCAAAGTATATTCCCGCCCCGCTGATTTGTCAGCATGGCTGCCCACGGTTTGCTTGTGGATCAAGCGGCCTCCTCGATAAAACGCAGCGTCTTCAGTGCATCGCACGCCTTCTTGACGCGGACAATCTCGCCGGCACACCGCTGAGCCGCGCACTCATGATCGTCTGTCAAGCGGCGGCTGTTGGCGGCCAGCAGACGGGAAATTTCCTCCGTACTCAGGTCCTGCAAGCGAATGATTTGAGCCATCAGAGTCCTTTCTCCATCCTTGAAAACAGGACCGGCATCGACGAGGACGATCCGTGCCTGTGCCATTTTCGGAGTTCCAAATCCAGGAGCTTCATCGGCCGGCACAAGGAGCGATCTGAACCGCGCCGGCAACCGTGACAGGGATTGAGAATTGCGCCGATCGTGACGGGGAAACAACCCGAAAGAAACTCAGAACCTGAAGTCTAAATGCACTGCGGCTGTCCCCTTCACGATCATCGCGAATACCCTGCGGCGGCCCTTCTTTCCTAGCAACGGCGGCCGAAATCACTTCCCGAGTCTCGATGCGAATCGGCATAACCGCAGAAAAAGCGGAGCAAGGCTGACAGAAAAATGGGGTGACAGAAAAATGACATGACGGGACAGATCGGGGAACAAGTTCCGGATTACTTTCGCGAATGCGAATCCTCCGTTCCTTTATCTTTCTGTCACCTCATTTTTCTGTCAGCGGTTCCAAATCTATCTGAATGAACCGGGAAGTTGTTTCGATCCGCGTTGCTACCGAGCCAGCTGCACGCCGAGGCTGATGCCCTGCGCCCAGAAGCTGGCGTCGCGAAGGACAACAGCGGGATGCGCGGCCAGCGGCGTCGAATCGGCCGCTGTGTCGATCTGGTCGCCGGTTCGCAGCACTCGATTGAAGCAGACCAAGGTATACCCCATCATCAGACTGCAGCGTTCCGTCAAGTGGTACTCCAGATTCACGCCCAGTTCGGGCAGCACGGCGAACGCGTTGCGACGGTGGTAGCCGATGTTGGTCGGCTGGCTGAGCAGCCGGCCATCGGTCACCAGGGGGTCATCGTCGCTGTTCGGAATCTCGATCTTCGTTGCGCCGTCAATGGTCAGTTGTTGCTGCACGTTGCCCAGCGCTGCCTTGGCTGACAGATTCAGCGACCAGAACCCGCGGTAGAATTCCGCCGTCAATCCAAGCTCGCCGCCGTGAAAGTCGCTGTCCGTGGCAAAGTAGTCGAAACCATTGATTTTGGTTTCCTTCGGGTTCTCGCCGTTGGGGTCCGTCGAGGTCAGACTCTCGGCGATCCTCAAGTCTTCGCGAAAACAGAAATGACGATAGCCCGCCAGCACGTCGATGCGGCCTCGGCTTCCGCTTCGCCAATTCCTCCGCAGCAACACGCCGCCCGAGTTCAGTTCGCTGGAGGTGTCCACGCGGATCGCGCCCTCTACCACTTCGGGAAACGCGAGCAACGTGGCCGCTGGTTCGCCCTGGACATCGTAGAAGGGGCGAGCCAGAATCGGAACGCCATCCGAAGCCGCCGCAAAACAGCCCGTGCTCTTGTCATTGCCCACCAAGAACCAGTCGACCTGCAGGCCCAAGGTGCGGCCTTCATCGAGCCAATACCCCAACGTAATATAACCGCCGCCTCGATCTTCGTCGGCGATGCCTTGATCGCCGAACAGCACGTCGTATCCTGGCGTGCCCGGCACCCCCGCCTGATCCCAGGGGGCATCCGGCGGGCTCGTGCTGACCAGCGCCGGCAGCGGATTGCCCTTGGTCCGCCAGATCAGATACTGTCCGCGCAGCCACAATCGCGCGGAATCGCCGCACGGAGACACCTCCGGCAGACATAAGGTCTCGTAGCCACACCCGTCCGGCATGCAGTACGGTTGGACGGTTGCTTCCGGCGGCATCGGCTCGGCCGCAGCCATCCCCGCGGCAGGTGAACCGACGAGTTCTGGGGCCTCCTGGTCGTTCCGCGGTGGCGAGACCTGGGCGAATAGCCAATCGCTCAGTCCAAGGGCTGCGGCGAGCACGACCGCCGCAAGCAACAGACGGTGAACGGATGAAGCCATGACCTGTGCTCCTGTATCGTAAGTATCGGATTCTCGGGATTTGCGGATGAGGGTGAGTTTGCGTATCTTGCCAAGTTCACGACGCTGTACAACAATCAGGGGTAAGAAGACTGCGAATTCCGTGTAACGTCTCGAAGTGGGCTGGACGGCCGCTGGCCGTGGCTGCCGCGAGGTGGCCTGCGGCGGGAGGAAAGTCCGGGCTCCGCAGGACAGGGTGGTCGGTAACGCCGACCGGCCGCGAGGCTAGGGAAAGTGCCACAGAAAACACACCGCCGATGGCCGCCCGCGGGTGCTTGGCAGCCGCGGACGGATCAGGCAAGGGTGAAAAGGTGCGGTAAGAGCGCACCAGCAGCCGAGGCGACTCGGCTGGCTTGGTAAACCCCACCCGGAGCAAGGCCAAACAGGGAGCAGTTCGCCATGGCGAACGCGAGCCGGTCCGGCTCGCTATCGACTCCCGGGTAGGTTGCTGGAGGCGCCGAGCAATCGGCGTCCTAGAGAAATGGCCGTCCCCTCGCTTGCCGAGGGACAGAACCCGGCTTACAGGTCCACTTCGAGGCATTTTGCCGGCCTGAGATTCGTCCGAACCTGCCCGGTGACATCTGCGTCTGGAAAGGATAGAATGCAGCTTCGAGTTGGCACGGTCCGACATGCAAAGGAAAGGATTGCGTGGCGAATACCAAAACAAAAAGAGCAGCAGTTGTGCGAGATGACCAACAGCGGAGTCTGCAGCTGGCGCTGGCAGCGGCGCGGACGGCGGCCGAGAACCGCGGTCGCGACATCGCCGTGCTGGATTTGCGCGACTTGACGGCCATCTTCGACTATTTCGTCATCGCCACCGGCACCAGCCGCCGGCAGTTGCACGCCATCAGC
>CAYPGE010000505.1:0-5921 GCA_964409865.1 uncultured Pirellulaceae bacterium
CCGCAACCCTCGCGGGGGTTCCCGGTCGTCTGCTGCCCCGTGCGCTGGGCGACCCGCAGCATCTTGACCTGGGGGGTCTGGTATCCCATGCCGCTGTAGCCAATGGCGTTGGGCGTGTTGGAGACCAGCGCGACCACGGCCTTGGACCCGCTTTGATCCACGGACCCCAACTTGAAATCACGTTCTTTTCCCAGCACGGCTTCGCGGAAATAGGCATGTGTCCCGCAGCCAGCCTGGCGGCTGACGCGCACGATCGTATCGCGGTCGCCCCAACGGTGCCCCGTGTCGACTTGCGACCAACGGATGATCCTTCCCTCCCAGCCGTAAATCTCCGCGAGTTGGTCCAGCGAAATGGTCTCGGTGGGGTTGGCCTTGTGGACGTAGATGGCCAGCGCATCGTAGCCCACGACGAATTCCTTGGGCTTCGCGCCGTGCGCCGCTTCGACCTTCTGGATTTCGTCCGGCTTGATGGTGCGACTGCTGTTGGCCAAGTCGCAGTTGCCGTCGATCAAGCTGGCGATGCCGACGCCGGAGCCGCCGCCGAGGACCTGGACGCTGACTTCCGGGTGTTTCAGGTTGTACGTCTCCGCCCAGGCCTGAGCGACGTTGACCATCGTATCCGAGCCCTCGACGCGGATCACGGTGCTGCCGCGTGACGAGGAGGACCGGCTTCCGCATCCCGCGCCGCACACCAGGAAACCACAGGCCATCGCGGCGGCCACGGTCCATGCGGTCCATCGCGGCCTCGCGGGCAAGGGACGTCCGATTGGAACCGTATCTTCTGGCATCATCCTGTTGTCCGCGTTGCCATGTCCTTGACAGGGTGTCAGGGGGTCACGACACCATTCGCCCTTTTTATTGGGAAACCACTGGCTTGTCATTAAGCCGGGGCGAATTTCCTGGGAATTCTACTACGGAAAACTGTTAAGATTTGATGAAGAAGCATTGCCTCGGTTTCTCGCGGGCAAAATCGCGCGACAACCCTGGTGAGCCGTTTTGCCCGGCAGTATCTTAGAGGGACCGTCTAAACTCGACGGAATCGCCGCGATTCCCGGCGAACGGAAGGGCCGTTGCTTGCTCGGACGGAGGGACTGGTCATGAATTTGGACGTACAACCGCAGGCGGTGCCCGCCACACCCGCCAAACCGCGGTCGCCGAAGCTGGTAGCCGTCATCGACATCGGGGCCACGTCGATTCGGATGGCGATCGCCGAGATCGGAGAAGGGGGGCAGTTCCGCACCCTGGAGACGCTGTCCCAGGCCGTCAGCCTGGGCAAGGACACGTTCAGTATGGGGGCCATCGATCCCGCCACGACGGAAGAATGCGTACGGGTCCTGAAGAGCTATCGCCAGTTGCTGAACGAATACGACATCACGCGTCCGGAACAGATTCACGTGGTGGCCACCAGTGCGGTCCGCGAGGCGATCAATCGCTTGTCCTTCCTCAAACGCATCTACATCGCCACGGGCTTCAACGTCGAGCCGTTCGACGAAGCCGCGGTGAACCGCGTGACGTACCTGGGCGTGCTGCCGCTGTTGGCGTCCGAGCCGCGACTGGCCGAAGCCAAGACGTTGATCGTCGAAGTCGGCGGGGGCAGCACGGAGGTGTTGTTGATCGACCACGGCGACGTGGCCTTCGCGCACACCTACCGGCTGGGCGCGCTGCGGTTGCGCAAGACCCTGGAGGCGTTTCACGCCCCCACCGGCAAGGTGCGGGCCATTATGGAGAGCCAGATCACGCGGATCGTCGATCAAGTGCGGAAGCACGTCCCGGCCGACCATTCGTTGATCATGATCGCCCTGGGCGGCGACGTCCGCTTTGCCACCGGCGAGTTGCTGCCGGACTGGGACGCGCACTCGCTGGCCACGGTGCCCGCGGGCGAGCTGCGGAAGTTCACGGAAAAGATCGTCGCCATGTCGGTCGACGAAATCCTGCACAAGTTCCACCTGGCCGTGCCCGACGCCGAAACCGTCGGGCCGGCGCTGTTGACGTACGTCCGCCTGGCCCGAGCGTTGGGTTTGGAGGAGCTGTTGGTCTCGCCGATCAACCTCCGCGACGGACTGATCCGGGAGTTGGCGTCACGCGAGGAATGGACCGAGAACTTCACGCATCAGATCGTCCGCTCGGCCGTCGATTTCGGCCGGCGGTTCGGGTTCGACGAGCCGCACGGCCGGCAGGTGGCGGAGTTGAGCCGCATGCTGTTCCGCGCGCTGCAGCCCGAACATCAGCTCGGCTACCGCTATGAAGTGATCCTGACCGTGGCGGCGCTGCTGCACGACGTCGGCTATGCCGTCAGCGCGCGCAGCCACCACAAGCACAGCATGTACTTGATCGGCAACGGCGACCTGTTTGGGCTGAGCCAGAAGGACGTGCAGTTGGCGGCCCTGATCGCGCGTTATCATCGCCGCTCGTCGCCCAAGCCGGTTCACGAGAGTTACGCAACACTGGACTGGGAAAGCCGTACCACGGTCGTCAAGCTGGCCGCGATCCTGCGTCTGGCCGACGCCTTGGACCGCAACAACAATCAGCGGGTCAAGAACATCCAGTGCGCGCGCGAAGACGGCCGTTGGGTGATCTCCGTGCCGGGCGCGGACGACCTGTCCGTCGAGCAACTGGCCGTGCAGCAGAAGGCGGGGTTGTTCAAGGAAGTGTACGGCATGCCGGTCCTGGTGCGCAATGCGCCGGAGAGGTTGGAGAGAACTTAACTGGCTTCGTTGAAACCAGAAATCCTGATCTTTCACCTAATCTCCTACCGCCTTGGTGGCGGGGAAATTAGGTGGAAGATTAAGAGAGAGATTAGCTGAAAGATTAGGTGAGAGATTCAGATGCTCGTCGCTTCAACCATCCCACAGTCGCCACGATTACAGATTCCTATAGCCTCACGTTGAACGAGTGACGTGTCCCATGGCCGATCCCAAACCCAAAACCAAATTCTTCAACCGCGAACTCAGCTGGCTGGAATTCAACCAGCGCGTGCTGGACGAGGCGACGGACGAAAGCCTGCCGCTGCTGGAGCGTTTGAAATTCCTCGCCATCACGAGTTCGAACCTGGACGAGTTCTTGATGGTCCGCGTGGGCGGGCTGCAGATGCTGCGCCAGCGCCGCAGCAACAAGCGTGATCCCGCCGGCCTGACTCCGGTCCAGCAGCTGAAAGCCGTCAGCCAGCGGACTCATCGCATGGTGGAGGACCAGTACCGCTGCCTGCTGGAGCAATTGGAGCCGGGACTGTCGCAGGCCGGAATCCAGCGCATGGCGCCCGGACAGCTGAGCGAGCACCAGGAGGCGGTGGTGCTCAAGATCTTCGACAGCGAGGTCTTCCCGGTGTACACGCCGATGGCGGTGCGTGCGGAGGACGAATTCCCGCTGCTGATCAACAAAGCGTTGAACGTGTGCGTGCAGTTGGCCCCCGAGGCCGGCGGCGAGACGCCGCGCTTTGCCATTCTGCCGTTTGGTGCTTCGCCGGTCCGCTTCTTTCGCCTGCCTGCGGACGAGGGTTATCGCTACATCCTGCTGGAAGACCTGGTGAGCCTGTTCATCGGCCGGTTTTTCCCCGGCGAGACGGTCGTGGAGGCAGTGCCTTTCCGGATCACGCGGAACGCGGACCTGAGCGTCCGCGAAGATCAGGCGCCCGATCTGATGGCCGGCATGGAGGAGGTTCTGGACGCCCGCAAGGAAAGCCACTGCGTGCGTCTGGAAGTGGCGGAATCGTGCAGTCCGACGATGCTGAAGTTCCTCACATCCGCGCTGGGAGTTGACGCGGATTACACCTTCCCGGCCCGCGGTCCGCTGGACTTGGGCGCGTTCATGTGGCTGAGCGGCGTTTCGGGCTTCGACGAACTGAAGTACGATTCCTGGCCGCCGCGCAACTCGCCCGGCTTGGACCCGGCCGACAGCATGTTTGACGTGGTCCAGCGGAAGGACATCTTGCTGTCGCTGCCCTATGAGAGCTTCGAGCCGGTCGTGCGGCTGATCGAGCAGGCCGCCGACGATCCGGGCGTGCTGGCCATCAAGATCATCCTGTACCGCACCAGCCGCAACAGCCCCATCGTGGCTGCGCTGCAGCGGGCTTCGGAGTCCGGCAAACACGTCACGGCGCTGGTCGAACTGAAAGCCCGCTTCGACGAAGCCCGCAACATCGGCTGGGCCAAGAGCCTGGAGCAGGCGGGCGTCCAGGTGATCTACGGCGTCAAGGGCCTGAAGACGCACGCCAAGGTGTGCATTGTCATCCGCCGCGAAGCGCACGGCATCCAGCGTTACGTTCACTTCGCCACCGGCAACTACAACGAAGTGACGGCCAAGCTGTATTGCGACGTGGGGTTCTTGACCTGCAACGAGGAACTGGCGGCCGACGCGACCAGCTTTTTCAACGCCATCAGCGGCTATTCCTTGCCGCAGCAGTACCGCCGGATCGCGGCCGCGCCCTTCAGTCTCCGCGACAAGCTGCTGGAATTGATCGACGGCGAAATCGAACGCCGCAAGCAGGGACAGCGGGCGCAGATCATGGCCCAGGTCAATTCGCTGTCCGACCCGAAGCTGATCAAGGCCCTGTACAAGGCCTCGCAGGCCGGCGTCCGCGTCGACCTGAACGTCCGCGGCATCTGTTGCCTGAGGCCGGGAGTGCCGGAGTTGAGCGAGCACGTCCGCGTGGTCAGCATCCTGGACCGCTACTTGGAGCACGCCCGCATCATTTACTTCTACCACGGCGGCGCCGAGCTGGTTTTTATCTCCAGCGCTGACTGGATGCTGCGAAACCTGGACAAGCGCGTGGAACTGCTGGTCCCCGTGGACGATCCGGAGAGCCGCCGGCGGCTGATCGCCGTGCTGAAATCCTACTCGCGCGACAACGTCAAGGGCCGCCGGCTGCTGCCGGACGGTGGATACAAACGTCTGCGTCCGGGCAAGGACGGCCGCAAGCATCGCCATCAGGAACACCTGTATCGCCTGGCCTGCGAAGCCGAAAAGACGCTCGAACAATCCCAACGCACCGTGTTTCGACCTCATCGAGCCGCTGGAAAGGAAGAGTAGTCGTCTATGGCCAAGTTCGTGAAATGGGTGGAAGCCGGACCGGACGAGTGGCTGGAGGACGTCGCCGTCCGCAGCCTGGATTCGCGCTTGCAGCCGGTCATGCACTACGTGCCGCTGGCGGCCAAGCATCCCGAACGGGACATCGAAAACGTCCACCAAATGCGCGTTTGGGCGCGGCGCGCCGCGGCCGCCATGTCGCTGTACGAGGAACTGTTGCCGAAGCGCCGCCGGAAATGGATCAATTCGCAACTCAAGGCCATCCGCCGCGCGGCCAACGACGCCCGCGACGACGACGTGTTCCTGCAGCGGCTGGCCGGCGACACCGAACATGCCGCGGCGGCCCGGCCGTTGCTGGACAAAGTGCAGCGTCACCGCCAGGATTCGCAACGGCCCATCGGCGAGCTGTGGAAGGACCTTTTCGAGCTAGGCCGTTTTCCGCGGCGGTGCGCCAAATTGCTGCGCAAAGTCCGCTTGCGAGGCGAAGCTGCGGACGCCGGCCCGGTCCGTTTCGGTCCCTGGGCCGCGAGCCGGATTCAGCCGGTGATGGACGCCTTCTTCGCGGCGGCCGGGACCGACTTGTCCGACCTCGGCGCCATGCACCGCTTCCGGATCGCCGGCAAAAAGCTGCGTTACGCCATCGAATTGCTCGCGCCGGCCTTCGGCGAGTCCCTGCGCACGCAAGCCTATCCGGCGCTGCAGAACCTGCAGGAACGACTTGGCAAGATCAACGACCTCGCTTCGGCGCAGGCCCGGCTGAAGCGTTGGCTGGAACAGGCCAACGGGTCCCAGCAAGCGGCCTACTTGCAGGAGATGCTGATCCAGGAGCAACGGCGGCTGGAAGAACGGCGAAGCGAATTCCTGGCCTGGTGGAATGCCAAGCGAAACACCGAATTGCA
>CAYPGE010000506.1:0-5919 GCA_964409865.1 uncultured Pirellulaceae bacterium
TTCGCTCCGCGAAAGAACGTCCTTTCGCGGAGCGAAAGGCGACAATGCGACACTCATTTGTTCGGCGGTCCTTGGGTCTTTCCCGCGGGGGATGCCCTTTCGACGTGGATGGTCTTCGAACCTGGGAGCAACATCATGACGACAAAGAAGGTGCTGGTGATGGCTGTCGTGCTGGGCATGGCCGCTGCGGCTGCTGCGGCGCAGGAGAAACGCGTGTTCGAGTTGCGGACGTACTTTGCACCGCCGGGCCGCCTGGACGACCTGCACGCACGATTTCGCAACCATACGCTGAAGATCTTCGAAAAGCACGGCCTGACAAGCATCGGCTATTGGGTGCCGATCGAAAATCCCGACAACAAGCTGATCTACCTGCTGGCCTACCCCAGCCGCGAGGCGCGCGAGGCGTCCTGGAAAGCCTTTTTCGCTGATCCGGATTGGCAGGAGGTGAAGAACAAGACCGAGGCCGACGGACCGATTGTGTCCAAGGTGGAATCGGTGCTGCTGGGCGCAACCGACTACTCGCCGGAAGTCAAGGTTTCGGCGGCGGGCGAACGGGTCTTTGAGCTGCGGACCTACACCGCGTCGGTCGGCAATCTTGAAAACCTGAACACCCGTTTCCGCGACCATACGCTCAAGTTGTTCGAAAAACACGGCATGACCAACGTCGGCTACTGGAACCCGCTGGAGGGACAGCCGGGAGCCGGCGAGACGCTGGTCTACATCCTGGCCCATCGCAGTACGGATGCGGCCAAGGCTTCATTCGACGCCTTCCGCCAGGATCCAGACTGGCTCGCGGCCCGCAAAGCCTCCGAGGATAAGGCCGGCGGTTCGTTGACCGTCAAGGACGGGGTCCAATCCGTGTTCATGAAAGCCACCAATTACTCGCCGATGCGGTAACGGCGGCAGCAGCCCAACGCTCTTAAAAAGTTGTCCCTTGGTTACGGGGATCTGCCCCGTAACTGACCGGCAGCGAGGCTCGGCCTCGCTTTCGGCCGGCAGAGCCGGCAAGGCAGGGCGTTCCCAGGCGGAGCCTGGGAACGAGGGAATGCATCGTCTTGAACTGGACTTTGCTGCCTGGTTGCTCTACCGGCGAATTGCCCTGGTGCTGCCTTTTCGGAGATGTATACCATGAAAAACCCTCTGTTGACCGTTTCACTGTTGCTTGGTTGGAGCGTCTGCATCCCAAGTTTGGCCGCAGAGCACGACCTGGTCATCTACGGTGGCACCTCGGCGGGCGTCATCGCGGCGGTGCAGGCCAAGAAGATGGGCAAGTCGGTGGTGATCGTCTGCCCGGACAAGCATCTCGGTGGACTGTCCAGCGGCGGGCTGGGGTTCACCGACACTGGCAACAAGGCAGTCATCGGCGGCCTGGCGCGCGAGTTCTATCATCGCGTCTGGAAGCACTACGATCAGCCTGAAGCCTGGAAGTGGCAGAAGAAGGAAGAATACGGCAACAAGGGCCAGGGGACTCCGGCGATCGACGGCGAGCAGCGCACGATGTGGATTTTCGAACCGCACGTGGCCGAACAGGTCTTCGAGGACTACGTCCGCCAATACGAGATCCCGGTACACCGCGACGAGTGGCTGGACCGGCAGAAAGGCCTGACGAAAACGGGCGCTCGGATCGCGTCGCTGACGACGCTCAGCGGCAAGACGTATGCCGGCAAGATATTCATCGACGCCACCTACGAGGGCGACCTGATGGCGGCGGCCGGAATTGAGTACCACGTAGGGCGCGAAGCGCAAAACGTCTACGACGAACAGTGGAACGGCGTCCAAACGGGCGTGCTGCATCATCGGCACCATTTCGGCGCGGTCAAGAAACCGATCAGCCCCTACGTCGTGCCTGGCGATCCGGCCAGCGGCGCGCTGCCGCGCATCAGCACGGACCCGCCCGGTGAGTACGGCCAGGGCGATAAACGCGTCCAGGCCTATTGCTACCGCATGTGCCTGACGGATTGCGCGGAGAACCGCGTCCCGTTTCCAAAGCCCGATGGCTACGATCCCAAGCAGTACGAACTGCTGGTGCGGATTTTCGACGCCGGCTGGCGCGAGACGTTTGACAAGTTCGACCCGATCCCCAATCACAAGACGGACACCAACAACCACGGGCCGATGAGCACGGACAACATCGGCTTCAACTACGATTACCCCGAAGCCTCGTACCAGCGCCGTCGCGAAATCCTCCGCGAGCACACGACGTACCAACAGGGTTGGCTGTACTTTATCGCCAACGACCCGCGCGTGCCGGCGGACGTGCAGAGTGAAATGCGCCGCTGGGGCCTGGCCAAGGACGAGTTCACCGACAACGGCAACTGGCCCCATCAGATCTACGTGCGCGAGGCGCGGCGCATGATCGGCGCGTACGTGATGACCGAGAACGAACTGCTCAAGAGGCGGCCGACGCCGGACTCCGTGGGCATGGGTTCCTATACGATCGATTCGCACAACGTCCAGCGTTACATCACGCCCGAAGGTAACGTGCAGAACGAAGGCGACATCGGCGTGCCGGCCCGCGGACCCTACGAAATCGCCTACGGCTCGCTCGTGCCCAAGCGGGACCAGTGCGAAAACCTGCTGGTGCCGGTCTCCGTTTCCAGCTCGCACATCGCCTTTGGATCGATCCGCATGGAGCCCGTGTTCATGATCCTGGCCCAGTCGGGCGCCACCGCTGCCGCGATGGCCATCGACGACGATCTTGCCGTGCAAGACGTGCCCTACGCGAAGCTCCGCGAGCGGCTGATTGAGGACGGCCAGATACTCGAATACAGCGGCCCGGCCGCGGGCGGCGGATTCGGCGTGGACCCAGGCAAATTGCCGGGTATCGTCGTGGATGACACCCAGGCCAAGGTAACAGGTGATTGGAGCGAGAGCCGGGCGGCCGGCAAGTGGCTGGGCAACAGCTACCGCCACGACAACAACGCGCGTGACGGCCAGGCCAACGCCCGCTTCGAGGCCCGGCTTTCCGCCCCTGGCCGCTACGAAGTGCGACTCGCCTACACGCCGAACAGGAATCGTGCCAGCAACGTCGCCGTGGAAGTCCAGCACGCGAACGGCCGGCAGACCGTGGTCGTCAACCAGCAGCAATCGCCCCCCATCGACGGCCTGTTTGTCTCCCTCGGCGTTTTCGAGTTCGCCGCCGACCAACCTGCCGCTGTGATCGTCTCGAACCGCGACGCCGACGGTCACGTGATCATCGACGGCGTGCAGTGGATCAGCCCAACGAACTAGTGCGTCGTCCAGACTAGAAAGTGGGGTAAGCTTCCAGCTTGCCATCAACAAATCGCCGCAAGCTGGAAGCTTACGCCACTTCCGCTACCCCAACATTTAGCCTGGACGCCGCGCTAGGGGTTTAACGAGCCGGATCGGCCTGCCCCAGATAAGCCACACCATCCGTTGCGAGTACGACGACCTGAAAGTGTTCCGTTGCAGGCGATGAAGCCCCGCGCCGCCCTCGCTGGCGGTGCGTAGTTGGTCTTGTCGCCAGAGCCCGCAGTCGGGTACCATACGCCCCGCCGGTTACCAGACCACGGTAACCAGACCACCTTGTTTCCCTAGTTTAGCGAGTACACGGATGTACGCTAGCAGCCCCCTCTCTGTTTCCGCGGCGTTGTTCCTGTTGCTGGTCGTTTCGGTCTTGAAGGCGGCGGAGGCTCCGATTGCGGTCTCGGATAAAACGCCGATGGAAGTTGTGGCGGACACGCCGCAGGGATCGACTGTGGACATCTTGCCGCCGACGGCCGCGGAGCCGCCGGTGCGGAACGTGCTCCAGACGCCGGAGGACGTTTACGCCGCGGCGATCGGCCATTATTCCAACAGTCGATGGCGGCAGGCCGCAGAAGAGTTCTCGCGGTTCGCCCAGCTGTATCCCAGTCATCCGCAGGCGGCTTCGGCTTTGTTCTTTCGTGCCGAAGCGGCGGTGCAGCAGGGGCAGTATGCACAGGCCCGCAAGGATTTTCTGGATTTCGTCGCTCGCGAGCCGAATCATCGTTACGTGCCCCAGGCTCGTTTCCGGGCGGCTGAGGCGGTCTATCTGACGGGCGATTCGGCGATGGCTCGCCAAGAACTGGAACAATTCGCGGCCGAGTACCCCGATGCAAGCTTGAACGCCCACGCCAAGACCTATCTCGCTGAATTGGCGCTCTCCGCCCAGGATGGGCCCCGTGCCGCGGCCTTGTTCAAGGAGGTCTTGGAACGTCACCCCGACGGCGCACAAGTGGACCAATGCCGGTTCGGTCTGGGGCGCGCCTCGGAACTGCGAGGCGACATCGAGTCGGCCCGGATCGCTTACCAGACCCTGGCTGCGGCGGGCGGGCCTCTGGCGGACGATGCGCAGGTGCAGCTGGGGATCTGCCTGTACAATCGCGGCAAGTACACCGAGGCGGAAGCGGCTTTCCAAGCGGCGGCCGACCGCTTTCCAGGCAGCGAGTTGCTGGCACAAGCCCGCTACTGGTTGGGAATGTCGCAAGTGGCACGGCACGATTGGGACAACGCGGTGCTGACCTTGCAGGCCGCACTGGAACAGTACCCCCAACATGCACTCACCCCGGCGATGACGTTTTGGCGAGCCGAGGCTTGCCGGCAACGCGGCGAGTTGCCGTCGGCGCAAGAGGGATATGACCGGGTTCTGCAGAATTGGCCCGACAGTCCCTGGGCGGATGACAGTCTGCAAGCCCAGGTGCAACTAACCCTCGCCGACGCTCAGTACGAACGCGTCGCTTCCCTGGCGGAGCAGTTTGTGACTCAATTCCCGTACAGCCCGCTGCGATCGCGGGTCGAACAAAGCCTGGCACGAGCCTATTTGAAGCAGAACCAGTATGGCCAGGCAATCGAACTCTTGAAACGCCTGGTCGCGTCCGCCTCGGCGCCAAAGCCAGCTGCCGCGCCGGCGGACGGCGACGCCGGTGCGGCGACTGCGGGGAGCCCTCCGGAGGATGAGTTCGCGCTGCAGGCCAACCAGTACTACTTGACGCTGGCGTACCTGGGTGATGCCAAGTGCGAGAAGGCGTTGGAGGTCCTGACGCAGGTCAACGTGCCGCCGGAGAAGCAAGACCTGTACGGCGGCGTGCAATGGGCGCACGCGCTGGCCTTAGCGGGATTGAATCGGCAGGCCGAGGCCATCGAGGTGCTGCAGAAGTACCTGGCGACGGGGCCGACAGGAAGTAATGCGACCGCTTGCCGACTGGAACTGATGGAAGCCTTGGCCCATGAGAACCGCTTGGACGAGGCGCTCCAGGTCCACGCGCAAATCACGGGCCAGGACGCTCAGCAGGCTCCCTACGCGGCAGCGACGCACCGGCTGGCAGAGTCGGCCCTGACGGCCGGCAAGGTTGACGCGGCCATCGGGCTGTTCGGCGTGATCGTCCAAGACGGGCAACCGCCCGAGCTGGCAGACAAGGGCTGGACGGGCTTGGGGCTGGCCAATTTCCAGGCTGGCAAAGCGGAGGCCGCGGTGGTGGCGTTCGACCAAGTGATCGAGCGGCATCCGGAAAGCCCTCTGGCGGTCAAGGCGGCGATGATGAAGGCCAAGGCCCTCGAACAGCTGGGCCGCAGTGACGAAGTGCTGGAAGCCTACCTGCTGGTCGTGACGTCCTACGGCGATTCCGAGGAGGCGGCTCCAGCACTTCTCGAGGCGGCACGTGTTCAGGAGAAACTCGGCCGCAAGGCCGAAGCCATCCCGCTGTTGCAGCGCATCGTTCGAGAGCACCCCGATTTCCAGCTGCTGGACGCGGTGCTCTACCAGTTGGCTTGGCTGTTGTCCGATCAAGGACAGGGCGACGAGGCGGATCGTGTCTTCGAGCAGATCGCCGAACAGCACCGCGACAGCGTCTACTGGGCGGATGGGACCTATCGACTGGCTCAGCGGGCGGCGGCGGCGGAACAGTACGACCGGGCCCGGCAACTGGCCGATCGACTGAC
>CAYPGE010000507.1:0-5892 GCA_964409865.1 uncultured Pirellulaceae bacterium
CACTTCGACGCTGGGCGATTTCAACACGGCCATGACGGTCCTGCTGCTGACCAAGCTCAGCCGGGATCCCGTCTACTACGGCGACCTGCAGCACATCGACAAGCGGACCCGCGAGATCAAGATCATCGGCGACGGCGCCTGCCCGCCGTCGCTGGCCGGCAAGCTGGGCCCGGCCGGGTTTGCCGAGCACGGCATCCCGACGGAGGGCGAGGCAGGCGGGCTGTCGATCCAGCTGGTCTGCAAGCCGGGCGAGGGCGTGCTGGCCCGGCTCGGACGGGTCGACGGCCGGTTCACGATGGTGATCACGCGGTGCTCGGTCGTCGAGCCGCCGGCCGATCAGCTCCAAGCCCGGCAGCTGGAGTGCGGAATCCCCTTCTGGCCGCACGCTTTCGTGACGGCCCACTGCGACATCAACGTGCTGTTGGAGCATTGGACCAACGAGTACGCCTGCCTGGGTTACGGCGAACACCTGTACGGCGATCTGATCGAGTTCTGCAAACAGACTGGAATCGAGGCGATTCTGCCATGAAAATGGGACTGGCTCCGATCAGGACGATCGGTGCCTGTCTTATTTTCGGAAGGAGATCATTGCGTGCTATGAAAGATGTACTCCTGAAAGACTTCCGGCCACAGTGCCTGCTCCGCGTGGCGTCGCACGTGCCCGATCAGGCTCGTTTCCCGGTGATCGATGCCCACAACCATCTGTTCGGCGACCTGCCGGCAGAGGAATTGATCGAAGTGATGGACGCCGTCGGCGTGCGGGTCTGGGTGAACGTGACCGGCAACACGACTCTGCCGCTGGTGAACAACACCTACAGCATCGCGCGCCGCGACATCCGCACGTTCATGGACCAGTACGTGCAACGCTATCCGGGCCGGTTCGCCGCGCTGACGATGGCCGACTTTGCCCAGTGGGAAGACCCCGTCCTGATCAAGGACAACGATTTTGCCAAGCGGTGTATCGAGCAGTTGGAGGCCGACGTGGCCGCAGGAGCCCGCGGGCTGAAGGTCACCAAGGAGCTGGGGCTGCTGTTCCGCGACCACACGGGGGCCATGTTGCGGGTCGACGACGAGCGGCTGGCACCGATCTGGCAGCGGGCGGGCGAGTTGGGTATCCCGGTCCTGATCCACGTCTCGGACCCGATCGCCTTCTTCCAGCCGATCGACGAGCACAACGAGCACTACTTGACGCTGCAGGAATTCCCCGGCTGGAGTTTTCACGGTTCGCATTTCAGCAAGTGGGAGATCCTCCAGCAGCGCAACCGCATGATCGCCCGGCATCCGGAGACCAGGTTCTGGCTGCCGCACGTGGCCAACCTGCCGGAGGACCTGGCGGCGGTGGGCGAGTTGCTCGACAACCACCCCAACGCGTCGATCGACTTCTCGGCCCGCATCGACGAACTGGGCCGCCAGCCCTACACGGCGGCCGAGTTCTTTCGGCGCTATGCCGACCGGATCCTGTTTGGCCTGGACATGCCGGTCTCGGCCGAAGCCTACCGTTGTTATTTCCGCTTTCTGGAGACCCGCGACGAGTATTTTGACTATCCCGACTACATCGGCCGGTTTGGTGTGTACACCCGCTGGAAGCTGTACGGGTTAGGGCTGTCCGACGAGGTGCTCAAGAAAGTTTATTACGAAAACGCGATGCGCCTGCTCGGATTGACGCTGGCGTAGCGCCCCGCCGGGCGAGAGACCGGCAACAAGTTCTGGTTGTTTCCAAGAGGATGAATCGGCTCGTGCCAGATGGTCCCCACGGATGGCATAGCAATACCACGGATGGGAGTGTCGAAAGACTTCATTCTTATCCGTGGTATTGCCATGCCATCCGTGGGGCTGATTCTGAACGCGATCCATCCGCCGCCTTAGGAGTGTTCGTATGCCACTGATTGTTTCACGAGACCAAGTGCTGGATCTGTACGCCGCCGCCGCGCGGAAGAAATGGGTGATTCCGTGTTTCTGCTCGGAGAATCTCACCACGACCGAAGCCGTCCTGGCGGCAGCGTCCGATTTCGCGATTCAGCGCCATCTCGATCGCGTGCCGATCACCGTGGGGATTACGAACCAGTACCTGCACCGCGCCCAGTCGGCTTGGTACACGCACTCGCGGCGTTGGGATATCGGCCTGCGGCTGTTCCTGGCCGACCTCCAGGTCCTGGCCCGCGACGATTCGCCCTACGGGAACGTCGACGTCATGGTCCACCTGGATCACACGCAGCATGACCACGATCGCGAGCTATTGCAGTGGGACATGGGTCAGTTCTCGTCGATCATGTTCGATGCCTCGACCTTGCCTTTTGAAGAGAACATTGCGGCCACGCGCCAATTCGTGCGTACCAGGGGCTCTGAAATCGTCGTCGAAGGCGCGTGCGACGAGATCATCGACGCCGGGGGCGAGGAAGCTGGCGAGTTGACCACGCCGGAGCACGCGGAACGTTACGTGCGCGAGACCGGGGCCGACATGATCGTGGCTAACCTGGGGACGGAACACCGCGCCAGTGCCGCTTCGCTGCAGTATCATGGCGAACTGGCCCGCGAGATCAGTCGCCGGATCGGTCCGAAACTGGTCCTCCACGGCTGTTCGTCCGTGCCGCCCGAGCAGATCGGCAAGCTGTTCGACGACGGCATCTGCAAGGCCAACGTCTGGACGGCGCTGGAACGCGACAGCAGCCCGGTCCTTCTGGCCCACATGCTGCGCAACGCCGTGAAAGTCGCCGGCTCGGAGGCGGTGGCGCGACTGAAGGAAGAAGGCTTGTTGGGTCCCGCCGTCTCGGCCGGCGGCCGCGCCGCGTTGAGCCACGCGACGACCTGCTACCGCCAAGACATCGTCTTTCAAGTGATGAAATACATCGTCAACAATTTCCTGGAAATGTGGTATCCGGCGGCGCCAAGCCGCGATTGATGCCGTAGCAATCACCGGACACAGGCCAACGTTAACTTGCAGCTTGAGGAGGAGGTTATGAAACGCATCTGTCGTCGATACTCGCTTGTCTCTCGCCTCGCGGTCTTTGCCGCGTGCGGATTCTGGTGCGCTCTGGCTGCCGGGCCGGCCCAGGCGGCCGAGTTTTGGGTCGGCTCCGCGACGGCGGACATCACCCCGGACCGGCCGGTCCCGCTCACCGGCAACACGACCGTGCGGATCGGACGCGAGATCCAGAGCCGCCTGAAGGCCGGTGTGCTGGCCTTGGAATCGCGGAACGGCCAGCAATCGCTGGATCAGGCGATCCTGGTCGCGTGCGATCTGTGCGTGATTCGGCCGGGGATTCAGGACGGATTCCGCAAGCACCTGGCCGGCCGGTTGCCCGGCTTCGACCTGAACAAGCTGTTCCTGGCCGCCACGCACACCCATACGGCGCCGGTGCTGCTCCAGGACCGGTATGATGAAAAGGACTACGAGGATGCCATGCAGCCCAAGGAGTACGTGCCGTGGCTGTACGAACAGATCGGCCAGGCGGTCGTCAAGGCCTGGGAGAGCCGGGCGCCGGGGGCTGTGGGCTGGGGACTGGGCCACGCGGTCGCCGGTCACGGCCGGCGCATCGTGTACAGCGACAGCACGGCCAAGATGCACGGCCCCACCAACGTTCCGGAATTCCGCGGCGTCGAGGGCTACGAGGACCACGCGGTCCACGTCTTGTGCTTCTACGACGCGCAGCAGCAACTGAAAGCCGCCGCGCTCACGCTGGCGACGACGGCCCAAGCCGAGGGCGGCAGCAAGGTGAGCGCCGACTTCTGGCACGACGCCCGCCGCTTGATCCACGAGCGCCACGGCGAGGACGTCGCCGTGCTGGGGTTCTGCGCTCCGGCCGGCGACCAGACTCCGCGCGCCCAGGTGGCCCGCCGCGGCGAACAGCGGATGTGCGAATTCCGGGGCCTGACCTACAGCCAGGAGATCGGACGCCGCGTGGCCGACGCCTTTGAGGACGTGGCCGGCGTCATCGCCAAGGATCTTCGCACGGACGTGCCGCTGGTGCATCGAGTGCGCACGCTGGAACTGCCTGCGCGGATCATCACCGAGGCCGAATACGCCGTTGCCCAGAAGGTCTGCGCAGACCTCGACGCCAAGCAGACGCGCGGCAAGTCGGATCGTTGGACGCAGGGTTTGTACGGCTCGGTGGCCGAACGGTACGCGGCCCAGCAGAAGGGCGAAGCGAAGACCTATGAGATGGAACTGCACGTGCTGCGCTTGGGCGATGTGGCCATCGCCACCAATCCGTTCGAGCTGTACCTCGATTACGGCGTGCAGATCGAGGCCCGCAGTCCGGCGGTGCAGACATTCCTCATCCAGTTGGCCGGCGCCAAGCGGCAGCACGCCTACTACCTGCCGACGCCGCGGGCCATCGCGGCGGGTGCGCTGGATGACAAGCCGTTTACCAACTACAGCGCGACGGTGATGACCGGCATGGTCGGCCCCGAAGGCGGCCAGATGCTGGTCGACCGCACGGTCGCAGCGATCCAGGAACTGTGGGAGAAGAAGTAGCCAGAACGCGGCCTGACGGCCCCAACCGGATTTGAGATCTCAGATCTCAGATCTCAGATTTGAGATTTGAGATTTCAAATCCGAAGCACGAAATCCGAGACAATTCCAAAATCCGAATAGCAGAACACGAAACGATGCCGGCATCGAGGCTCGCCCGGCCTGGTCCGGCTCCGGTCCCGGCACACAGCATGCGCAGCTCCAGACGTGAGGCGGTACTCCCGTTTGGGCCATAGAGATTTCGAATGGTGGATTTTTCACTCGATAGCGCTTAGCCAGGAGGAACTACCCATGCGTTGCTTTACACGATGGTCGCTCTTTTGCGGAATCGCCGGTGCGCTCCTTTGCATCGCCGCCCGTGGCACTTGGGCCGCAGACACGGAGTTGCTGATCGGCGCGGCCACGACGAGTATCACGCCGGATCAGCCGATCGCCCTGGACGGGCAGTTTGGTTTGCGGATTTCCAAAGGCGTGGAGAGTCCGATCACGGCTACGGCCGTGGCCATCGAGGCTCGGCAGGACGGCCGCAGCGTCGATCAGGCGGTGCTGGTGTCGTGCGATCTGGTGGCGATCCGCCCGCCGCTGCTGGCGGCCGCCCGCCAACGGCTGGCGGCGAAACTGCCCGAAGTGGATGCCCGCAAGGTGATCTTCACGGCCACACACACGCACACCTCGGGAGTCACGGAGGAAGGCAAGTTCGAGCTTCCCAAGGAAGGCGTGATGCAGCCCAGCCAATTCGTGACGTTTCTCGTGGACCGCCTGGAGGAACTGATCGGCAACGCCTGGAAGCAGCGCCGGGCGGGCGGCGTCAGCTGGGGATTGGGGCACGCGGTGGTCGGCTACAACCGTCGCGCGGTCTACGCCAACGGCTCAGCCGCCATGTACGGCAAGACCGACGGTCCGGACTTCCGCGGTATCGAGGGCTACGAGGACCACGGCCTGGAGATGCTCTTCTTCTGGAACGACGTCCAGCAACCGCCGCTGGCCGTGGCCGTCAACGTGGCCTGCCCTTCGCAGGAAGTCGAATCCCGCTCCATGATCAACGCCGATTTCTGGCACGATGTCCGCCAGCAGTTCCAGGCCGGCCAGTACAAAGACGTGCTCGTGCTGGGCTGGCCGGCCGCCGCCGGCGACCAGTCGCCGCACCGGATGTACCGCAAGGCGGCCGAGGAGCGGATGCTGAAACTGCGTGGGCTGTCGTACACCCAAGAGGTCGGGCGGCGGATCGCCACCGAGATCAGCGACGTGTGCCCGCTGGTCCGACAAGACGTGCGGACCAACGTCCCGTTCGCGCACAAAGTCGAGGACGTGGCGCTGCCCGTGCGGAAAGTGACCGAGAACGAGGCGGCTGCGGCCCAAGCCGAGATCGACGCCCTGGCAAAGAAGCAAGGTACCACGCGGCGGCGACTGTGGCTCCAGAA
>CAYPGE010000508.1:0-5881 GCA_964409865.1 uncultured Pirellulaceae bacterium
TCCCGGCCGGAACAAGCAGCCGTTCTTCTTCACGACGCCCCAGCAGCGGAACAACGCCGTCGTGCTGCCCTACCAGCAGCGGTTCGTCGACAAGCTGCTGTCGTATTCACTCCCGCACGATCATGTGCTGTACTGCATGGACAACGAAACATCGGGCCAAGAGGCGTGGGGCGCGTACTGGGCCGGCTTCATTCGCCGACGGGCCGCCGAGGCGGGCAGGCAGGTTTGCGTGACCGAAATGTGGGACGCTTGGGACCTGAAGTCCGAGGAACACCGGCGGACGCTGGACCATCCCGAACGGTACGACTTTGCCGACGTGTCGCAGAACAACCAGAAAAAAGGCCAAGAGCACTGGGACAATTTCCAGTGGGTCCGCAAGCACCTTGCCGCCCAGCCCCGGCCGCTGAACACGGTCAAGACCTACGGGGCCGATGGCGGGCGGTTCGGCAACAACCAAGATGGGCTCGAGCGCTGGTGGCGGCACGTCATTGGCGGAGCGGCTTCAGCCCGCTTCCACCGGCCCGATTCGGGGCTGGGGCTGTCCGAGCCGGCGGCGAATTCGATTCGTGCAGCGCGAAAGCTGGAAACGCTGGTCCGGCTGTGGGACTTGGAACCGGCCAACGAACTGCTCCGCGAGCGCGAGGACAACGAGGCCTACGCGGCGGCCAAGCCGGACGTCGCGTACGCGATGTACTTCACCAACGGCGGCGCCGTGGGCCTGGACCTGAGCCAAGCCCGCGGAACGTTCGATGTCCGCTGGATCGACATCCGCGCCGGCGACTGGGGCCGGCGCGAAACCGTCGAGGGCGGCTCGACGGTCACGTTTCGCGCACCGGCGCCAGGGCACTGGTTGTGCTGCGTCTGCCGGCGGGCACCGTAGGATCGGCGAATCAATAACTGTCGCGATTTCAAAGTAGCCATCACGCTCCGCGTGATGATCGCCAACAAAAACTGGACAGTTATTGATTCGCCGATCCGTAGGCTCCAAGACGGGTGACGACCCGTAGCATGGCTCTCCGAGCCGTGCTGCTTGGCTCGAAATCCTGCCAAGATCTGCACGGCTCGGAGAGCCATGCTACGGGAATGTGCCGGTTCCGCTCACGGAGTGAGCGGCCTACGATGGCTCAAGGCAGCGCCGGCGGTTCGACGATCGGGTACTCGCCGGACAGGGCCTTGAGGAACTCGACGAGATCCTTCTGGTCCTGTTCCGTCAGTTTCGCGTCGCGCACGGATTCGAACATCTCCGACCAGTGCGGGTTGTCTTTGCCGCCGGCCGCCATCAAGGCCACGGCGGCTTCCAGCGTCGCGCAGCTGCCGTCGTGGAAGTACGGACCGGTGTTGGCCACCTCACGCAGGGCGGGCACGCGGAATGCGCCCATGTCTTCGTCTTTGCCTGTGACTGCCTTGCGTCCCACGTCGGGCTTCTCCTTGTCCATGCCCACGCCGGCGTTGTAGAACTCGTAGCTGCTGAACAGCGGCGGGGTGTGGCAGTCCGAGCAGCCAGCCTTCTTGAACAGTTCCAGCCCACGCTTCTGGGCGTCATTCAGCGCGCTCTGGTCGCCCGCCGTGAACTTGTCATAGGGCGAATTGCCGCTGAGCACGGTGCGCTCGAATGCGGCGATGGCTTTGGCGATCCCCTCCGACGTGATTTCGGTGCCGAAAACTTTCTGGAAGCGGTCTTTATAGGCCCCCAGCTCGTTCAACTGCCCGATCATCTCCGGCAGACTGTGCCCCATTTCGATCGGGTTTTCGATCGGCCCCAGGGCTTGCTCTTCCAGGCTCTTCGCCCGGCCGTCCCAGAATTGCGTGGTGGCGTACGCGGCATTGATCACCGTCGGCGAGTTGGCGCCTCCCTTCTGGCCGCCGATCCCCGTGCTGGTCGGCTGATGTTCCGTCCAAGCCATCTTGGGATCGTGACAGGTCGCGCAGGACACCGTCGCGTCCTTGCTCATGCGTTTGTCAAAATACAGCAGTTTGCCAAGTTCCACCTTGTCGGCCGTCATCGGGTTGTCCTCCGGGATCGGCAGCGGCGGCAGGCCCAGGGGGATCTTGACTTCAAAGGCCACGGGCTCCGCCGCGGGCTGATCGGCGGGAGGCTCTGCCACCGGTTCGCCTCCGGTCGGCGTTGCCGGCGGCGCGGCAGGCGGCGGGCTTTGCTGGCACCCGGTCGCGATGACGCTCACGGCCAACGCCAACGCACACAAGTTCAGCAAACTCAGTAACCGTTTCGTACTCATCGTGCTTCTCCTTAGATCAAATGGGGTACGTGAAGTCCTAAACATGAGCAATTTCCGTGTCATCTGCAACATGGCATCGGCGCGAAACGTCGATCTAGCCGTTGTACGCCGCGGGATCATCTGTACGGCTCCGGAGAGCCCTGTTACACCACTAAGGATACTTTCGAGGACAGTCTGTGCAGCACTTCGTTCATGGCCGGCCGCCGGCTGGGGGTACGGTCCAGCATCGCCTCGAGCAACTCACGATACGGCTGGTCAACCTGCGCGGCGAGCCTTGGCCCCAGGTCCTGCGTTTGGAGACGAGTCAGCAGCGATACCAGCGACGTGTCGGGCAGTGCCATGCGGCCGGTCAACATCTCGAACAGCGTCAGCCCGAATGCAAACACGTCGCTGGCCGGCGTGACCCGCGCGCCCGCGGCTTGTTCGGGGGACATGTAGGCTGGCGTGCCCCGGATCCCACCTTCTTCGCCGGACGCCGAATCGCCATATTCGAGCGTTTCGCCGACGTCGGTAGTCGTGGTCGAGCCGGCCGTTGGGGGCGCCGGCCGAGCGTCCTGAGGCGAGCCGAGCCCATCCCTGGGCGGTGCGTGCTGGGGACCCGCCAATCCGAAATCGAGGATCTTCGCAGTGCGTTGGCCGGTGACGATCACGTTGGCAGGCTTCAGATCGCCGTGGACCACGTGCTGGGCATGGGCGGCGGCCAAGCCCGCAGCGATTTGCACGGCGAAATCCCGCGCGGCGTCGCCCGGCAGTCCCTCCGAAATCGCCTCCGACAACGTCTGTCCGTCCAGGTATTCCATGGCGATCAGCGGCAATCCGTCTTCTTCTTCCACGGCATAAATCGTGCATACGTGTGGATGAGTCACCTTGGCCGCCGCACGGGCCTCGGCCAGCACGGCGGCACGCGAGTCAAACACGTTGCGTCTCAGCACCTTTAAGGCCACCGTACGTTCCAGTCGCAAGTCCCAAGCGGCGAAGACCGTCCCAAACGTGCCACCGCCGAGCCTCTGCCGGATGCGATAGTGGCCCAGGATGCGTCCCGGTTGCAGTGCTCGTTCGACGTCGATCGTTCCGTCCGCCGACGTCCAACTCGCGGGGCACAGCCCGCTTGTCTGCAGGGCATCCAGCACGCGCAGCACTTCGTCCGGGCTTCGGCCCACGTTCAGGTTATGCACGACCGCATATTGCAGGATGCCGTCGGGATCGATGATGAACAGGCCGCGCAGAGAGACCTGCTTCTCGTCCAACCAAACGCCGTAGGCGCGGGCCATCGCGCCGTCCGGATCGGAGGCTAACGGGAACTGCAGCGGTCCCAGACCGCCCTCCGCGGGCGGCGTGCGCAGCCATTCCCGATGGAGTTCGACCAAATCGACGCTGACGCCCAGCAACGCGCAGTTCCGCTGGTGGAAATCCATCCAGCGGCCACTGAACGACGTCAACTCCGTCGGGCACACAAAAGAAAAGTCCCGCGGGTAAAAGACCAGCATCAGCCAACGCCCGGCGTAGTCGCTCGAACGCACCGACCGGCGGTTGTCATCCCGCGCATCGACACACTCCCGAGCGAACTCCGGAGCCGCTTGCCCTACCTTGGCAACTTGCATGACCGGCCACTCCGCAGCCCAACTTGGCGGACCTTCTTGCCCGCAAAAACGCTGGCGAATCGCAAAAACGCATGGCCAGCCAGTAGACCAGCGGCGCGGGGACTTGTCAAGCCACGCGCGGGCCTGGTGAAAGACGGTGCCTTCTGCCTTTCGGAAATGCCAGAACTCGCCGTCGGGCTCTTCCCCAGGCTCTGCACCCGCTCCAGGAAGGCGCCGTCGCCCCGCACGGCGTGTCCATTCCATGCCTCCAATCTGGCTACGGCATTGTCGCGCTGGACATGTACCTGCGGCAACTCATTTGCTTCCCGCGCGTGCTTGCAGGCGGCGTCCAAGGATGAGATGATATCACCTGACCAAGTTAACCAGGAGCATTCCCATGAATCGCCGTAAGTTTTTGAAAGCGAGCGCGGCCGGACTGGCCGGTGCGGTACTGTCGCGGTCGCGAGGTTTCGCGGCTGAACTGGCCAACCCCAAGAAGCGGGTCGGCCTGATCGGAACGGGCTGGTACGGCAAGGTGGATCTGCTGCGTCTGATCCAGGTCGCGCCGGTCGAAGTCGTTTCGCTGTGCGACGTGGACCAGCAGTTGCTGGCCGAGGCGGCCGAAATCGTGGCCTCGCGGCAGATTTCCAAGAAAACGCCTCGCACTTATGGCGATTACCGCGAAATGCTCAAGGAAAAAGACCTGGACATCGTGCTGATCGCCACTCCGGACCATTGGCACGCCTTGCCGATGATTGCGGCCCTGCAGGCCGGGGCTGACGTGTACGTGCAGAAGCCGATTGGCGTGGACGTCGTCGAATGCCAGGCGATGGTGGCGGCGGCACGCAAGCACCAGCGGGTGGTACAGGTCGGCACCCAGCGGCGCAGCACGCACCACCTGGTCGAGGCCCGCGAGCTGATCCAGGAAGGCCGTTTGGGCCGGATCGGATTGGTGGAAACCTATTGCTACGGGCGGCGCGGCATCAGCAATCCGCCCGACGAGCCGCCCCCGGCGACGCTCGATTACGAAATGTGGACGGGGCCGGCGCCCCTGCGGCCGTTCAACAAGAACGTCCACCCCCGCGGCTGGCGCAGCTACATGGAATACGGCAACGGCACCATCGGCGACATGGGCATCCACATGATCGACATGGCTCGCTGGATGCTGGACGTGGGCTGGCCCCAGCGGATCAGTTCCACCGGGGGCAACTACTTCCACCAGGAAGGCAAGCCGAACGTCTCGGACATGCAGACGGCCACGTTCGACTACGGCGATCTGCAGATGACGTGGCAGCATCGTCACTGGGGCGACAAACCCGACCCCAAGTACTGGTGGGGCGCGAATTTCTACGGAGAAAAGGGCACGCTCAAGGCCAGCGTGTACGGATTCGACTTCATTCCGCTGGACCGCGGCCAACCGCTCCACCGCGAGTGGAACGACGCCGACGCCAAGTACCCGGTGGACAGCGACCAGTTTCCCGAAGACAAGACCGAGAAAGGGATCGAGTACCACGTCGCGCCCGCGGTGCGAGCGCACATGAAGGACTTGCTGGAATGCAGCGAACGCCGTGGCCGGCCGCGAGCCGACATCGAAGAGGGTTGCATCTCCACGGCCGCCTGTGTCTTGGCCAACCTTTCGCTGCAGTTGAAGCGGAGCCTGGAATGGGACGCCGGCAAGGGGCGGGTGGTCGGGGTCGAGGAAGCCAACCGATTGCTGGCACGCCCCTACCGCGCGCCGTGGGTCCACCCGGTGCCGGAAAAAGTCTGATTCGCTGCGCCTACAACGTGCGCATGCCATCCGCGTCCTTCCGACCCGAAGGCGAGACCAAGACATGAAAAACCATCACCGACAGCTTGCTGTGCTCGGTTCCCTGTGGGCACTCGCCGTCCTGATCGGTCCGGCGTCAGGGGCGGATCGGCCGGGCGATTCGGCCCGCCCGAACTTCCTGATCGTGTTGGCCGACGACTGCACGCACAACGATCTGCCGCTGTACGGCGGCCGCAACGCGCACGCGCCGAATATCGACGCGCTGGCGCGGCAGGGGCTGACCTTCAACCGCGCCT
>CAYPGE010000509.1:0-5862 GCA_964409865.1 uncultured Pirellulaceae bacterium
GCTGAGTCCCTCCCAAGCGGCAGGTCGCTTGGGAGGGACTCAGCTGTAACAGGCACGAACGCAAGTTCGTTACGTTTTACGGCGAGGGCGGGGCGCTGGACCTGGAAGGAGACGGCACGTACACGGTTTTCGATGAGAAAGACAAGGAGATCGGCAAGTTTGGCAGTCCTGGCGTGGGCGACAACGAGCATATCGTCAACCTGCTGGACGCCATCCGCAACGACAAGCCGCTGAGCTTGAATGCGGAGATTGCCGAGGGCCACAAGAGCACGCTGCTGTGCCACCTGGGCAACATCGCTCAGCGCACGGGGCGAACGCTGAACTGCGACGCGAGCAACGGACACATCGTTGGCGACGACCAGGCGATGAAGCTCTGGCAGCGCGAATACGAACCGGGCTGGGAACCGAAGGTGTAGCAAAGCTCGCTTGCGCAGTCGTCGCGAGGTGCAATTCCACTCTGGCGTGGCACGGCCTACTTGTTGGCCGTGCCGGAACAGCGCGGACTTGTTCCGGCCTACTCGTTGCTGTTCACGGCTGATCTGCTTCCTCGCACCTGGAAAACACGTCGCCGACCTTCACGGCAAAGCCCGGCAGCACCACGGACACAGCTTCGTCTCCGGCGAAGAAGACACCGCGCTCGCGATAGGCATCGCCCTCCAGGGCGAGGACGGTTAGCTTGCGCTGCTGCGGATCTACGATCCAGTACTCGGCGATGCCCGCGTCAGCATAGTCGGCTCGCTTTTCCACATAATCCCGTTCCCAGTTCTCTCGGCCTTCACTGACGACCTCGATGACGAAGTCCGTTCCGCGAGGCTGGCTCCGCATGGTCTGGATTCGATCGGGCCTGACGAACACGACATCGGGCTCACGATATTTCTTCCGAGTCAACTCGACGGGCAGCGGTGCCAGAAAAACCTCACCCAAATTCCGGGCTTGTACATAATCATCGAGTAGCCGAAACAGGAACTGGACGATCCATTGGTGAAGCATGTTGGGCATGGGCAAGACTCGGATGAATCCGTCGGTGTACTCGACCAGCATCCCCGTATCCAGCCTCAGGTAGTCCTCCACGGACCAGTGACCCTGAAGCGGATACATCAACGCCAAGTCCCACGCCGGCTCACCCGCTTTCGGATGAGTGTGGCAAGGGACGGGTAAGGAGTCCACTGCGGTGCTCATGGGAGAGTAGCCTCGCTGGCGGCCAGTTACGCCTCTTGCCCTTCTTCGCTGATCGTCACGCTTTCCATCTTGTCGCCCTGGCGGATGGCGTTCACCACGTCCTGGCCTTCCAGGACGCGGCCGAAAACCGAGTGTTTGCCGTCCAAGTGCGGGCAGGGGACGTGGGTAATGAAGAACTGCGAGCCGTTCGTGTTGGGGCCGGCGTTGGCCATCGACACCACGCCGGGGCCGTCGTGCTTCAATTCGGGATGAAACTCGTCCTTGAACTTGTAGCCCGGACCGCCGCGTCCGGTCCCTTCCGGACAGCCGGTCTGGATCATGAAGTCGGCGATGACTCGGTGGAATTTCAGGCCGTTATAGAACCCCTTGTTGGCCAGCGTGACGAAATTGGCCACCGTTTTCGGCGTCTTGTCATCGAACAGTTTTATCTTTATAGTCCCACGGGTGGTCTTGATGGTCGCAATGGTCATGTCGGTTCCTCGCGTGTTTTCAGTTTCGGTCCAGATAGCAGGTAAGCGATCAGCATAACCTATCCGGCCCCCGGCGCTAACCGGGCAGATGGCCTTTGGCACGTCCCAAGCAGATTGCCCATTCGTTCGAGAAAGGAAAGAGTCATGCCCACGAGGTTTTCGGGTCAGCATGGAAAGACGCTGGTCGACGCCTTTTTCCACGCGAAGGACCAGAAGTTGCTGGAGGAATTCCGCAAACGCCTGGAGCGAAAGGACCGCCGCGCCCAGTTGGCCGACATCAGCGGGATTCGCGATGAAGCGGTCTTGGATCGGTTGATCGAGTTGGACATCACCCCGGAGACCTTGGCGGCAATCACCGTCGTGCCGTTGGTTCAAGTCGCGTGGGCCGACGGCAGAGTTCAGCCCGAGGAGCGGGAAGCGATCATCACCGCGGCCAAAGAGGCCGGGATCAAACCTCATCAGGGGCACTACCCGTTGCTCGAACACTGGCTGAGCGAAGAGCCCAGCCGGGAGATGCTCGAAGCTTGGGAACATTACATCCAAGCCCTCTGCAAGACGCTTTCCGCAGCCGAAGTTGCCCGATTGAAAGGCGACGTGTTGTCCTTGGCCCGGAAGGTGGCTCAGTCCGCCGGCGGCGTCCTGGGACTGGGAAACAGGATCTCCAAGGCAGAACGCAGAGTACTGGACGGATTGGAGAAGGCGTTCGGGTGAGTGGTGGCTGACGGGATGCAGAGAAAACGGAGCGCCGACAGCTTCTCTGTTGTCTCTGTTTCCTCCTGTTCAAAATGCAGGCAAGAAAACAAAAAACCGGCCAATAAGAGTACGAAATTGATTTCGTTCCGAAGGGAGTGAATTCCGTTTTACTTGGGCTGGCGCCGTGCCGCCAGCGACTGCCGGGCTGCTTCGTCGCTGGGCCGGTAGTCGGGATCCTCCGCCAGGCACAGGCAGTCCAGACGCGGGTTTCCGGCCGCCGTGCCACTGCCCTCGCGCGGGTAGATGCGAAACACGAACTCGCCGGCGTCCAACGGAAACACGATCGGCGAGCCGGGCGGCACCGTGGTAACGCCGCCGCCTTGGCCTGTCCAATGCCATTGGGCGTCGTTCACGCCGCAATTGCCCAGCACCTGTCGGCCGGAGAGCGTGACCGGCTCGTCCAGCCGCACGAGCCCAAACGACATGTCGCCGCCGGTGGGATAGCGCACGCGGGCCCACAGCGTCCATTGGCCGCGATGAGGCAGCGTCACCCGGTATTCGCAGTAGCAGGCCGTCGCGCCCGTCCGGTCGATGGGACCGGGGCACAGCACGAAGTCGCCCAGCGCCTCCGGATCGCGGACGCCAACGTCGGCCCCCTTGGACATGGAACCCTCACGTCGTTGGTAATCTTCCGCTTGAACATAGATAACGGCGGGTTGTCGCACGTGCACCCCGGCGGCGGCCAATCGCTTCTGAACTGCTGCAGGTTCCAGGCCGGGAAAGTGCAGCAGCAAGCGTCGCTGGTCCAGCGGCACGCCCTGTCGGCCGTCCTGTTCTGCGATCGCGACCGGCTGCCCTTGGATGTCGAACGCTGCGACGCGAGGAACGTCGAGCGACAACTGGCCTTCCTTGCCAAGGTAGTGCCAAACCGTAGCGATCGAACCGCCGCGCCACGCGCCGACCAGCGCGCGCACTTCCTCGCCACCTGCGGCAGATTCCACGCATTCCACTTCGACGAACTCCGCCGGTTGGCCCTGCCCTCGCAGCGATTCCGGCAGCAGCACGAAGTCCCGGCCCTGTTGCTGGAGCCGCTGCCGGGTTTCCGCGGAGACGGTTCCGGCGAGCCGCAACTGCTCGTAGGTGCGGACCATTTCCAGCAGATCCGGCGTCAGCGGATGCGTTTCCAGCCGGCGGAAGCTGGTCTGCAGCGAGATGGGTGCGTTGTAGGCCAAGGATTTGCACATCAGGTATTCCAACTCGTCGAACTGCAGCCCGTCGTATCGGCCGCTCTTGGGTCCGATGCCGAACCAGCCGAGTTCGCCGGGCGTCATCTCGTCTTCGCAAGCCAGCATGCCGCGCACGCTCCGATCGATGTGGTCCTTGCACGTCGGCCAGCGGTCGATCGTGCCGCCGGCATGAAGGTATCCCAAGTACGTACCGGGATACTGGTCCACGGTGTTGTCCCGCGTGAACGAATGCCACACGCCGTGGTGAAAGCCGCCGCCCATGTGAATCAGCGGCCGCTTGGTGAACTTGCGCATGGCCGTGGCGTGCGCGTTGGCCGAGTAGTAGTCGTAGCGGCGATTGTCCACGTCTTCGCTGCCATCGAAGTAGACCATGTCAAAGTCGCAGGCGTTGAAGATCTCGGCCAATCGCGACGTGGTTTCCTGGAACAGCGGCGATTCCTGGTCCAGAATGTAGCCGTTGATGCAGCCGTCCACGCCATAATGCCGGCACTCGGCGGCGACTTCGTGCGCCGATGGCCGCGTGCCCCAAGCGCCGCGCTGGCAGCCCAGAAACGTGTCCCATTTGCCCTCCGGACCGATCGTCTCGTAGCGGATGATCTCGTCGTCGATGACCACTTCCTGATGCTTCGAGACGTGCCCCTCCCAGACTTTCTGCCGGCACACCGGGCTGCCCGGCCACTGGCTGAGGTCGCTCTCGGTGCGGATCGCTGTCGCATCGGCCGGGATCGCGTCGGCCAGGCGGGCAGAGATGCTCACCCAGAATCCGCGACTGGGCACCGGCGTCACGTAAGCATCGTGCTTGGAGACCTTGGAGGCGAACGTGTGCATCCCGACCAGGATGCCGGCGGCGTGCAGTTTGGCGACCGTCCGCCGCAGGCTTTCGAGTCCGTCCGGATATCGTTGCAGGTTGAACGTGAAATGCCCGACGCTGGAGCACCAGGAATTGCAGCTCAGCATGACCTGACGGATGCCCGTGCGGCGGCAGTAATCGATTACGCGGTTCGTGTCCTGCTCGGCGAAGTCCAGGAACCAGTACGATTGCCGGGCGAGGGGCAGGTCGCGCGAGGCCACGTCGCCGTCGGCATTGCGAGGCAGATCGTGGGCGACGGCCAATCGCTGGAGGATCGGTTTCAAGTCGGCCGTCGGCGAGACGATCAACACGCCTCCGGTGCCTTCCAGCTTCGGCCCCGGTGCGTCTTGGGTGATCACCGACAGCAGCGTGTGATCTTTGCGGCGGCCGAATACACCCTGGCTTTGCAGGTTCAGTCCGCGCAAGCACACGGCGTAGCGGTCGTCCCAGGCCGCGTTCAACCGCGAACCGCCGCGGGCCGTAATCGCGACGGGCAGTTGCCACAGCGTGGCGTGGGTCGGTCGCGTCCCGGAGACCTCGGTCAACCGCAGCGCGAGCCAATCCTGCGCCGTCTCGACGGCGTAAACCAGACACGTGTCGCAGTGGGCGAAGTGGAGCGTCAGTCGATCGGCATCCCGGCGGGCTTGATTGGCGACGCGGGTTGCATCAGGCAGGCGGACCGCTGCGCAGGCGATGCGCTGGCCGGCGGCACAGAACTCCTGGCCGCTCGCCTTATCGGCCAGCGAGCGCCAGACGGCGTCCTCACCCAGCACCGCGCGGATGCGGGCGTTTTCGATAACGATTTCCGCAGCCGTCGCATGTACCGCGGCGGCCACCGACAGTCCGATTACCAGGAATGCTGCTCGTGTCATGGGGGTGGCTCCTTCTTGGAGTGCGGCGCCTTGTCGCCGCTTTGGTCCGACGGTGACACCATCTCCGCGTTCTGGGTTCCGGCGCTGTGAGGTCCCAATCCTGAACTCAAGCGTTTCTAATCGGGCAGGCCTCCAGCCCAAGCGGTGACAAGGCACCGCACTCCAAAACGGCCGTCGCGGCGCTGGCAAGATTGACCTGCGTCGCGGTGTACCTTACCATTTTTCCCGTTGCACGTCACGAAGCGAGGTCCTGATGAGCGTCTACCTGCTGGCGACCTTGGATACGAAGGGTGCGGAGGCGGCCTTGGTCCGGGACCGGCTCCGCGCCTTGGGCGTGGAGGCGGTCGTCGTCGACGCCGGCTGTATCGGCGACCCGGCGTACAGCGGAGATGTGACGCGGGAACAGGTGTTCGCCGCGGCCGGTACGTCGCTCGAAGCACTGCGCCAGCGGCAGGATCGCGGAGCCGCGGTGACCCAAGCGGCGGCCGGGGCGGCCGCGCTGGTGCGCGCGGCGTTCGACCAGGGCCGCGTCGACGGCGTGCTGGCCCTGG
>CAYPGE010000510.1:0-5858 GCA_964409865.1 uncultured Pirellulaceae bacterium
TGTCCAGGCACGCCATTTCGATCGCCGCGTACAGGCGGGCGTTGGACAGGTAGTAGATGCTGCGGAGCACCTTCTGCTTGATGACGCCCAGATGAAACGGGTCCAGGCCGAGGATTCGCGGTTTGAGTTTCTGCAACGCACCCCGCTGATCGCCGCCGCCGACTTCGCCCAGCCCCACCAGGCCTTCGTCCGTCACCACTTCCAGAACCGTGCGCAGAAAGTATCCGGGATGAACGCCCGTGTTATGGCGAAGCTGGGCGTTCAAGGGAATCGCCACGGTGCGTGTCTTCAAGTCGATGATTTTCATGCTGTTTCTCCTACAATGCGGTCCACAACAACTTTCCGATCCATCAGAAAAAGCCGGAGCAGCTGACAGAAAAATGGGGTGACAGAAAAAAGATGAGGAACGGAGAGCGTAAGGAAAACTAGTCTAAACCGGCGTTTCTACCTGTCCTGGCATTTCATTTTTCTGTCACTCCATCTTTCTGTCAGCCATCCTCATTTCTTTTGTGGTTATGCCATAGGTGTGAGATTCGGGAAGTTGTTTCGGCCATCGTTGCGATGGTCTTTGCGCATGGTGCGTGCCAGCGGCATCGGGCCGGCGCCCGCCGCCTATTTCAGTACTTCCGCGATGGTCACTTCGCGGTTCTCGGCCAGCGACCGTTTGCCGGCTTCCAGCACGGCGATGACTTCGACTTCCTCCTCGATCGGCACGCTTTCCTTCTTCGTGCGGACCAGGTCGAGGAACCGGTCGAGCAGGTACCAGTACAGGTCGGTCAGGTCGGGCGTCAGGGTCCGCCAGCCCTTGGTGCCGTAGAGGTTGAGTTGGTAGCCGGCCCGCATCCATTCGCGCTCGGCGACCATCAGCACCAGATCGCGGCCGTTCTCGAATCGCACGCGGACGATGTTGCGGCCCGGCTGTCCGACGTTCAGGCAGGACACGGCGCCCCGGCCCAGGACGGCGTAAGCCAGCTCCAACGCGTGAATGCCGTAATACACCAGTTCGTTGCCGCAGATCGTTGTGGCCAGGTGAATTTCGCCTAACGACGGCACTTCCTTGGCTGCCGCGACGACGTCCGGCACGAACCGCAGCGCGCTGGCGGACATGAACGGCGTGCCGGCCTGCCGTGCGACCGCGGCGACTTCCTTGGCCTCCTTGGCGGTCATGGCCAGCGGCTTGTCGCAGAACGTCGGCACGCCTTTGCGCAACGGCGCGAGCGCGTACTTCCAGTGCTCGCCGGTGCCGTCGTCCGGGATGGCCACCGCGTCCACGCCCTCGCAACATTCATCGGGGCTGTCGCAGACCGTCGGGATGCCGCACACGTCGGCCAACTTCTCCGCGGCCGATCTGACCGGGTCCCAGATCTTGACCACCTGCGCGCCCTCGATGCGTTTTTTGGCCGCCACGAACGTGCCCTGGAACTCCTTGCGTTTGGCCTCGTCGTAGCCGTTGCAGGCGGTGGAGAACGCCGTCCCGTGATTCGAACCCTGCGTGCGCGGCGCGCCCATGTAGCCGTAAGTCGCGGCGGAAAGGAGACCCAGCTTGAGTTTCCCGCCGGCCTCGGCGCCGCGGAGCACGGACGGAAATCCCAGCGGCGCAGCCAGCGTGCCGGCGATGGCGACCGCCGAGGAAGTCTTCAGAAAAGCTCGTCGGGAAGGTTTTCGGGTCATGGGGTAGGCTCCTGTAGGGGTGTGGATCGTTGTCAAAAAACCGTGCGGACAGGCGAGTGGTTCAGTGCGTGCTGTCGAAAAGTCCGACCGGTCGACGCAATCGGAGAATTGTCATCGCCCGCGCCGGCGCTGTCAACAAGGCGTCGTCTGAGCCGCCGCACGGCTCTGGAGAGCCAGGACCTTCAGTAACGCACCGTCACGGCGACTTTGCCGGTGCCCTGGCTCAGCCTCACCAGCTCGCGGGCCGCGTCGAACGCCTGCGAATCCTGGCCGTTGATGGTCACGCTCTTGATCGGCGCGGCGTGGGGATGCCGCAGACGCAGCATGATCTCCTGCGGCGTCTTGCGCGACGGCAGTTTTACCGTGGCGGTGATCTGTCCGTGGTCGACGTCGGAGACGATCTCGTAGGCCAACCCGCCGAAATGCGTGGGCGAGTTCTCCACGCGAATCCTCCGGCCCTGGGCGAGCCAGGCGCGCGGCGTCGCGCGGGCCAGCCAGAGACAGTCGCCGATTTCCATCACCAGCATGTTGCGAAAGTTCGACAGGAACACTGCCTTGCCGTGCGATTTGTCGTTGGCGGCGAACGTCGTGTGCTCGTTGAAGGAGTAGTCGCTCAGGTTGATGTCCACGGCGCAACGGTTCAGCCACGAGCGGAGGAAGTTGGGCACGTCGTCCTTCCATAGATAGTACTCGGGCAACCGCTCCCACCCCGACTGGTAGGACCAGCCGAAGTCGAACCAGTGTTTCTCCGGATCGTAGTCTCTCCGGCGCTTGCGGACCCAGGGATGGTCCAGGAGGAAGGCGTCCTCCAGCACGTCGAAATGTCCGTCGATGCGCACGTCGTCGACCGACAGCAGGCCGCTCCTGAGCCACGCCTCGATGGCCGCACCCGTGACGCAGTAGTCCGCGTGATACGGGCCGCAGTGCGAGTAGATGTTCGCCCCCACGGGCAGGGCTTGTGCCAGCGGCCCGCGGTCCTGGAAGCCCTGGGGATGGAACGAGCGAGACGTCCCGTCCCGCACCCGGATGACCGGCGAGAGGACGATGGATTCTTCGAGGACCGGCAGGATGTCGCGGCGGTACTTCTCCGCTTCCGCAGCGTATTCGGCGCCCATCTGCGCGTCGATGTCCGCGATCACCTCGGCGAACAGCTTGACCGACCGATAGCCGCAGGCGTCGGCCCAGTAGTAGTACCTCGATCCCGACGGGTCGCCGTCGCCCATGGAGACCTTCGGCTGCAGCCCGTAGGGCGACCAGGTGCCGGTTCTGATTCCGCTGATCTCGTCCGGCGTGAGGTCCTTTTTCATGGTGGCCCGGCGGCGCTGGAGGATCCAGTCCGCGGCGGCTTTCAGCCGGGGCGATTGCTGCTTCAACCACGCCGTGTCGCCCGTCAGGCGGTAATGCTCGGTCATGACCCAGAGGATTTGCAGCGCGCCGACTTTGTGCGCCTGCTCGATGCCGGAATGGAGCGACAGACTCCCGTCCGGGTTCTGTTTCTCCAGCCAGATGGACATGCCGTCCGCCGCCACCTGGTGCATGCCCAGATGGTCCAACGCCCAGAGGACGCGATCCGTTTCGCAGCCCAACGGCGGAAACGGATGGTCCCGCACCACATAGACGCCGCGCGGATCATGGGGGTCATCGATCCTGCGGCAATCTTCGGTGACGTCGCCGGCGGCACCGACCTTGCCGATGTCGGCCCGGTCGATGCGCGGGCAGCGGCGAATGATGCGCCAGGCGCCCAGACGCCAGAGGGCCGTGAGGTGCGGGTCGGGCACCTCGACGGACATCACGGGATCGAACGGCGGCGCAGGGATCGGCGGCAACGGCATGTCTCCGTACAGGGACCGCATGGCGCCTTCCCAGGTCTGCTCCGGGCGTTCACGCACTCTTTGCCGGATCGTCTGAAGCTTGTGTTCGGCGAGTTCCGTGAGAAATTCGCGGGCCGTCGTGGCCTGCGACGGAAACGCCAGTCTGGGCGGACTCCACGAACGGCCAGGAGCATCCCAAGCCCCCGGCGCGTAGAAGTACCACACCGCCGGGTTGCCCAGCGAGTCGGCATGCGGATTGGCGGCCTGGATGTTCTCGACCACGTCGCGGGCCAACTCCCACGTGCGTGGCGGGGCGCCGAGTTCGGCGATCGTGAATTCGATCGCCGTGGTATCGCAGGTGTGCTCGCCACGGCTGCCCACTACCAGCGAGATCACATCGCCCGCCTGGACGGCGACGGCCGCCAGTTTGCCGGCGTCCGCCGCCGCAGGCACCGTGGTCGCCCCGCCGCGGTCGATGGCCCCACTGGCCAGCACGTTGCGGCCGGTTGCAGCATCGCGGACGATGGACCATTCGACGCCGTTCCCGCCGGACACGTGCGCGTCGGCGATCCGGGCCTTGACGCTCACCTTGCCGGCGATGGGGCTTCGCCAGCCGACGGCGATGTCGCAGTCCGGCCCTGGGTGTACGGCGATGGCGCGCGGCGGCACCCGAATGGCACCGTTCAGGAGCGCGCCGGGCTGCGTGCCGGGATGCGCCCAGATGCAGGGCGTCTGCTGGCTCCCCCAACCGCTGACGGCCGTGGTCCCCTCGCGGGCATCGATCTTGGCGGTAAGCAACTCTGCGGGCGGAGGCCCGATCTTGTGCTTCGCCGGAGCGGACTCCGTCGCTGTGGCAGTTTTTGGCTGTGGCGTGGCACAAACGAAGAATCCGTTTTCCGGCGCCAGGATTGGACCCGACTCCAGGTCCACCGGCTGAAAGGAGAAACTGCCGGAAGCGGTGCGGACCGTCACAATCGTCCGCGCCGAGCCGCGGACGGCCGGCGTGTAGAGGACCGGCACGACGATCCCTCGGCGCGACGGGCCGCCCGCAGGCGATTTCCACGTCCGCGAGCCGGTCATGGCCGTCTGCGTGTCGCCCGGCAGCGGCCGGGCAGTGCCGAGCGTGCCGAGCCGATACGTGGACTCGATGCTTCCGTCGAAGGCTAGATTCTCCGTTTCCTTCTGGAAGCCCCATTCCACGATCACCTCGGCGTGCTTCCACACGAGGCCCTGTTCGCCGACGTCTCTACCAGCCAAGTCGTGTAAGTCGGCCGGCGCGATCGGCGGCGTCGCTCCGATCGCCGCTCTGGCGGCCAGGAGCATCACAAGGACGATGGCCACTCGATCCAGGAGTCGTTTCATGGGACGTTTCCTTGCTACGAGTTCAGCTGACTACCGTGGCCGGACAGCGTGACCGCCGCGGACGCTGGCCGCGTCGTCCATTGTAACGGAAAACCTGATTCACAGGCGAAGGGTGGTATGCTGCGGCAAGTCGCGGTACCATAAAGACGTGCCGAACTGTGTCTGGCAGAAGACTGGCAGCGATCGCACGAGTGCATCGCAGGAACGTCCGTGAAGTCCTTGGTGAATGAGGAGGAATGGATCATGATCGGTTTCCCGGCGACGATGGTGGGACTACGGGGCACGCGGTTGCGGGCCGGTACCGGACGATGGCTGGCGTTGACGTTGCTGGTTGCGGTGGGCTTGCCGAGCGTGTCGCGGGCCGGCGACTGGCCGACCTACCGCCGCGACAACGCTCGCAGCGGGGTGACGGCGGAAACGGTCAAGCTGCCGCTGGCGCAGTGCTGGGTCTTCCAGCCTCGGCACGCGCCGCAAGCGGCCTGGAGCGAACCGAATCCGCGGCCGGTGGGCGGCTGGTACGGGCAGACCGAACTGCGCCGCGTGCATTTCGACGACGCCTTTCACGTCGCGGTGTCCGGCGGCGGCGTCTATTTCGGCTCCTCCGCGGACGGCAGAGTCACGGCCTTGGACGCCAAGACGGGCCGGGAGCGATGGAGCGTCCCGACGGACGGGCCCGTGCGGCTGGCGCCGACGGTCTGGCAGGACAAGGTCTACTTCGGCTCGGACGACGGCTTCGTCTACTGCCTGCGGGCCGGCGACGGCGGCGAGCAATGGAAGTTCCGCGCGGCGCCGAGCGACCGCAAGGTGCTGGGCAGCGGCAAGATGATCTCGCTGTGGCCGGTCCGCACCGCCGTGCTGGTGGACGACGGCACCGCCTACTTTGGCGCGGGCATTTTTCCCGCAGAAGGCGTGGCGATGTTCGCCGTCAACGCGGAGGACGGCAAGCTGACTTGGCGCAATGACTCCTGTGGCGAAGCGCCGCAGAGCCGTATGTCGCCGCAGGGCTATCTGTTG
>CAYPGE010000511.1:0-5850 GCA_964409865.1 uncultured Pirellulaceae bacterium
AACGGCGAGTCAGAGACCCGCGCCGAACGGCGAGTCAGAGACCCGCGCCGAACGGTTTTGTTAGCGGTTCTAAGAGAGAACATGGGAGAATTCAAACTACTCCGATCCAAAATACTCGCAGAACACCTCCGCCAGTTGCCGGCCGTACTTCCTCCAATTCTCGGCCGTGGGATGGTCGTTCAGTCCGGCGATATGATTGGCGTTCAACTCGTGGACGCAGGCGACAATGCCGTAGCGTGCCAACATTCCTTCGCCAATGGTGCCGGGATTGCGGAAACTGGCCTTCGTGCTGCCCTCCGTGAACCAGGTCTTCTCGCGCAGCAGCTTTTCGAGACGTTCCATGCGGGCGAGGTATTCCTGAAGCCCGCTCGCTTCTCCCTCCGGACGGCTGACGTGCAGTCTGCCTCCCGCGTCGTTGTGGAAGTCGATCGCCAGATTGGGCGTTTTTCCTTGAGCGATCATCGTCTCGATCCATTTCTCCAGCGCGGCGTTCTCCGGCGCTAGTGCCGGGTCGGCGGGTTGGTCCCACTTGCGATTCAAATCCATGCCACGCGGATTGAATCGCGTGCGGCCTCGGGCCACACCGTCCTTGTTGGCCATCGGCATGACGTACAGGCAGTAGCGGTCGAGGTATCGCCGAGCGTCATCATCGCCCTGCAGCAGTCGCCGGATCAGTCCCTCGACGACCCAATTGCCGCCGGGCTCCCAGGGGTGGGCCCGCGCGCGAATGAAAACGCGGTGCGGCGCATCCGGCTTGCCGACGCGGATGATCTCCAGCTCGCGGTCCTCAACCGTGCGGCCGATGGGCGTGATTTCGACCAGCGGCTGGCCCGCGATGTCGGCCTTCAGCTTCTCCAGGTCGGAAAGACGATACGGCTCCAGGCGAGCGACGTACAGCGACGAGCCCTCCAAATGCACGCGGAGCTTGAGCCGATACGGCTCGGCCGGTTCGGCCGGGATCGCGCGCCACTGCTTGCCGTCGTCGGAGATGAACGAGATCGTGGCTTCCGGAGTCGGCTTGCCGAGGACTCCGTTCCAGACGTTGGCAAACGGGCCCAGCACGAGCGTCAGGTCGCAGCCCGGTTCGGCCTCGACGCGAAACAGCCAATGCCCGTTGGCCCGATTCGGCGACGAACGCTCCTGGTCGTAGACCAACTGGACCTGCACTGTGCCGTCCTCTTGGATCTCCCACCACAGCGGCGACGCGTTCTCGAACTCGGTGCTGATGTAATGGAGCGGATGGGGTTGCGCAGCGGGTATCTGCGGGGTTTCGCCGGCGATTGCCGCGTCCACCAGACTGCAGACCAAGCCGGCGCCGAACAGGACCGTCAAAAAGCGGTAGCGTGTCACGTCACTGCTCCTCCTTCCTCATCCCGAACAATCTGCAGATGAATTCCGCGTTGCGTTTCGCATCGGCCACTCCATCCTTGGACGGATTGGAAGTCTCCAGCACGATCCAGCCCTGGTAGCCGATGTCCTTGATCGCCGCGGCGATGGGCTCGAACTTGATTTCGCCTTCGCCCAGGTAGTTCGGTCCGTCCTTGAAGTGGATCATGGCGATGCGGTCCTTGAGCAAGCGGATTTCGGCGGGCACGTCGTAGCCCATCCGCGTCGAGTTGCCCACGTCGTAGTAGACGGCGACCGACTCGTGCCCGATCCGCTCGAGGATCTCGATATTCTGCTTGGCCGACAGCGTGTTCTCCAGGGCCAGGATCACGCCGGCTTGCTTGGCGCGAGGCGCGGCGGCTTTCACCCGCTTGATCACCACGTCCACGTCGGCCTTCTTGAGCTGACCGTCCTCCTCCAGCAGGCTTCCCTTGCCGAAGAACGCCACCAGGATGACCCCGGCACCGAGGTCCTGGGCGGCCTCGATGCTCTGCTGCAGCCACGCCGGCCCGCGCGGTTCGCTGGCCAGGGGGTTGGTGTTCAACAGACCCATCATGAACGACGAGATGACCAGCCCGGTCTGTTTCATCTCGTCCTTGTATTTCTGCCGAACCGCCGGGTCGGCGACCTCCAGCGTATCCGCCGGTCCGCCAACGCGAATTTCGACCCCGTCCAAGCCCGCCTTCAGGGCGTCCGGCAAGCCGATGCGGCAGGATCCGATACGGATTTTGCCGGCACTCTCCGCTGCCGTCGCCTCGGCCAGCCAGGCCGAAGCCCAGACTCCACCTGCCATCCCGGCCGCCGCCTTGAGCAAGGTTCGCCGGTTGATCGTCACCTCGCCTGTCCCGTTTCGATGATTCAACATTTCTTGGCTCCCATCAGAAGATGCCCCCGCATCCGCTGCCCCGGTTACGGCCGAATGGGCGGCTGCCAGCAAGCATAGAACGTTCTCAGTCTAGCGTCTGATCAGGCCGGAGGGGATAGAGGGACTTCCGTCTCCTGAGAAAAACGCCCGCCGGCTCTCCCGTGGGATCGTTCCGCTTCCCAGTACACGCTGAGAATGATATCGTACCCAGCTGCGTTCTGAGCGCCACCCGCCGCTACCGGCAATTCGCCTAATCATTGGAGACGTGCCATGATCTTCACACATCCCATCCGATTCAAGTGTGCCGGATTCCTGCTGCTTGGCGTCGTTGCGGCGAGTTCCGCTCGAGCCGACGAGCCGACTCCGGCGGCCGTGGCGGAAGCTGCTCGCGTCGTGCAACAGGGCGGCCTGGCCGCGAAGTACCCCGGGGACGAGGGAATCGAGCGCGATCCGCGGGTGTTGTTTGTCGATGATTTTGAAACGGGAACCATCCAAGAAATCGGCGCTTGCTGGGGAAACATCCAGAACGGGGAACAGATTTCTTCCAGCGACGATATCCCCGCCGGCTCGCCGGGCGAGCGGTCGCTGCACATCCGCGACAACGGGCACTTGTTCACGCACACCAAGGGCGTCGATACGATGTTTGCCCGGTTCTACGTCAAGTTCCACGAACAGACGGGCTACATCCATCACTTCGTCCACCTGGTGGCCGATCGCACGCCGGAGCCGTGGCCCAAGGGCGGGGCCGGCGAGACGCCGCCGGGCGACGCAAAATTCTCGACGGGTATCGAGCCGACCGGACGCTGGGGCAAGTACCCGCCGCCGGGCGTGTGGAACTTCTATACCTACTGGCACGAAATGAAGTCGAAATGGGGCTCGGTGTTCAACGGCAAGCAGACGCCGATCGAGCCGGGCCGCTGGTATTGCGTCGAGGTGATGCTGAAGGCGAACTCGGCGCCCGACAAGGCCGACGGTGTGCAGGCGTTTTGGGTGGATGGCGAATTGCACGGCTGGTTCGACGGCTTCCGCTGGCGGACGACCGACAAGTTGAAAATCAACAGCTTCTGGCTGCTGTACTACAACACCGACCAGCCGGCTCGGCACAACCAGGACCCGCACCCGGAAAGCCGCCAGATGCAAGTCTGGTTCGACGACGTGGTGATCGCCACCGAGTACATCGGCCCCGTCCAAGGCCGTCCTGCCAAGGGCAAGAAACGGGCCGCGCCGTCCCGCAGCGCGCTGCTGACGCCGGGGCTGCTGATCGCTCAACCGTCCGCGCCGGCGTTCACGGAGCGATTCGAGAACGGCGCGGGCAAATTCCAAGGCGGCGAACTGGTCGATGGCGGCGTGGACGGTTCCAAGGCGTACGCCTTCCCAGCCGCGGGCGTTTCGATCTGGGACGCATTCTCTTGCCCTGTCACGGACGCCACCACCATTCGGTTCAAGCTAAAGCCGCTGGGCGACGTGGGCGACGTGCAAGTCTTGATCTGGTCGAAGAAACACAAGGACAACTGCCGCTATCGCATCGGGCGATTGAAGGCCGGCCAGTGGCACGACGTCCGGTTCCGCGCGATCGAGGCCCGCACCGGCTGGGGCATGGACGGGCCCAGCGTGGAAGGCGACGTCTTGGACAACTTCAAGCTGATTTTCGAGGGCGCAGCGGCTGAACGAATGTTGCTCGACGAGTTCGAAATCCTCGAATGAGACAGTCTAGTTGGTGTTCTCGCTAGGCAACCGAATGCCCGCGATCCGGAAGAAGTTCTCCAGCATCTTCTTGCCGTCTGGATGCTGCTCGTCGTACGCATCGGGGTGAAACTGGGTTCCGTACAGGGGCGCTGCCGGTGCTTGGCCGCGACTGTCTTACCGCACCACGATCAGCTTCCGAAAACCGGCATCGCCCTCGAACACCAGCAGGTTCATCAGCTCTTTGGGCTCGCCGAGGATGGGATGCGCGGCTCTGGCCGTGACGCCGGCGATCTGCGCGACGGCTTCCGTGCCCTTGAATGAGAGGCGCAGCGTGTGCCATTGGCCTCGCTTCAGTTGGAGGCGTTCGCGGGCCAACGGGATCACCTGATCCTGGCCTTCTCCGGCGCTCGGGTTCTTCGCGATCTCGATCTGAGACGGCGAGATGACGATGCGGAACGAATGCCGGTTGCCCGCCGTGTGGATGCGCAGCGAGTGGCGGCCGGCATCGCCAAAGTTGATCTCGTATTGCAGCGTGCCATCGGTGATCGGTAGCCCGCGGCGGAGCGTGGCGGGTTGCTGGTCGCCCCTGTCCTGCGCGCCCCAGACGGCTTCGTCCCGCACCGTCCAGGTGCCGCGCAGGGCGGCCCACGGCTTTTCAGGCATGGCGTTCAGCGGTTCCTGGATCACGACCGCTCCGTCCAGCGGGGGCAATTCCACGGCTTGAACCTTTGGCCGCGATGTCACCGGGGGAAGTTCCCGGCTGTAACCGCCGTCCCGGTAACGGTCCAGCAGCGCTGCCAGTTTCTGCGCCACTTCGGGATGTTCGGCGCTCACGTCGCGAGTCTCGGCGGGATCGTCCTGCAGGTTGTACAGTTGAGCGCGGAACTCCGCGGCACGGACCTTGCGGACTCCCGGCTTGATGTCGTCAACCGGGACGCCCTCGATCCACTTCCAGGGTCCTTGCCGGAGGGCGAAGACGCCGTCGGCGCTGTGGACGATCAGGTCGCTGCGGGCGGGCGCTGTGCCGGCCTGGCCGAGTATCGCCGGCAAGATATTGTGGCTGTCCTCGCCAGCTTTATCCGGAGCCGGAAGGTTCTCGCCGACGACCGCGGCGATCGTCGCCAGCAAGTCCGCCAGGCTGACCATGTCGCGGCACGTCGTGCCGGCCGGAACTCGCCCCGGCCAGCGCACCAGAAACGGAACCTTGAAGCCGCCCTCCCACACCGAATGCTTGCCGCCCCGCAGGCTGCCGTTGACGCGCAGGCCCGCTTGAAAAGCCTTCGTCTGCAAGCTGGTGGTGTTCTCCGGCCGGAATACGCCGCCGTTGTCGCTGGTGAAAATGACCAGCGTCTGTTGCGCCACGCCCTGCTGGTCGAGCGCATCGAGGATGCGTCCCACGCTGCGGTCCAGTTCGCCAATCCAGTCGCCGTACAAACCGGCGCCGCTCTGGCCGGCGAGGTCCTTGTCGGGAGTGACCGGGTTGTGGACGGCGACGGGAGTGAAGTACAGGAAGAACGGCTGGTCCTTGGGCTGCTGCGCCAGCCAATCCAGCGCCTTGTCCGTCAGCGTGGCCATTACCCGCTCGTTCTTCCGCCGCGGCGCGTCCAGATCGAGAATCTTGGCCCGCGCGTTCTCCATATCTTCCGCGGTGTACGTCGTCTGAAAGTTCGGATCGTCCGCATCCGGGCCGGGCAGCTTCAGGCCGTCGGGAATCTTGCCGCTGCGCAGTCCGTACACGAAGCGGTTCTCGACGAACACGCCGGTGAGGTCGCCGTGATTGGCGGGCACCGCGAAGTGGTAATCGAAGCCGATGTCCAGCGGCCCCGGCGACAGTTCGGCGGCGTAGTCGGTGCGGAACAGTGGTAATCGAAGCCGATGTCCAGCGGCCCCGGCGACAGTTCGGCGGCGTAGTC
>CAYPGE010000512.1:0-5721 GCA_964409865.1 uncultured Pirellulaceae bacterium
TGCCGGCCACCTCGTGCGTGCCGCGTTCCCAGACCTGGGTCGTCAGCCGGTCGTGAATCTACTGGCGCACCGCTTCGCTGCGGGTCGCCAATTGCTCCTGGCGGCAGAACCGGTCGAACTTCTGCAGCAGATCTTCTTCCACCGAAACCGAAAAGCGTACGACTTGGGACATGGCAGCGCCCTCTGGTGAAAAGGATGTCGCGCCCTGCGCGCGGGACAACGTCGTCGTGATCTGTTCACCACCACTGTGACCGCTCGCCCCCCCAGGGGTCAAGACACCCTCGCCGGGTTGCCGTCGCGGGCGGCGTTGGGCGTCGTTGCGGCGAACAGCGTAAGATCGTACATTGGATGTTGACACTCCGGAATGGGGAATGCTGGCGGTCATTACCGAGCCTGAAGCAGCCCTGCCAGAATCGCGGTTTTTCGAACAATCCGGGCTTCTGAAGACGAATCGGCTGTGGATCTGCGTTACGAACCGAGATAGGAAGCGAGGGTGATCATGATCTCGCCGTTGCTGGGGATGCACATGGCCAACGAGTTGCTGAGCGTGCCGATCGCCGGCTTGACGCTGGTCATCGCCGTGGCGGCGGTAGCGATTGCGGCGCTGCGCGCTCGGCGGCTCGCGACGGACGACCGATTGCCGCTGATGGGCGTGATGGGGGCGTTTGTGTTTGCTGCCCAGATGGTTAATTTTTCGCTGCCCGGCATGCCCGGCACGAGCGGCCACTTGGGGGGCGGCGTGCTGCTGGCGATCCTGATGGGGCCCGCTGCTGCCATCGTGACGATGACGGCGATCCTGATCGTCCAGTGCCTGCTGTTCCAGGACGGCGGGCTGCTGGCCTTGGGCTGCAACATCATCAACATGGGCGTGGTACCCAGCCTGATCGGCTGGTGGTTCTACCGCCTGCTGCTCGGCCCGCCGTCCAGGGCGGCGGCGTGGCGGCAGTACCTGGCCGCCTGGCTGGCCTGCGTCGCGGGTGTGACCGCGGGCGCGGCGCTGGTGCCGGTCCAGGCGGCCGTCAGCGGCGTGCTACAAGTGCCATTGAGCCACTTCCTGGGCGTGATGATCGGTGTGCACCTGATCATCGGCCTGTGCGAAGGCGGCCTGACCTTTGCCGTCATTGCCTACCTGCGACGTGTCCGGCCGGAATTGATGGGCCTCGATCCGTCCGGTCTGCCGGCATCCGTTCGCCGGCCCGGCTTCGGCGCCGTGCTCGTCTCGTTGCTGGTCACCGCCCTGCTGCTCTCCGGCGTCATCAGCTGGTTCGCCTCCAGCTTGCCCGATGGCCTGGAGTGGAGCTATCGCGGGCACGGCTACGGGACGACCGGGCAGGCGGTCGAGAACCGGTCGCCCGCGGTGGCCGCCGTGGACCGCTGGCAAAGCAAGTGGTCGCCGCTGACCGACTACACCCGGCGCGAAACGCCGCTCGGCCAGGCGCCCGGCGAGGGGACGGCCGAATCGGCATCCGGGTGGCCCCAGCCCGACGGATGGAGTTCGCTGGCCGGCATCCTGGGCACCGTGGTGACGCTGAGCCTCGTGTACGGGGCGGCTCGCGTGATGCGCAGTACGGCGCGTGCCTGATATCGCCGGTCGCTGTTTTCGCCGTTGATCCTCCGCAGGTTCTTACCCCATGCATCACCACTTCATCGACCGCTTCGCGATGCGCCACTCCCCCATCCATCGCCTCGACGCGCGGGCGAAGTTGCTGGCCGTGCTGAGCTATACCGTGGTGCTGATCAGCTTCGACCGCTACACCGTGACGGACCTGGCGCCGTTGGCGGTGCTGCCGCTGGCGTTGCTCTGGTTCGCCGGCGTGCCGGTCTGGTTCGCCGTGCGCCGCGTCTTGATCCTGAGCCCGTTCATTCTCATGCTGGTGCTGATGAGCCCCTTTTACGACCGAACCCCGCAGGCAGTCGCCTTCGGTCCCTGGCACTACACCGTCAGCGGCGGTTGGCTGACGGCAGCCGACATCAGCATCAAGTTCGCCTTGGGAGTCATGGCGCTGACGGCGCTGATGTGCAGCACGCGTTTCGCCCTGCTGTTGGAGGCGCTGCGGCGGTTGGGCCTGCCGCAGGTGGTCGTCATGCAGTTGGGGTTTCTGTACCGCTATTTGTTCGTGCTGATCGACGAGGCGATGCGGGTCCGCCGGGCGCGGGACTTCCGCGGCGCCGCCTTGGCACCGGTGGGACGCCGGCTGGCAGCGGCGGGCGGCGTGATCGGCACGCTGTTCATCCGGACTCTCGACCGCTCGCAGCGCATCCACTTGGCCATGGCCACCCGCGGCTACCGCGGCGAGCCGCACAGTCTGTGCCAGCTGCGATTCACTTCCACCGACGTGGTTTTCCTTCTCGTAGTGGCCTTGTACCTAGCGGCCTGCCGCTGGGGCTATCCAAAGTGGTTTTGACATGACGGACATTCCGGTGCTGCTTCAGATCGACGGCCTGCACGTGCACTATGCCGACGGCGTTGATGCCCTGCGCGGCGTATCGCTGGCCGTCAGCCCGGCCGAGCGAGTTGGGCTGATTGGACCCAACGGCGCGGGCAAAACCACGCTGATGCTGGCCATCATGAACGCCGTGCGATTCAGCGGCCGGATCGTCGTTGACGGGATCGCGGTCAGCAAGCAGACAGAACAGGCCGCGCGGAGCCGCTGCGGGATGATCTTCCAGGACGCCGAGGATCACCTGTTCATGCCGACGCTGCTGGACGACGTAGCATTCGGGCCGTTGAACCAGGGCTGCGGCGAAGAAGAAGCCCGGCAACGAGCTGCCGCAGCGATTGCCCAGGTGGGGCTGTCCGGTCTCGAAGAACGATCCGCTCACCACATGTCAGGCGGTCAGAAGCGGGCTGCGGCGCTGGCCACCGTGCTGTCGATGCAGGTCCAACTGCTGTTGCTGGACGAACCCGGCGCCAACCTCGACCATCGTTCTCGCCGCCGGCTGATTGAGACCCTGGACGGACGCCCGGAAGCCATGCTGCTAGCGACGCACGACCTGCCGATGATCCAACGCCTGTGCGGCCGCGTGATCCTGCTGGACCAGGGGAGGATCATCGCGGACCGTCCCACGGCCAGTATCCTTGGCGACGTGGCGCTGCTGCAATTGCACGGGTTGGTGGACTGAGCGGTTTCTTGCGCGCGAGCCAAGAGACATCGGACCGGCAGCCGAACTCGGCCGGCAGCGTCTTCGACCGGGCCCTTCAGCCCAGCCGCATCCAAACGGCTTTCAGGTACTCGGTTTCCGGAACGCCGGCGGCAACAGGATGGTCGGCGGCGGCGCCGGTGCGGGCCAAGATCTGCATGGGCCGCGCTGCGTGTCGTGCGGAGCGTTCCTCGCTCGCTGCCTCCGTGACGGGCCCGGCCTGGTATGACGCCGAGCACAGCAAGCGGACGAAATCCGCTTCCTGCAGCAAGCCGGAGCAACAGCAACTCAACAACAACCCGCCAGGGCTGACCAGCCGCATCGCCAAGCGATTCAGATCGAAATGCTTCCGTGTCCCTTCCTCAAGTTCGGCACGGTTGCGGATCAGTTTCGGCGGGTCAAGTACGACCACATCGTATTGCCGACCTTGCTGCAACATCTCCCGCATGTACAGAAAGACGTCGCTCTGCACGAAACGCACACGGACCTGGTTCAGATTGGCGTTTTCACGGGCCAGTCGCAATGGCTCTGCGTCCAGGTCCACTCCCGTGACCTCTGCAGCGTTGCCCAGTTTCTTTGCCTGGACGGCAAAACCGCCGGTGTAGCAGCAGAGATCCAGCACGGTGCGGCCGGCGCAAAAGCCGGCAAGTCGCCGGCGATTCTCGCGCTGGTCGCAGAAGAAGCCGGTCTTGTGGCCGCCGGCAAATCGCACTCGAAATCGCGTCCCGTATTCCTGGACGGTGACCTGTTCCGGCAAGTCCGGCGACGCGAACGGGGGTGGGTCGTAGCCTTCCTGGCTGAGGAACTGTGGACTGGTCCGCACCACCATGTGTCGCGTCCCGCACAGCGGTGCCAGCAGAGCCAAGATCGCTTCGGCCCGTTGATACATCCCCAGGCTGAACACCTCGGCCGACAGCACGTCTCCGTACCGGTCGACAACCAACCCAGACAGTCCGTCCGCTTCGGCGTGGACCACGCGGTAGGCGTCCGTCGTCTCGTCCAACTTCAGCAAGTCGCGCCGCAGTGACACGGAGGCGGCGAGCTTCTGCCGCCAGCATTCCTCCGTCGGCAATTCGATGCCCGGAAACAGGACGCGGACGGCGATCTCGCTTCGCGCATTGTACAGACCGTACCCGGTCAGGATGTCGCCGGGCCCGTAGATCGCGACCAAGTCGCCTGGCTTGGCACAATCGCAGCGTTCGACACGCTTCCGGTACAAGAGGGGATGCAACGTCGACGTTCCGACGACCACGCCAGGCAGCGGGCCTGCAGGATCAATCGCCAGCGGCCGCTGGACGAGCATCGACTTACGCCCGTGTTGTGGTCCCACGTCGCGGCCCGACCGTACGGTCCTGATTTTCCTTCTCTGACCCATCGCTGCCCTGATCTCCTCCCAATTCGAGACGTGAGACGAGTGTACCACGCTGAAGAACCCTGTCGATACCGGACGCGACGGTTAGGCTGTCACGCTCAAGAAACGAAAAACGCACGCCGCTTCGGTGACCCCAGCGAAGCGGCGTGCGCAGTCTTAGCATCGGAAAGCTAGACCGTCTCAGGGAAAACCGATTGAGTCGGGGGGCTGGTTTTGAGTGTCGGTCGCCCAGGCCGGAGGCGTGTCTGTGTAGGAACCGTAGGGGCCCGCGTCAAATGACTGATCGAGAAGTTCCAGAGACACGGCCACATCGCCCAGCTCCTGGACGACCTGATTGCGGAACGTGACGAGTCCCACGGTGGCCCCTAAAGCGAGGACCGTGGCGATCAAGACCAAGGACAGCGTTGAAGCCTCGCCGGCCTGGTCGCGCCAGAAAGCTGCGGGGAGTTTCGTGAACGATCGCGGCCATCGAAAAAGCAGAGGTAACATGAGTCGATTTCTCCTGTCGTCGCGGAATGCCGTCGCCGTCCGAACGGCGAAACGAACGCCCAGTTCGCTAACCCTCTCCCGCCGTAACAAGGACTGACAAGTCGATGCCCGCCGGGGCGGCGTTGGGCGGATCGGTGTTGCTGCCTTCGTCGGTGCCGGTCTCGCCGAGGTCCGTTTTGTCAGCGAAACTGCTTCCGGCGACGGTGAACGTTAAGTCCTCGTCGTCGCCGGTGTCGGATGTGCCCTTGCGGTCGGTGAATGTCACCGTGCTGCCGGCAAAGGAGTAGCTTTGGTTCAAATTGCCGACCGCCGTGGCCAAGTCGCCGAACTCCTGAACGACCTGGTCTCGAAGGGTAACCAAACCCACCAGGACGCCGATTACCAGGATGGTGCTGATCAGAATCAGGTCGGCCGACACAACGAAGCCGCCCTCGTCGTTCCAAAGTTTTCGGATCGTGTTGGCTAACATGGGAGGTGACTCCTCACAGGTAAACTCGGTGAACGTTGCTGGATCATTCGCTGTCAGTGCTCGCTTGGCTTTGTTCTTGTTGTTTCCGCAGTCGTGGCTTCATGAATTCCGCCGGCGTCGTCTTGCGCCACAACGCCAACGCATCGGCTGCATGGCTTGCGAAGGCGTATTGGTTCTTGATCTGCTCAATATCGAGTTGTTCCAAGGTACGCACAATCCACTGCGCGGCCCGCGTCAGGTTCTCTCGGGG
>CAYPGE010000513.1:0-5712 GCA_964409865.1 uncultured Pirellulaceae bacterium
GTACCAGTTCGCGGCCCGCGGCTCGGCCCCGCCGCTGAAGCTCGTCTGGTACCAGGGCGTAGGCCGGCCGCCGCAGTTTGACGCCAGCAAGATGAGCGAGCGCGGCCAGCTGTTTATCGGCGACGAGGGCATGTTGTACAGCGGTGGGCGCGGCGGGCCCCTGCTGCTGCCCGAAGAGAAGTTCAAGGATTACCCGACGCCGCCGGAGACACTCCCGCGTTCGCCCGGCCACTACATCGAATGGATCCAGGCGTGCAAAGGCGAGGGTCCCGCGCCCGGCTCGAACTTCCTCTATTCCGGCTGGGTCACCGAGTCGAACCACCTGGGCAACGTCGCCTACCGGACCGGCAAAAAGCTTGACTGGGACCACGTCAACCTCCGCGCCCGCAATGCGCCGGAGGCCGACCAGTTCATCCGCCGTCCCTACCGCAAAGGTTGGGACGGGATTCTGACGTAGGAGCGATCGGATCAGGCCTACGCGGGTTGGGGGGGCGGGACGAAATCGGCTCGGGGGCTCAATAGTAGATCTTCACGGCATACCAGCCGTCCGAGCCGCGCGCGACGCTCGAGCCGGCGACGGGGCGTTGTCCGGTGAAACAGCAGCTGTTCAAGGCGTGCTGCGCAGAGTAGGTGCTGAAGCCGACTCCTTCCGCATTTGCTCCCCCGAAGCCGCCGCCGAGATGTCCTTTGATCCGCTGGGCCGCCGATCGTGCCGCTTTAGCTTCCGCGACCGCCTGGGGACCGCCTGCATAAACCGTTGCCGGACTGGACGTTCGGCTTGTCCTCGACCTCCGCGGCCACGCATCCGCGCTCGAAACACACAGCACCACCAACAACACTGCCATCGCCAACCGTACCATCAATCCGTTCTCCTTCCAGTCAATTGCTCGTCCCGAATCTGGGCTCCGTGCAACGTGCGTCCCATTTCGGACAACGATCCATCCAACGAAATGTCTCACCGGCACGCCCGAGCAGGCATCCGGTCCAACTGGCGGCAAAGTCTACCTAATCGCCGCCGTTTGACAACCGCTGGTCAGCTTCGCGTGGGCGAATTTGGTCAGCTTGGCCGCGTCGCCCGAACTTCGTGCCGGTCGGTACCAAGATGCGCTTCAAGTTCTCATTCCTCTCCCGGAAGCGGCACGGGCATCAGTCGGCCCAAGGCCAGCCCCTCGGCTTGTGTGACGACTTCATCGAAGTTATTGCGGAATTCCCACTGATCGGCTCCGGTTCGGCATAGCGTCACGGTCCAGTTCACGCCGGCGCACCACAGGAACGGCCGCCCCGGAGGCAACAACACGGGAAGTTCGGATTCGTCGGCAAAAAAACCCGCAAACCTCGGAGGGCCGATTTCTTCCGAAATTCCTTGAGGGAAGTACAGGAACGGCTGGCCCGTGATCGGATCCACGGGCAAACGGCTGAAATACGGACCCACGAGCGCGTCCAAGGAGTCCGGCAGCGCGCCGTGTTCGCGCCGCCAATCAACTAAGGCGATCAGGACGCGGGTACTGCGATAGTTGACCGTGCGTTGCAGCAAAGAGTCCTCCATGTAACCTACGAAAACGTGATTGGTGAAAGGCGGGAACCAAGTGGTTTCCGACCAGCCGTTCACGCCGGCGAGGAGGTAGAATCCGTCCAGGTGGGACACGGCCGCCCCCGACGCCAACTTGGCGGCCTGCTGCGCTTGCGCGGCCAAACTCGTTTGCGTCGCGTGATTGAGAAGCCGCTCCAGCCGGCAACGTTCCCAGTTGGGCCACCACCAGCGGCGCCCGGCATACGGACGTAACTCGTGCAGCCACCAATCGTCGTCATCCAGTTCCGATGTCTCCCCGCGGAAGACCGACAACAGAGCCACATGGTACCGCTTGGCTGCCGAGTCGCCGGTCAGGCCACGCCGCTCGTCGGCCTCCAGCGTGGTCAGAGCAACTTTGATCCACTGCCGCGTCTGCTGCGGGTCTGCGGCCCAGCGGGCCAACTGTTGAAGCACGTCGGCTTCGCCCCAATCAGCTTCTCGAATGTCCTGTGCCGACGCCCGCAAACGGAACCGCCGCAGCACTTCCAGCGCCATCTCGTAATGCTGCCATGAGCCGTCCAAGTCGTTCGAGTCCTGGAGTTCCTCGGCCTGCAGCAGCAGTAAGTTGACGAACCCACGGACAAAAGACGAGTTGACGGAGATTTGGTCGGCGGCAAGTCTCTGTTTGAGGAGCGTCAACGGCACCGCCGGGCGGCCGTGAGCTTGTCGGAGCAGCGTCAGCGCCGCTTGTTGGGCATCGAGCTGTTGGCGTCGCGACGTGCGCCGCTCGTCCGCCGTTGGTCTCCACATCCCTTGTCCCTGTCGCATGAGCTGCACCGGCACGGGCCCCCCGTCCAAATGCGCGTGCCAGGCCTTCGCATACAGATCCAGCGTCTCCTGCTCGGCGGCGGTCAAGGGACGAGTGAATTCGACCACCGAGAAACCGGGGTCCACCAGCGGGATCTGATACACCCGACGCAAGGGCACGGCAATCGCCAGCAGCAGGGCCGGCACGCCCAGGACCAACATCATCCGAAATGCCACGCGACGATTCCAGCGTTCTTCAATCCAGTCCGGGGCGTGCAGCCACGTCGCCAAGAGCAAGATCAGCGGAATCGGCGCGACGGACCACGCCAAAGGCACGTCGCCCGCCACCATGAGTACGTTCCACGTTGTCGCCAACACCGCCACAGCGACGGTCCCGACGGCGGCGACCAGCGAGCTGCGGACGAACATCGCGCAGAACTGCGCCAATGCGTACCAAGTCAGCGGAATCCAAAAGCAGATGCTCATCAGCGCCGCCCACTCGAAATCGGGCCGCGGTGAAGCGGTCGGGTCGTTGCCGAACAGCGACACGCCGGCGCCGGCCAGAACCACCAAGGGCAGCCACACCAGTTGCTCCACCAACCACACGCGACGCGGCGAAATTCCGCGCTCGGCATACCAGCGAAACTGGCCGCGGGCCTGATCCAGCCCAAAAGCGCACAGGCCGAACACGAAAGCGGCCAACAGCGTCGGGAAGGCCAAGTAAGGCGGATGTACGTTCCAACGGTCGCCGTCTTCGCGTTGCGCGAGACAGAAGACGGCGACGTAGACGAAAGCCAGGCACGTCGCGATCCACCAAGTCCGCCGCGCGACCAGCCAGAAAAGCCGCGACCAGCCGGCCCGGCGACCGCCCTCGAAGGCCGGCAGCGGTTGATCGGCCACGGCGTCCGGGTATGACCGATCGGCGGAGTCGCGCCCCCGCGCCGGCCAGCACAGGTTTTCGAGCCGGCCGGCAAACCAGAGCCGCGCCAGCCACACGTCCGCAAGGAACACGACGCCGGCCAGCGCCGCGCGGGGCACCAAGTAGTGGCGGTGGTACTCAAATAATCCCCACGTCCAGTTGATCGCCGTCGCACTCGGCAACAGGTTGCCGATGATCGCCGACGGCACGAGGACACCCAGGAAGGCAGCCCACAACGGCCGCCGCAACAATAGCGAAAAGCAGACTCCCCAGGCAAACACCTCGGCGGTCGCCACCAGACCGATCAACACGTACTGCTCCAGATTCGGCAGCCATTGGCGGACGAACATCACGAACGTCGCGCTCCACAACACGGCTGCCAAGGCACAACCGCTGGCCAACGCCCAGCCGGTCTTGGCCGTGAAGACCCGCCACGCGTCGACGGGCAACGAACGTTGGAAATCGAACGTCTCCAGCTCGCGTTCGGTGGCGAACAGCGTCGCTCCGCACCCCAGCATGTAGACCGCCGTCGCCGCCAGGGCGATGCCCACGAACAAACCGCCGGCAGGGGCACCAGAGAAAGGGGAAAGCAGCAGCAAGCACAACTGGATCACCGGCGTGAGCACCAGCACCGCCAGCCACAGCTTGCGCTGCACGCGGTACTCCTTCCAGACCAAGCGCCAGAACATGGTGTCAGTCAACATGATCTTTGCTCCGAAAAGCAACGGACTCCCAGGGCAAGGGAATGTTGGGCAAAGGAATTCTCGATGATTTCATTCCTTTGCCCTTCATTCCTTTGCCCCGACGGTTTCTGCATCCTCTTCCGCCTCCGCCGCTTCTCCTGGGCTGATCTGCATGTACGCCGCGAAGATCTCTTCCAGGTTGGGCGTGCGGACCTCGACCTCGGCGACCGACTCGTGATTCTGCACCGCGGCGATGTCGGCCGGCTCGCCGCGACGCACCAGCAGTTGCCATTGCCGTGCGCGGCGGGCTTGCCGCAGGATTTCACCGGCGACCTCCGGCGGCTGCGCGGCTCCTTCGGCCAGCGTCACGGTCAGTTCCTGGATTTCGCCCTTCAGCTGGTCCAATCGCTCGACCAACAGCAGCTTGCCGTGCCGCAGGATGGCCACCACGTCCGCCACCCGCTCGACCTCGTGGATCTGGTGGCTGGACAGGAACACGGTCTTGCCGCCCGCCGCGCGTTCCACCATGCTCTCCAGGAACTCGCGCCGCACCAGCGCGTCCAGGCCGGACGTGGGCTCGTCCAACACCAGCAGTTCCGGGTCGTGCCCCAGCGCCAGGGCCAACGCCACCTTGGCCCGCATCCCCTTGGACAGATCTTTGATTTTCTTGGATGCGGGCAGCTTGAACTGGGCCGCCAGCTGCCGATACCGCGGCAGAAATCCGTCGCTGAAGAAGCCCGCCGCAAACCAGCCCACCTCGTCCACGGTCATCCAGTCGTAGAGGGTCGGCCGCTCGGCTACGTAGCCCACGCGTTGCCGGATCTGCAGCCCCTGGCGGCGGCTGTCCAGCCCCAGCACCTCGGCCCGCCCGGCGTCCGCGTCGGTCAGCCCCAGCAGCACGCGGATCATCGTCGTCTTGCCGGCACCGTTTTCGCCCAGCAAGGCAAAGACCGTCCCCCGCGAAACCTCCAGGGACACCTGGTCCAACGCGATTTCCCGGCCAAATCGCTTGGTCACCTGCTGTAACCGAATCACGGGCGTGTCCTCGGTCGCCGTCATACAGCACCTCATTTCTCGAGAGCAGGGATTAAGTAGCCGTAGAGCGGACTTCAGTCCGCTCGGGCGGAATGGATTCCGCCCCTCGAAATCACTTCTTGCGCGCCGCGACCCTCTTGTCGAGCGACACCAGCGCCTCGTCGATCATTTGCCGGATTTCGGCGGCACCCAGTCCGCTTTGCCGGGCCTCGAACAACACCTCGTCCAGCCGGGCTTGCACTAATCTCACGCGATCGTTTCGGCAACGCTTGTCGGCGCCGGGGGCGACGGCCAGCCCCATCCCGCGGACACTGGTCAGCACGCCCTCGGCCTGCAACTGGTTGTACGCGCGGGCGACCGTGTTGGGGTTGACCGCCAGTTCGCGAGCCAGTTCCCGGACCGAGGGCGCCATCTCGCCCGGCGGCAGCCCTCCGCCGGCCACTGCGAACTTGATCTGCCGTACGATTTGATCGTAGATCGCCAAGCCGTTGCTGGGATCGATGTGCAAGAACATGAACCACGTCTCCTGTTCTATCTATCTAATACAGTAGACATTCGATCGGCCGCTGTCAAGGGGCGACGACCTTTCGCAGCAATTCGGACGCAGCGGGTTCTTCACGCTGTGCGCGGGTCTCCCGACCCCGCACACACCGCGACCACGCTGTGCGCGGGTCTCCCGACCCCGCACACACCGCGACCACGTTGTGCGCGGGTCTCCCGACCCCGCACACACCGCGACCACGTTGTGCGCGGGTCTC
>CAYPGE010000514.1:0-5693 GCA_964409865.1 uncultured Pirellulaceae bacterium
GGAGCGGGTGATGCCCTCCAGGATGCCCGCTTCGACGGACGGCGTCAGCAATTCGCCTTTCCGCACCAGGAAGATGTTGTCGCCGGTACACTCCGAGACTTCGCCTTTCTGGTTCAGCATCAAGGCCTCGACGCAGCCGGCCTGCATGCCTTCGATCTTGGCCAGAATGTTGTTCAGATAGTTCAACGACTTGATCCGCGGGCTGAGGGCCGCCGGGTGATTGCGCATCGTGCTGACGGTCACGATGTGCAGCCCTTTTTCGTAGTACTCGCGCGGGTACAGCGTGATGGTGTCGGCGATGATGATCACCTGCGGTTCGCTGCACTTGTTCGGGTCCAGACCCAGCGTGCCGACCCCGCGCGTGATGACCAGCCGTACATAGCCGTCCTCGATCCCGTTGACTTTCACGGTCTCGTTCACGGCCTGTGCCAGTTCGTCCGGCGTCATGGGGATTTCCAGCCAGATGGCTTTCGCCGAGTTCCACAATCGCTCCAGGTGCTCGGACAGGCGGAACACCTTGCCGCGGTAGACGCGCAGGCCTTCGAAGACCCCGTCCCCGTAAAGCAGTCCGTGGTCGTAAACGCTGACCTTGGCGTCTTCCTTGTCGTACAGTTTTCCGTTGATGTAGATCTTCAAACTCATGGAAACCTCGCGTCCGGTTACGCCACGCGTTCCACCAACCCCTCGACCAAGCGCACCGTGCGGTCGGCCAAGGCGGCGATTGTCTGGTCGTGCGTAACCATGACTATAGTGAGATTCTGCCGCCGGTTCAAGGATCGTAGCAGATCCATGATCTCCTGGCCGGTCTGCCGGTCGAGGTTTCCGGTGGGCTCGTCCGCCAGCAGCAATTGGGGGGCGGCGACCAGCGCCCGGGCAATCGCCGCCCGCTGCATTTCGCCCCCGGACAGCTCCTTGGGCTTGTGTGTGAGGCGGTGTTCCAGACCGACCATGTCCAGCAGGTGCCGCGCTTCTTCGACGTGCTGCCGCTTGTTGAACCAGTAGCGGAACACGCCTTGGCCGATCATCTTCGGAGCCAGCACGTTTTCCAGCGTGGTCAGTTCCGGCAGCAGGTGATAGAACTGGAAAATCATGCCAAAGTACCGGTTCCGCAGCACATCGCGAGCCTGGGACGGCAGGTTGTCGATGCGATTGCCCTCGAAATGGATCTCGCCGGCATCGGGGGCATCCAGGGTGCCCAGCAAATGCAGCAGGGTGCTTTTTCCCGAGCCGCTTTGGCCCACGACCGCCACGAATTCGCCCGGCCGAACCGAAAAATCGACGCCCCGCAGGACCGGGATGATGTGCTTGCCCTTGCGGTAGCTCTTGAACACCTTCTTGGCGCACAACAAGAGATCGGGGTGCCGGTCGCAGGAGGCTCCAGCCATCGGGATCGTGGCGGGCCCTGCAGCACGGTCCAGGTCTTGAAAGCTGTCCAACAGAGCACCCGGCCGGTGCGCCGTTCGCAGGTGGGGAACGGTCGGAGCGTACGTGACTGGATTCATGGATTCCTGCCCTTGCGTTGATACGTCGTCATTCGTCCCGCCGCGTCACCCGCGGCACGGCCAACAGGTAGGCCGTGCCACATCATTGCGTTGGTGCTTCGTCACTCGTACCGCAGCGCCTCGACGGGGTGCAACCGCGCGGCTCGCAACGCCGGCAGCACGCTGGCCAACACGGCGATGGCGACGGCCCCGGCCACCACCAGCCCTACGGTCAGCGGCTCGATCCTCGTGGGGATCTCCTGGAAGTAATAGATCGTCGGATCGAAGACTTCCCGGCCCGTCAGCCGCTCCAAACCGGCGGCGATTTCGTTGATATAGATCACAAACAGCAGCCCCAGGACCATCCCTACGCCGGAACCCACGGAGCCCAACGAAAAACCGTAGCTCAGGAAAATGCTCATCACCCCGCCGCTTGGCGCCCCCAGCGCCTTCATAATTCCCACGTCGCGAGTCTTCTCGACGACGATCATAAAGAACGTCGCCAGGATGCCGAAGCCCGCCACCGCGATGATCAAGAACAGCAGGATGTTCAGGATCGTTGTTTCCATCTGGACCGCCGACAGCAACGGTCCTTGCAGGTCCTTCCAGGTCTGAATTCGGTAGGCGTACTGGTCCGCTGGGAATCGGCGGATCAGCTTGTCGCGGGCGGCATTCAAGTCGCTGCCGGGACGCAGGCGGATTTGAAGCGAAGTCACGCTGGTGACGCGGCTCTGCGGGTCGATCATGCCCCGCAATCGCTGCAGTTCGCCCAGCGGCACAAAGGCCAGGCTGCTGTCGTACTCGCTCATCTTGCTTTCATACAGGTCGACCACCGTGAACTTCGCGCTCTGCGCCGTGGGGGCTTCGCCGGACGGAGGCGCCGTGGGAAACGTCAGGTTGACGTCGTCTCCGGGGCGGCACAGGAAGTAATCGCGGACGACGTTGTCCGCATCCCGATGCCGCACGCTGGCGACCATCAAGCCCAGGATCACGCCCATATGCTGCTCCTTGGCTTCGTCAAAGACCTGAACCTCCTTGTCGGTTCCGGCCGTCGCCGCATAAGGATCGCTGGGGACGCCGCCGTAGGGGTCCGCGGGAGGTTCTGGGGGACCGGAAGCCGCCTCCGCCCCGGACCGGGCCTGCGTCCGGCGCCGGGCTGCTTCGATTTGCCGCATCTGCTCCTGAACCGCCCGTTCGTAGGCGACGCGCGTCCGCCGATACTGCCAACCTGCCTCGGAAAGCCGCTGGTCGTAACCTTGTTCTCGCAGCAAGAAGCTCAGTTTCGCCCGGTTTTCGGGGTGCAGCAAGTACTGGCTGAAATCGCCGACCTCGGCGTACGTGCTTTCGTCGATGCCAATCAGGTTCACCTGCCGCGTGATCCACTGGCCGCGGACGTTGAAGCTGAGCATGGCCGGCACCTGCACGGTCGCCGTCATCCCTACGACCTGGTCGCCCAGTTCCTTGCGGATCTCTTCCTCATGCCACTTCGGATCTGGCAAGCCGCCCAGACTGTGGCTTTCAAAGACCAGATCGGACAGGATCGCGTGCAGCCGCTGGTACATCTCCTGCGAAAAGCCTTCCATCACGCTGTTGACGACAATCAACGTCGCCACCCCCAGCGTGACGCTGATGATCGAGGCCAACGCGATGTAACGCGTGCGGAGATACCTCCAGCAGAGAAGCAGTTTGTACATGGCCAATCCTTTGGCGCGGTTGCCTGAACTCAGCCGGCTCGCTCGGAACCTGAAACCCTAGTCTTTCACCCCTTCTCTGTACCCGGACTCCCGCCGTCACCCCGTAACGCTTCCGCGCTCTCCGGCCGCAGCAGCGGGAACAGGATCACGTCCCGAATCGAGGGCGAATCCGTCAGCAGCATCACGAGCCGGTCAATGCCCACGCCCAGCCCGCCCGCCGGCGGCATGCCGTGCCGCAACGCCCGGATGAAATCGTGGTCCATCTTGGCCATCGACTCTTCCTCGGGCATGCCTTCCAGTTGCGTCTTGAACAACTGTTCCTGCAAGTCTGGATCGTTGAGTTCCGTGTAGGCGTTGGCGATCTCCATGCCGTGAACGTACAACTCGAACCGCTCGGCAATCTCGGGCCGGTCGCGTTTGCGTTTCGTCAGCGGGCAGATGCTGGCCGGATAGTCGATCACGAACACCGGACCGGCCAGCGCATCCTCGACCTGGGCCTCGAAGACCTCGCTCTTGATCACGTCGGGATGCCGATTGGCGGTCTCCAAGCCCAGCGATTTGGCCAGCGCGGCAACCGCCGCCGCATCTTCCGGCACCACACCCGTGTGCTCTTGGAACAATTCGTTGTAAGTCTTGCGCGCAAAGGGCGGCGTGAAGTCGATCTCCTTGTCGCCCCATGGCAGTCGATACGGGGCGCCAATCGCCTGAATCGCGCCGACGATGATCTTCTCGGTCAAGTCCATCATCGTCTCGTAGTTGCCGTACGCCTGATAGACTTCGAGCATGGTGAATTCGGGGTTGTGCTTCTGGCTGATTCCTTCGTTGCGGTACACGCGGCCCAGTTCGTAGACCCGCTCCATGCCGCCGACCAGCAGGCGTTTCAGGTGCAATTCCAAGGCGATCCGCAGGAATAGCCGGATGTCGAGCGTGTTGTGATGAGTGATAAACGGGCGCGCCGCGGCGCCGCCGGCGATCGTGTGCAGCGTCGGCCCCTCGATCTCGCAAAACCCTTCGCGGGCCAACGTCTGGCGGATCGAGTGGACGATCTTGGTGCGGTTCAGGAACCGCGGCAGGACGCCTTCCGTGTAGGTCAGATCCAGGTAGCGCATCCGCTGCCGCAACTCCGAGTCCTGCAATCCATGGTGCTTCTCCGGCGGCGGATCGAGCGATTTGCAGAGGAAGTGCAGTTTCTCGGCAAAGATCGTTAGCTCGCCCGTCTTGGTCCGCCGCAGTTGGCCGTCGACGCCGATCAGGTCGCCTAGATCGAAATTGCCGGCCAGAACGAATCCCTCGTCCCCGACCTGCTGCTTGCCGATGAACAGCTGGATCTTGCCGGTCCAATCCTGGATGTCCACAAAGCGAAGCTTGCCGGCGTCGCGCTGCAGGACCACGCGCCCCGCTGCGCGGACTTGCGGGCCGGTCAACTCGCCGGGGCCCTGCTGCTGGAGCCATGCCCGGAAGTCGATGGGATCCGGCCCGTCCAACTTGGGCAAGTCCACCGTCTCGCCGCTTGCTTTCTGCAGTTTGATCTCATCCACTCGCGCGCGGATATCGCCGATGTAGGACCGGCCATCGAATCGGCCGCCCCAAGGGTCGATTCCCATATCCGCAATCTTGCGCAGTTTCTCACGCCGGGCGGTTTCGTGGATTCCTAGAGACTCCCGATCTATCGGGAGAGATGCTTTCTGTGACATCGCAACTCGAACGCTAGATTGTGTTTAAGGTCGATTTCTGGCGCGGAATTGGCGGCCGGGAGCGCAAAGGGCACATTTTAGGAAAAGTGGCAGGGTGGTCAATGTCAGAAAGATGCCGCAGTCCGCCTGTTTTGGGCCAAACCTCATGTCGCAAAGTGCTTCCAGCCATCTCGGCTGGCGTTAGGCGTTCGAGTCTGAGAAGTAAAGCCTGACTGTTCACGACAGCCGGAAGCAGAAAAAGGCTGGCTGACAGAAAAATGGGGTGACAGAAAAATGAATGGAGGAACATCATTTCCCGTCCGGCCTTCATCTTTCTGTCACCCCATATTTCTGTCAGCCTCTTCGGTTTTCTGCTGCTCACATTGCGTAACGCCAAGATCGTAGGCCCTGTTCTATATCAAGTTGCGCTACCCGAATGGTTGCTCGACGCACTATAATGCGGCGGCCCTTGCTTCGTGCGACGGCCCTTCCAGGCCGTCTCTGTCTGCCTGGAAGGGCCGGCGCACGAGTGAGTCACCTTGCACCTCTTTCCAAAAGACCCAACGCATCAGGACAGATCGGACGCCATGCCACGCGGAAAAACCTACGAGAATGCAGCTAGGTCGATCGGCGACACCCCGATGATTCGCATCAACCGACTGGTTCCCCCGAACCACGCCACGGTGTTCGCCAAGTGCGAATTCTTTAACCCGTTGAACAGCGTCAAGGACCGCATCGGCGTGTCGATGATCGAGGCGGGCGAGCGCGACGGATTGATCAAGCCCGACACGCACATTATCGAGCCGACCAGCGGCAACACGGGGATCGCGCTGGCGATGGTCGCG
>CAYPGE010000515.1:0-5690 GCA_964409865.1 uncultured Pirellulaceae bacterium
CTGGTCGACCGCTGGGCAAGACGGCCGGCCGGACGATCCTCACGTCTATCTCAAGGCCAAGGGCAGCTTCCAGTACGCCCAGAACATCCGGCCCGAGTACTTCTGGTACAACGGCCGAGCTTACCGATATCTGACTGGCGACAAGATCGATCCCACGCAAGTCGTGCAAATCAATCGTCCGCTGGGTGGCCCCGGCGATCCCGAGGCCAAGATCTGGCCGTTCAAGGTGCATCGCGGCAAGCAGATTTATGACAAGCGACTGCTGCACCTGTTGGCGCCGCAGACGGCCGGGCCGGGCGGCTATTGGGCCGACTTCGACTGGGACAAGGCTTGCCGGCTGGGATCGCAGGCGATCGGGTTGCCGTACAGCGGCGAGTACGACTTTGTGGCGACGGAGATGTACTGGCCCTTGTCACACATGGTCCAACCGGCGGAAAAGGCGCTGCAGTGCACCGACTGCCACGGCGAGCACGGAGTCTTTGACTGGCCGGCTTTAGGCTACGAAGGCGACCCGGCTTTTCGCGGTGATCGCTGGCGTTTGGAGTTGGTCCGCGGAACGAAGGGAGAGAGCCGATGAAACGGGGGTTCGGGTTCATCGCGTGGGGGCTCGTCCTAACGGCCTTGTCTGCCAGGGCCGCGGATTCGCCGGCGGCATTGCACCCGGACGTGGTCCTGGTCGACAGCGCGGGGACGCCGGTGCTCAAGTCGGGACGCCCCGTGTCGACGATGCAGAGTTGCGGCAAGTGCCACGATACACAGTACATCGCGGCGCACAGTTACCACGTCTCGTTGGGCTGCGACGAGTGCACGCCGGTGGGCAGCGCTGCAGAGCGGCGTCCCTGGGACTACGGCCCCGGCAGCTTTGGGCGTTGGAACCCCCTGACCTATCGCTACCTGACTCCGCCCGGCGATCGCCGCCTGGATTTGGGCGTGGCGGAATGGGTCCAGCGGCAGGGCTGGCGCCAGGTCGGCGGCGGTCCGGCGGTGTACGGGCATCGCGATGCCAACACCGCACCGGCGGGCTCAGCTGCGGATTCGGATAAGGCTGCGGCGGACCCGGATCGTCAGGTGACCGATCCGGCGACCGGCCAACCGCGGGTCTGGGACTGGCAGCAATCGGGCGTAGCCGAAATAAACTGCTTCCTGTGCCACAGCGCGCATCCCGACAATGCGGGCCGCATCGCAGAACTTGAATCCGGCCGGTTTCAATGGGCTGCCACGGCGACGCTGGCCGGTACCGGCGTGGTCCGCAAGACCGAAAAGGCTTGGGAGTATGTCGCCGACGCTTTCCACAGCGACGGCAGCGTGCCCGCCGACCGGTTGGGGATTCGGACGCCGAACAGCCGGCACTGCGGTCAGTGCCACGGACTGGTGCCCGGCGGCACCGAACCGGTGCGTCTGGAACTGTCGCTCCACCAGTGGTCGACGGCGACCAAAGGGCAGGTGTTCTCCGGCCAGCGGATGTTCGACTCGGCCATCAACCTGACAGACAAAGCGAGCCGGACACGGCCTTGGGATGTGCATGCCGAAGCGATGCTGGAGTGTTCCAGCTGCCATTTTCCGCTGAACCATCCCAGTTTCTTTGCATCCAGTCCCCGAAACCGTCCGGCGCATCTGGCGTACGAGCCCCGGCGTCCGTCGCTGGACGATTATCTGCGGCAGCCGAGCCATCAGTTTGCCAAGGGCCAGACCGCGCAGGGAACGGTGGCCCACCATCTGGCTGGCACCATGCGGCGCTGTGAGGACTGCCACGACGCGGACCGCACACATGGCTGGCTGCCGTACCGCGCGGTGCATTTCGAGCGTTTGAGCTGCGAAGCCTGCCACGTGCCTACGGCCGGCGCGCCGGCCATTCAGCAGGTCGACTGGACGCTGGTGGATCTGTCCGGCGAGCCGCAGACGGCGTGGCGTGGAATATCGGGCGAGGTCACGGATCCGGCGGCCGTGGTCGCGGGATTCGAGCCGGTCCTGCTGCCTCGTCACGAGTTGGACGGACGCCTCCGCCTGGTGCCGCACAATCTGATTACCGCCTGGCATTGGGTGGAGGGCGGCGCGACGCCGCGGCCGGTGCGGCAGGTGGAGTTGAAACGAGCCTTCTTGCAGGACGGCGCGTATCACTCGGAGTTGCTGGCCGCCTTGGACAGGGATCGCGACGGCAAGCTGAGCGGCGGCGAAATGGTCTTGGACACGCCGGAGAAAGTGGAAGTGGCGCGGCGGCGACTGCAGGCCGTAGGGGTGACGGAGCCTCGCATCGCGGGCGAGATTCAGCCTTACGCCACGCATCACGGGGTGGGACCTGCCAAGTGGGCGACGCGCGATTGCCAAGCGTGCCATCGCGAGGATTCGCGGCTGGGCCGGCCGATGACGCTAGCTTCCCGAGTGCCGGGAGCGGTCTTGCCGGAACTGGTTGGCGACAGCGGCGTGGAATGGTGCGGAGCCGTTGCCAAGCAAGACGACGGGACGCTGGTCTTTCGTCCCTCGACCGCGGGCGCCGGTTTGTATGTCCTGGGGCATGACCGCTGGCGTTGGGTCAACTGGTTGGGCAGCCTGATGATGTTGGCCGTGATCTGCGGGGCGGGGACGCACGCGGGGCTGCGGCTGCTGGCCGGCAGGAAACGAAGGTCGGAGGATTCCGGACATGCGTGAGCAACTGTATTCACTTTACGAGCGGATTTGGCACTGGCTGCAGGCCGCGATGGTCTGGCTGCTGATCCTGACCGGCGCCAGCATTCACGCTCCCGACACGCTGGGCGTGATCCCCTTTGGGCTGGCCGTGCGGATGCACAACATCTTGGGTTTTCTGTTGTTGGCCAACGCGTTTCTGGGGGTCTTCTATTATGTGACCACGGGCATTATCCGGCACTACATTCCAGAACCGCGAGATTTCGTGTCGTTGGCGGTTCGCCAAGCTACGCACTACGTAAGCGGCATCTTTCGCGGGGCTCCGCATCCGCTGGAAAAAACGCCGCACCGGCGGCTCAATCCGCTGCAGCAGGTCACCTACCTGATCATCCTCAATGTGCTGTTGCCCCTGCAAATCGTCACGGGAACATTGATGTGGGGTGGGCAGTACTGGCCTCAGTCCGTGCAGTTCGTGGGAGGTTTGCCCGCGCTGGGCATGGTCCATACGCTCGGTGCCTGGTTGTTCGGTGCTTTTATCACCATGCACGTCTACCTGACGACCACCGGCCATACGCCGCTGTCCAACCTCAGGGCCATGATCACCGGCTACGAGGCTGCACCGCGTGTAGCGGGCGCGGACCACGGACGCGTGGCGACGAACGGGGACAGCAAATCGAAAGGAGCCCAAGCATGAGCCAAGAACGCGCCGCCTCTCCCCTCTGGAATCCATATGCCGGGGGAGTGGCGTTGGGAATCGTGCTGTTCCTGTCATACTACCTGTCCGGCGCAGGCCTGGGCGGGTCGGGAGGCGTGGCCCGGGTCGCGACGTTCGCCGTGGACCAAGTCGCCTCGCAGCAAGTCGACCGGAATCCGTATTTGGCCAGGATGGCTGGCGGAGACGCCAACCCGCTGAACCACCGCATGGTCTGGATGCTGCTGGGCGTGATTGTCGGCGGATTCGTGTCGGGTTTGCTCGCAGGACGTCTCAGAGTTGAAACCATCAAGGGGCCGGCGGTCGGCACGCGGCTGCGTTGGGCCCTGGCCTTCTTGGGCGGCGGGTTTATGGGCTACGGCGCGGGAATCGCCCGCGGTTGCACGTCGGGCCAGGCGTTGTCCGGCGGCGCCGTGCTGGCGGTGGGCAGTTGGGCGTTCATGATGATGGTGTTTGCCGGCGCGTACTTGCTGGCCTACCCGCTGCGGCGATTGTGGAACTGAAAGAACGCGGTCCGGCGCACCGGAAGGAAAACCAAGCTGGAGACCGAGTCATGGCTCCCCTACATTTCACAGGCATTCCGTTCATTCTGGTGACGCTGGCCACCGGGTTCTGTTTCGGCTTGGTGCTGGAACGTTCCGGCTTCGGCAATGCGCGGAACCTGGCGGCGCAGTTCTACCTGTACGACATGCGGGTACTCAAAGTGATGTTCACGGCCATCGTCACGGCGATGTTGTTGATCTTCGCCGCCGCGGCCACGGGCCTGTTGGATTTTGGTGCGTTGGAAGTTCCCACGACGTATCTGGGACCGGCGATTGTGGGCGGCTTGCTGCTGGGCGTCGGGTTTATCCTCGGCGGCTACTGCCCCGGCACCTCCTTGGTGTCGATGTCCACGCTGAAGATCGATGGGACCATCTTTGTGCTGGGTGTCATGTTCGGGCTGTTTCTCTTTGGGCACACGGTGACCGAGTTCTGGAACTTCTGGAACTTGTCCGGCGCGTACGGCCGATGGACGTTGAACGAGCTGGTTGGGATCGACGCGGGTTGGGCTGTCTTGGGCGTCGCCGTGATGGCGATCGGCGCGTTCTGGTTCGTCGAGCGTGTGGAGAAGTACTTCCGCCGCGGCGAACCGCAGCCGCCACTGTCCCGCCGAACGGTCTGGTGGCGGCGACTGGCCGTGGCCGGCGCGTTGGGAATTGCTGTTGTCACGTTGGCGATCGGCCAGCCGACGACCGATCGCAAGATCGCTTGGCAAGCCCAGGAACTGGATGCCCAACTTGACAGCCGAAAGATCCATTTGGATCCGGCCGAAGTTTTGGGCATGATGCACAACAATCAGATCGACCTGGTCTTGGCCGATATGCGCAGCGAAGCCGAGTACAACTTGTTTCATTTGGTGGACGCTCAGCGGGTGACGTTGCCCGAATTGGATCATGACTGGGCGCGACGGCTCTCAGACGAGGCGGTCGTCGTCGTCATGTCGAACGACGAGCAGGCGGCCGAGCGGGCGTGGAAGAGGCTGGCCGTTCAGCGGGTCAACGCATACGTGCTGGCGGGCGGCATCAACCGCTGGCTGGACCTGTACCGGGCGAATACGGCCAACATCCCCGGACCCGATCATCCCGCCGCCGGCGAAGACGTCCTGAGGCATCGGTTCGAGACAGCCCTGGGCGACCGCGTCGCGGTCGCCAAGCCGGACCCGAAACATGTGCCGGCACGAGAATTTCAGCCCAAACTCAAGCTCCGCAAAGCAGTCCGGCCCGCAGGCGGCGGCTGTGGCTAGGACCCGTCCACGAACAACGTCGCCTTTCGCGGAGCGAAAGGCGACAAAACAGCGGTCTTGTTCTCGGACAGGTACGTCGCGATCATTCGCGGTCGGTTTCGAGCGTCCATCCGGCGCGGTACTCGCGGCGGAGGAAGCGGTCGGCTTGGGGGCAGTTGACGGCGCGGAGATTCCTTGCATCCCAGGTCAGTTTCTCGCCGGTCCGGTACGCCACGTTGCCCAGCAGGACCAGTTCCGTCAGCGGGCCGCCGTAGCCGAAGTGGCACGACGTGGGGCTGCCCGACTTGCAGGCAGTCAGCCACTCTTGATAGTGCGGCACGGAGGCCGGCTCCAATTCAAATCCGGCAGCCTTCGGCGCCGGCTTGCGAGGCGGCTGGATGTGCGAGAACCGGGATTCGGGCAGCAGCTTCCATCGGAACAAGTCAGCCAGCAACAGGCCCTTTTGTCCCACGAACAACATGCCCGATCGGAACGCAGCCAGTTCGGATTCCGGCAAGACGCCCGCCGGCTTCCTGCCATGTTGCCAGGTGAGCGTCAGCGGCGGCAAGCGACCTCGGGCGGCAAACTCGTAAC
>CAYPGE010000516.1:0-5653 GCA_964409865.1 uncultured Pirellulaceae bacterium
CACGAAGAACACGGCCGGCGACAAGCGTCTTGCGGACATCTTCCGCTCGGTGACCTGGACAGGGAATTGACGCGAGAAATCACTGAATTTGAGGAGGCACGAAAGATGCCACACATGACATCTGTAGAACGGTTCGGCAGGACCAGCATCCTATTGTCGCAGTTGGCCGAGGTTTGTGGTCCGTTGCCGCAGGACGACGAGGACCGCGTGTATGGGTTGCCCGCCGCAGCCCTGGAGAAACTGGCTAGAGCGCTCCTGCGGTTCCAATCCCTCGACGACCTGCACGCCTGGCTCGACCGCCACGCCGCCGCGCAGCTGTAGGGCATTTCGGGGGGGCCGAGCAACCGAACGCGGGCCGCACGCGTTGACAGAAACCATCGCTGGAAGAATGGCACGGCGGAGGAAAGACCCCTATTGACGGGTTGGCCGTTGCCGCGTTGCCTGAGTTGGGTCGAGCGAATCAACCCGGCGCAGAAGTGGGGCGGGGTTTCCGGCGTTGCGTGCTCGCCTGCAGCGCGGCTGTCCAAGGTCGTCCAAGAACAATGACAGGACCAAATTTCCCAGTCTTTGCTGCTGCCCCCTTTAGCTCTTCCTCGGGTTGATTCTGACTTGTTCGATGTCACACATTCGTAGTCACTGCCAATCGTTGATCCGAGCACCTGGTCGCAAGACGTATACGGAAGCAAGCGATCGCAGCGACTCCTAGACGGCGTCCTCCTGAACGAACCCAAGCCCGCAATGCTGTAATCGTTCCAGCAGGATCGCGACGTCATTTGTTGTCCACGTGGGCTGGCCGTGTCGACGAATCCCGTCGGGACCGAAAGGCCGATGCGTTTCAAGAAAAAGGCGAAGTATCGGCAGGATTCTTTCATCTCGCTCCTTCCACCCAGGGAAATCGTACTCCCAGTCGATATCCCAGACCTGTATAGCGCAATCGTGGGATGCCGTCGCCAGAACCCTTGAATCCGGCGTCAGCGCTACGGACCGTACTGAATCGACATGGTCAGAAATTGCCCTCAAACACTTGCCGTAACCGTTCACGGCTTTCGTTCCCTTCTGCCCATGGTCCGCCAGCGCGTCCCAGTCGGCGGGCAGATGTTCCAATCGCCGCGCCGGGGGAAGCTTGATCATGTCCAGAATCCGCGTCACGGAGAAGGCCCACAACACGGCGACCAGGATGCTGTTGACGCCCGCTCGACGTTCCGTGGAGTTTTGGGGCGAGGGGGCATTTCCGCGTCCGTCAGGTTTGCGACCGCCGGCCTCGGAAGTCTGGCGCTGTGCCGAAACTGCAAGTCGATGATCCTGCGGACCGTCAAGCTTGACGCAGAGCTTCCCAAGGCGAGGCGTGTTGTTGCGATGTGGTGACGCTCATTCTGGCCCGGACTCTTGCGAGTCCGGCTACCCGTCGAAACACGCCGGACAACGCACTGGAACGTCCTCGTCGTTGACTTCGGGCAGGCGAGCGCAATAAGGGGATAGAATTTCAACGGAGCCGAAGTGCCATGCGGAAAACAATGTGGGCGCTGTTTATTCTCTGGGTTGCGTTCTTCAGCATGCCGGAGTCCGCGCCGGGGCAGACCGGCGGGGCGACCGTTCGCGGCATGTTCGGGGACCGCGAGCTGGGTCGCCCGCTCAAGCCGGGGGCGAGAACGCTCCTCGGCCCCAGCATGACGGACTCGTACGGCGGATTCCGGGGGAGAGGCCGAGACCAATCGCTGCGGTTCCCGGGCATGCCCTGGCAACGGCCTGCGGCGGTGCCGGCATGGCCGAGCCTGGGTGATCAGCCTGCCGAACCGATCCCGGCGAAGATCAGCCCGCGCCGCCCGCCGACGGTCAGTCCCCCGCCGCTCCGTACGGCCCCGCGCGAGTTCGAACCCTCGACCTCGCCGCCGGCCGACCAATGGTTCCGAGTCCCGACGCGAGGGACTCCGCGGACGCGACGGGGACGATAAAACGCGCCCCTGCAGTTGACCTCAGGTGCTACGGCTCAGCGTCAGGCCCTACTTCGTCGCTTCCCCGCTGCACAGGTGCGAGCCGCTGACAAAGTACATCCGGCCGTCGAGGATGTCGCCGCCGACGGGGACCGGACCAGGCGATCTTACGAGCAGCTCAAGCTCGCGAGTCTCCGGATCGAGTACCGCGAAGCCTTTCTGCAGCAGCACCACCAGCCCGCGACGTCTGCTCGATAAACGCGAATCGCTTGGTTTTGCACCATCGCGCTGCGCATTTCAGCCTCGGCCGCGGACCTTGGCGAATTCGGCCGCGAAATGCTGGCGTCCCTGTTCGGTCAGCGCGTGTTCCATCATGGCGGCAAACACGGCGAACGGGACGGCCACGCAGTGCGCGCCGGCCAAAATCACGTCGATCACCTGCGTCACGTCCTTGATGCTCGCGCCGATGATCGCGGTCTGCGTGATGCCCCAGGCGTCGTAGAGTTGGCGCATTTGGCGGATCGCCTCGATGCCGTCGCTGCCGGCCATGCGGGCGCGTCCGATGAACGGGCTGATAAACGGCGACCCGGCCAGCCCCGCCAACAACGCCTGCGTGGGATTGAACATCAAGGTGGCATTGGTGCGGACGCCTTCGGCCACCAGCGGGCGGATGGCCGGCAATCCGTTCCGGTTGGCAATCACTTTCACGGCCAACAAGGGATCCATCCGGTGTATTTCCAGCGCGTGCTGGATGATTTCGTCCGTCGTGTTGCCCATGGCCTGGAAGGCGATCGGGCCCTCGAAGAACTGCCGGATTTCGTCCAGCACCTGCCGGTAGGTCTTGCCGCTCTGGGCGATCTTGTTCGGGTTGGTGGCGATGCCGTCTACGAAGCCGGTGCTGACAGCGTCCTTGATCTCGGCCAGCTCGGCCGTGTCGAGGAAGATACGATACTGACTCATGGTTTCTCCTTGGGATTGTTCAGGGCCGTCCACTCCGCCAGGCAGAGGCGGTGGCCTTCTTCTCCGGGCTGCAACTGACAGATCGTCGCCAGCACGCCGCCGGCCCCTTCGCGACGGATCAGCGTCTGCAATCGCTGGCTTTCTTCATCGCCGGGGGCGTCGTATCGCAGCGCTGCTGCGACCGTTCGACAAATCGGCTGCAAAGGCAAGTGATGTTTCTCCAGTTTTCGCAGCAACCCGATCAGCCGTTCCTCCGGCCCCAGTTTCCGCAACGGTTGCCGCGCCACACGCTGGACGCGATCGGCCAGCGCGGCGTTCGCGAACCGGAACCGTAACAGACAATCCACGTGTTCGACCAGATCGCGTTCGGCCAGTGCATACTCGCGCGCCAGCATCTCCCGTGCCTCTGCCAGCAGGGCCTCCAACCGCGCCCGGATGGCCGGGTCGGCCAGCGCCGCGCACAACGTTTCGCGACCGGCCAGAAATCCCTCGTACGCCAGCAGCGCGTGGCCCGCGTTGTTCGTGTACAGTTTCCGTGCATAATACGGCGTCAAGTCCGTGCAGACCAGCAACCCCGGCAACGGCACGGCCGCCGGCACCCAGGCCGACTCGCCGCTTTCGCCGATCAAGTCCAGCCCCGTCCCAGCCCGCTGGACCATCCGCTCCACCGAACACGGGATGCAGGCAAACGCCCCGTCGGCCGCGCCGCATTGCCGCAGGCCCTCGGCCAACACCGATTCCGCGTGCGGCCAGTTCTCGCACACCAAGACCGGCAGCCGCTCGCGCCGCTCTGCCAACGCCGGCCCCAAGAGCGTTGCCACCGCCGTCAAATTGGCCCCGCCCACCGCCGTCGCCGCCAAGGGGCAACCCCGCAAGGCTGCCACGATCTCCCGCCGGTCCGCCGGCGTCAAGACCCGGTAATCGGTCACCCGCGTCACCGATTCCCCGCGTCCGACGAGCCGCACCGTGTACTGGCCGGCGGCCGCCAACTGCCGGGCGGACTCCCGGTCCGTTTCGACAAAGGTGATCGGCCAGCCCGCGAGCGCCGCCAGTTCCCCCAGCAGCCCGCGCCCGATCGCACCTGCGCCAAACACCACCATGCTCATGGCTATCTCCGCGCGCGAGAAACTGCCTCGCGCAACGATCGAGGCGTTCCTGCTATTCTCCAATCACGGATTCTGCCTCAGGTGCCGGGGCTTGGCAAGTCACCCAAGATCGGCGCCGGGGTCGTTTCACGTTCCCGAATCGGCGGCGAGCGGCGGGCATCACTGTGGCGCGGAAGGCGGTCTTCGCGGCACGATGCCGAGGCACAGAGAGAATTTGAGCGAGCCCCGCCGGCCTCATCGACGGACAATAATCGCCGATCGCCGGGATCATGGGAAGGAAAGCCGGGCTTGGGGAGGCCTCCGGTCCCGGGGCGCGGACCGCGAACGGGAAGCGACGGTGAGGAGCGACTGGCGTGGCGAAACGGGACGCCAAGATGCGTCACGTCCCGCCCGGCGCTAGCGACGGAACCGGTTCGTCGGCGAAGAATTGCGTGACCACCTCGCGGAGGAAGAGGAACACCGATCGGCCCTGTTGACCACACGTCGCGACGACCGTGCAGATGCGTTCCCACCAACGTTGCCCGGCCGGGCCGCGGGTGCCTTGGGTCAAGCGTCGATGGATGGCCACGAACCGTAGCACTTATTCGGCCAGATTGTTGGTCGGTTCAATTTCGGGTTCGCTGATGAAGCGGAAGTGGCTCTCGCTGTGTTGGAAGAACCGCTCGGCGAGATTATCGGCTTCCTTGGTGGCCGGGGCTTCCAAGGTGGCGTCCCAGAGCAGCGCATTTCGGGCGCGAGTCAAGGCCTGGCGAAACGTGGCGTCCGAAGCGTACTCCTCACGCCGATGAATCGTGCCGAAGAGCTTCCGCAAATCGTCTACCAGCCGCTGGCCGTAGGCTTGGTTCTGGGGATCGGGGTGCTCGACGAGAAACTTCACATCTCGGATGAAGTGGGCCAAACAGAACTGGAGCAGGACGTTTTCGTTGAGTCGGGCGTACTTCCGGTACGCAGAGAAATAGTCACAGCCCAGCAAACCGGAGAACTCTTGTCCTAAGACCTCCAGTAACACGTCAGATCCCCGGGACGGCGAAACCTTGAAGACCGTGTACAGCGCCGCCCGGAAAGCCCAGGTCCACATCCGCTGCCCGGAGTCCTTATGGCCGGTCTCGTCCACGTTCAGCACCGCTTCGCTCGGCAACTGATCCAACAGTTCCTGATAGACGGGCTCCAAGCTGGCGCTCACCTTCTGGACCAGCTTGGCCAGTTGCCCGCGGCTGATCGGGACGCCGATCACATCTCGAAAGAACTTCCGAATCGTGGAAAAAGACATGTGGCAGGCCCCTTTAATGAAGCCTACCAGCGCGGTCAATTGCGGTCCGAACAGCCCGGCTTTCTGCAAGCCTACGGCCACCGGATGATAGAACACTTGGTTGCAGCGCCGGCAAATCTGCGCAATCTGCCGATGTTCCTCCACGACCACGGGCTGGGCCGTCAGTTCCACGCGTTGCTGCACCTTCGGCGGTTCCTCCGAATCCTGCAAGCGGCCCTCGCAGCAGGGACAAGCGACGTAGCGATACTCATGCACCACATCGATGGCCTCCGGCGGAAAAGGCGTACGTTCATGCCGGGGATGGCCGGGCTGACCGCCACGCCTCCGACGCCCAGGACGACCTGCCTTTCTGCTCTTCTTTGGCGGTCGGACAATGTCGCTCGAGG
>CAYPGE010000517.1:0-5630 GCA_964409865.1 uncultured Pirellulaceae bacterium
CGCGAGTGCTTCCAGTCGATCTCCTGCAACTCGCTCACGTTTGCGGGTGTTCTGCTGGCGCGCGATGAAGAGCAACTCGCGCTGCTCCAGCGACACGGTCCCCTGGCGGCCTTGCGGTGCGTCGCCGGCACAAAATAGAGAAGCCCGGCTCTTTCAAAAAGCCGGGCTTCTGAGAGGTGCAGGCTTGTGTTTCGGGGCTTATCGTTCCAGTGTTTCGCTGTGCCGCTTGGCCAAATCGCTGGTCGCCATCTCGGTCAAGTAGCGGGACAGGGACTGCAGCGTCACGCCGACGCGGTCCAGCGTCCGCGCCAGCGACAGGATGATCTCGCCGTCGTCGTAACGCTCCGGATGAACACGGTACTCGTACTGGTAATCGTAATCGTACTGGTAATCGTAATCGCCGGATGGGCAGACGCTGGGCGATTCGTTCGCTTCCAGGTCCGCTGTGTCCGCTTCACAAATGCCTTCCATGACTTCCTCGCTTGCTTCCATGGTTTCCGTGAACTGCTCGCCGGCCATTTCCGTTTCGCTGGCGTCGCCGTACGGGTATTCTGTTCCCTCGCCGGGATAGGCATACTCGTAGCTCTCGTCACAGGACATGGACTCGGTGTCCGGGTTCGCTTCGGGTAGATCCTCGACCCAGTAGATTTCCTCGTCGTCGGGTTGGCTGGCGGCGGTTTCCGACGGGAACTCGTAGGAACCGCTCCAGGCCTCCTCCGTGGCCACGTCCGTTTCTTCGACGGCGCAGCTTTCGACTGCTTCCTCCGTCGTCTCGGCTGTCTCCTCGCAGATCATGTCGGCGTTGGTGAATTCGTAGTCGTAGTACGAGTCGGTCCCGCCATCGTACCAGCAGTCCGGGGGCCCTGCCGCGTCACTCGTCGCTGGGGCTTCGGCCGCTGCCGTCGCCTCGTCAGCGGCTTCGGCCTCTGTCACTGCGGGGCCGCCCGACTCGTTGCCGGTCGCTGAGTCGATCACATCAGCCGTCGCGCCGTAATGGTACTCATGGTCGTGGTACCATGGACACTCGCCGTAGGCCCGCATTTCTTCCAAGTACGGGCAAGCGTCTTGCCCGTCGTAAGACGTGTCCGCCGGGGGACACGGATTGTCGTTTTCGCCTCGCGCTGGCGCAGAGAGCCACTGCGACCCAGCGAGGGAAACGAACAGCAGAATGCACAACCAAACTCGATTCATCGGACATCCTCCTGACGCAGCCTGTAGACAGACTTCCAGCCTGTGGTATTGGGTGGTTAGACGGATCGGGCAAGTTAGGGGCAGATCACCATCGTCCGTGCTTTTCGTATCGGAGCCTGCAGTTTGGGGGCATTAGGTAATTAGCGAAGGGCTGGAAAACAGGGAGAAGAGTGTTCGGTTTTGGGGATCGAGATGTTTGACGTGGGTCATGTCAGTGGGTTCGGATGTTCCGTGTTTGCCGGGTTTGCCTCCCGTATTGCAATTATGGGTCACGGCGGGCATGCTATTCGATACGTCTCATGGATTGCAGTTGCTCGGTTCCCCCTGGAAAAGGAGAAATTCATGCCTTTATTCGAGGTTGAAACCAACGCACACATCATTATCACTTGGGCGGAGAATGACGACGCGGCGGCCGCGGTGGTACGTCAATCGTACCCCAACGACCAAGTGATCCGAATGACCAAGCGGCCGCGCGACACGTGGGTCATCTCCAAAGGAGCACTGGGGATCACGCAAAGCGAGGGACTGGATCCCTGCAGCATTGCTCGCGACTGCCTGTCGAAGGCTGCCGGGGACAAAGTACACGCGATCCGCCTGTACATGCACGAGACAGGGAGCGACTTGGAACATGCGCGTCGCGTCATCGAATCGAACATGGTCATGGGCTGGTAAGGAATCGCACCTTGAACCTCGGCTCGACGTTCATCGAAGACACGTTCGCGGAAGCCTTTGGCATGAGCTACACGCGTCTGGTCGTGACGGCTCATGACGAACACTGGCTCGACGCAGCCATCCGCGAGGCCACGGGGTACAGTTCTTCCGTGATCGCGTGCGATGCCGAAGCGGGTGTGGAGCGTCGGCTGTCGCCTCGCGAGACGCCTGACGGACGGCCGGGCGCAGCGATCTTGATGTTCGGCTTCTCGCAGGATGCCTTGGGCAAGGCGGTTCCCAAGCGGGCAGGGCAGTGCCTGATGACGTGTCCGACCACGGCGGTATTCGATGGCTTGGCCACCGCCGAAAAACGCATCGCTTTGGGAAAGCACCTCCGTTTCTTCGGCGACGGCTACCAGAAGAGCAAACTGGTGGACGGCAAGCGATTCTGGCGCGTGCCCGTGATGGACGGCGAGTTCCTGGTGCAGGAGGACTTGGGCGTCGACAAGGGCGTCGGGGGCGGCAACGTCATCATCCAGACCGCGACGAAGGAGGCTGGACTGGCGGCCGCGCGACGCGCCGCCGAGGCGCTGAGAAACATGGAAGGCGTGATTACCCCCTTTCCGGGAGGTGTCGCGCGGAGCGGCAGCAAGGTCGGCTCGCGTTACAAAGATCTGCCGGCTTCGACTTCCGATCCGTTCTGCCCCACGCTGCGCGGACGCGTCGAGTCGAAGCTGCACGCGGACGCCAACTGCGCCTACGAGATCGTAATTGACGGAACCAGCGAGGGAGCCGTCGGGGCGGCCATGGCCGCGGCCGCGCAGGCAGCCCTCGGCGAAGGCGTCGTCGCCATCAGCGCGGGCAACTACGGCGGCAAACTGGGAAAATTCCACTTCCACCTGCGGAAACTGCTCGCCGCGTGATTCGGCCAATGCAGGGGTAAGGCGGGCCGGCTGCTCGGGCCGAAGTGGGCAGGACAGAGGTCAAAAAAACCGTCGAATCGGGCCGCTGCCATAGTTCACAAAAGCGGGAGGGTGTGCTATCATCCCGCCGCGTTTTCCATGCCGGATGACGCGTGGCCTTCGATGACGCCGCCGGTGCGCTGTGATCGTTGCCCGCAGGACCCAATAAAGGCGGCTGGCTGCGCATCGTTACACGAGGATACCGAGCCGTGTATCGCGACTGTGTTGTTCCGTTTTCTCTACAAGGAGAGTCCCATGATGAGACTGCTTACGATGTTGTTGGTGGCAGCGTTCGCCCTGAGCGTCGCTGGTTCGAGTTGGGCTGCCGAGGCGGCCAAGAAAAAAGAAGGCGGGGAGAAGAAACCTGCGGCCAAGAAAGTGACTCCCGAGGAGCGATTCAAGAGAATGGACAAGGACGGGGACGGCAAGTTGAGCTTTGACGAGTTCAAGGGCCGGGCGACCAAGGAGGAATCGATCAAGGAACGCGAAAAGCAATTCGCCGAGATGGACAAGGACAAGGACAAGGCCGTCACGCTCGAAGAAATGAAGGCCTACGCGAAGGAAAAGGCCAAGGAGAAGAAGCCGGCGAAGAAGAACAAGGAGTAGTCCTTTACGCGTCCGCTTCACGCCGCGAGAGCTTGCGTTCGTCGCTGGCACCCCGTCGGCAGGGTTCCTTGTTGAAAACCCGGTCTCGAATCGAGGCCGGGTTTTCTTTTTATCCCCTCAGCCTTCATCCCTCATTCCTCATCCTTCACAAGGTCCACCCCGGCCGGTACTCGCGCTGCAAGAACCTGTTGGCCCCCTCGTCGTTGGTCACACGCATGTTCGCTCCGTCCCAGGCCAGCTTCTTGCCGGCTCGCAGCGCCACGTTGCCCAGCATGCAGACCTCGGTCAACAGTCCGGCATGGTCCACGAAATTGGAGCCCGCGGCCGGTCCGCCTCGGCAAGCATCCACCCACTCCTTGTAATGCCCGACGGAACGCGGCAATCGCTGGGGCGGCTTGCCGTAGGCTTTCATTTTCGTTTCGGGGATGATCCGGTGGTCCATCAACGTGCCTTTGTCGCCCAAGTAGATGACACCGCCTATGCCGCGGTTGGGTTCCAAATCTTTGGGGTAGGGCGGCTTGAGCCCGCCGTCGTACCAGTGCAGCGTCACCGGCGGCATGTCGCCGCGCGCGGGGAACTCGAAGCGGGCGATCACGCCCAGCGGGTACGTTTCCGGATTGATCTTGGTGCTGCTCGCTTCGATGCTCGTCGGGTGGCCCAGCTTGAGCGCCTTGAAGACGGTCGACAGCTTGTGGCAGCCTAAATCGCCCAGCAGTCCCGTGCCGAAATCCCACCAGTTCCGCCAGGTCCACGGATGATACGCGGGGTGGTAGGGACGCTCGGGCGCCGGCCCCAGCCACAGATCCCAATCCAGGCCGTCCGGAACGGGCGGCGTTTCGGGCGGACGGCCTTCATTGGGATACCAAGCCCAGAACCGGGCCGGGCTCCAAACCTGGACCTCATGCACCCCGCCGATCGCGCCGTCCCAGATGAACTCGCACGTCAAGCGAGCTTCCTCCGAGGCTTGGCCCTGGTTGCCCAACTGCGTGGCGACCTTCGCCTGGCGAACCGCCTCGGCGACCTGCCGCGCTTCGTACACCGAGTACGTCAGCGGCTTTTCGCAATACACGTGCATGCCCTTTTTCAGGGCCGCCATCGTAATCACGGCGTGCGTGTGATCCGGCGTGGCGATCATCACGGCGTCGGCATCCTCTTTGGCGAGCAGTTCGCGGAAGTCGCTGTAGGCGCGGCAGCCCTGGTACGTCCCGGATGCCTTCTGCTGGGCGTAGTGCTCGTCGACCAACCGCCGAGCCGGTTCGCGGCCGGCAGTCCGCTGCTCCTTTCCCTGCGTCCAATTCCAGGAAAGGTAACCGCCGCTTTCGCGATTGACGTCGCAGACCGCAACGACTTGGACCTCGGGAAACTCTAAGAACGCCTGCACATTTTGCAACCCCTGTCCCCCGACTCCGATGGCCGCCAGCGTCGTCTTGTCGCTGGGCGCGACCTGGCCCTCGCCGCCCAACACGTGCCGCGGAACGATGCTGAACGCGGCCGCCGCCGAAACGCCTCCCAGAAAAGAACGGCGGGAAAGGCCCCCTGGGCCCGACTTGCGATACTGGCTGCGTGACGGTCTGCGACTCTTCATAGCCGTGTACTCCTCAAAGAACGGAGGTCAATACCCTGCGATGCCATCGATCCAGTCCCGGCCTCCAGCAGGCCCGAACCCAAATCATTCTCGCAAAAGAAACTGCGGGACGCAATCAGCCCAACACTTCATTCGCCCCGAAGTGGGCTGCCTCGGTCGCCTCACGTCACGGGACGGCCAACATCCCGGTCCCCGTCTCGGTCCGCGGGATGGCCCAAGCCACGATTGGTGTGGCCGGTGGGGTCAGTCGTCTCGCGAAGCCAATAGGTTGAACAAGAGTCTGACGTCACGGAAGCATAAGGGCCGCCTGCATTGCCCCGTGTGGAGACAAGGGACTGCTGATCACTCACGATTTCTACCGCGAGCAACCGTGACAGAAACGCAACCATCACAAGACAACACGATTCAAGAGCGGCTGGCGGGGCTGCTGCTGGGCACGGCAGTCGGCGACTCTATTGGGCTTCCCGCGGAGGGCCTGTCACGCCGCCGGCGTCAACGGCTGCTGGCAAAGTTGGCCCCGGCAGATCGGGAATGGGGCGACTTGGCAGACAGGATGGCGGCTACTTGGGCACGCAAGGACGCAGTTGCCGCGTTTGCGTCTACCCTCGGACTGAACGCCGGGGTGACCGGTTACG
>CAYPGE010000518.1:0-5605 GCA_964409865.1 uncultured Pirellulaceae bacterium
ACGGGGGGTAAATCCGGATTGACCGGATGCCGAACAGGTTATGTGGCTACCCATGGCCGCCAGGGCGGCTACCGGTCATGGCAGGCTTCGCGCCCCACGGCGTCGACGGCACCGTTCGCTTGGCCCACCCACCCAGCCCGCCACCCCACCCGCGACAGGATTTCATTAGCAAGGGAGTGCTTCCAATGAAAATCACCCACCTGGCAGGAATCGCCTTGTTGGCGGTCGTCTCGACCACGCCGGCTTCCGGCCAAAATCGAATCAACTTCGCCGACGGGGGATTCTCGCCCTATGATCCCGCCGCGGCCATCCATGCCCCCGAGGCTCCGCAGTACGCTACCGCGTTGCAGCCGGGTGCCGCGCCGGCGCCTGCCGCCGAGGAACCCGTGCCGCCTGCGCCTGCGGCCGAAGCTCCACCGCCGCCCGCGCCTGCGGCCGAGGCACCACCGCCGGCCGAAGCCCAACCGGCCCCTGCCGCCGAGCCCGTTCCGCCGGCGCCGAAGCCGGACAACGCCGCAGCTTCACCCAGCGATACGCCAGTACCGCCGGTCGTCGCGGCCCCCAAGACGCAACTGGACCAGCAGGCAGAGAAGCCGGCGGAAGTCAAGAGCGTACTGGAGAGCGACAAGGACAACATCTGCTGTGACGACGGCTGCACGTGCGGTGGTTGCGGCGGCTGGCTCTGCAACCCCGACAAGCAGTGGAAGCTGCCGCAGCCGTGCTTCCTGCAGCAGCACAAGACGGTGTTGGGCGGCTGGCTCCAGCAGGGCATCACGGCCAACGACCAGAGCGGCGACGGATTCAACGGTCCGGTGGCCACGAACGATCTGGCTTCGGAATATCAGATGAATCAGATGTGGCTGTACCTGCACCGGCCCGCCGACAACGGCGGCTGCGGCTTCGCCTGGGGCGGCCACATCGACATCATGTACGGCACGGACGGCCGGTTCGGCATCAACAAGGGACTCGAAGATCGCATCTACGGTTTCAATCGCGAGACGTACGGGATCGTGATCCCGCAGTTCTACCTGGAATTGGCCTACAACGATCTGTCCGTCAAGCTGGGTCATTTCGCGGGCATCCTGGACTATGAAGCCGTTCCGGGCCCGATGAATCCGTTCTACTCGCATTCGTACTCCTATGGCTACACGGTGCCGCAGTTGGTGACCGGTTTCCTGGCCGACTACAAGTTGACCGACCAATGGTCGATCCAAGGCGGGATGCACCGTGGCTGGATGCAATTCGAGGACTACAACGACAACTTGGACGTGATGGCCGGGGTCAAGTGGCAAAGCTGCGACAAGAAGACCGAGTTCCGCTATGCCATTTCTTCCGGCAAGCAGAGTTCGCCCTTCCATGACGACAATCGGTTTGTCCACAGCCTGGTGCTGCAGCATCAATTGAGCGAGAAACTGAAGTACGTGCTGGTGCAGAACTTGGGAATGGAAGACAACATCGCCGAACTCGGCGGGGCCGACGCCGAATGGTACGGCGTGAATCAGTACTTGCTGTACACGATCAACAAGTGCTGGGCGGCCAATCTGCGGGCCGAGTGGATGCGGGATGACGACGGCGTCAGAATCGCCGGTCCCGGCAACATGGTCAGCCCCGACGGCGTCGCCAATGGCGTCCGCGCTTGGGACGGCGCGGGCTATGCGGGCAATTTCTTCGAGGTCAGCCTGGGACTGAACTGGCGGCCGAACGGCAACTGGCTGGTACGCCCCGAAATCCGCTGGGACTGGTACGACGGCCCGGCGAGTTTCATCCCTGGCAAGCCGGCGATGCCGTTTAACGACGGCGTCAGCGACGACCAGACGACCTTTGCGGTAGACGCGATCTTCATGTTCTAAGAACCGCTAACAAAACCGTTCGGCGCGGGTCTCTGACCCCGCCGAAACCGCCGACCGAAGGTCTCCGATTTCGGTTTTGTTAGCGGTTCTAATGGAACCGATCGACGACCTGAGTGCCCACTCAGATTCTCCAGCGAAAAGAAGCCCGGCTTTTCCGAAAAAGCCGGGCTTCTTCGATTTGGGAGCGTTTGCCTCAGAACTCCGGCTCCGCCGGCTCGGCCGGTGCCTCCCAGGGCGCATGCCCGTAGGCTTGCTTGTACAGTCCGACGGCGCCGGTGAACGACGCGCTGGCCAGCGCCAGCAAGCACAGCAGCAGGCCCAGGATCGCCGGACCGCGGCGCGGCGAAAACAACCCCCACGCGCCCAGGGCCAAACCGAGCGCGGCGGGAACCGCCGCCAACGCGGTGTAGAAGCTCGCCACCACGCTCATCAACCCCAACACCAAGGCGGCGATGGCGCCGCCCTGGGCGGCGGACATGCGGCGCAGCGTAGCCGGCCGCGGCCGGGAGATCGGCGTTGCCGAGGACAAGGGGCCGGCGTCCTGCCGCGCCGGCGGCGGAACGAGTTCAGCCACCACGACGCCCTCGTTCGGCAGCTCTGCCGGTGCCGCGGCCATCGGTCCCGCCACGGGACCTGGCGGCGGAGGCGTGCCCGACTGGACGCCGGATTCCACCTTGGTCCCGCAACGCCAGCACCGGTTCACGGCACCCAGCAGCTGTTCACCGCACTTCTGACATTTCGATGCCATCGGCCCCACGCGGTCTGCGAAACCCGAAACAAGTCCAAAAACCGAAGATCGAAACGAGCCCCGTCGCAGCCCCCGCGAGTTCTGAAATCTCAAATCTCAGATCTCAGATCTCAGATCTGAAATCCGAAATCTCAAATCTCGAATCTCCTTACAGGATGAACTTGCTCAGCTCCTCGTCCTCGGTCACATCCTCCAGCCGCTCTTTGACGTACTCGGCGTTGATCACCACCTTGCCCGACTTCAGGTCGGGTCCTTCGAAGCTCAACTCCTCCAGCACGCGTTCCATGATGGTGTACAGTCGCCGCGCGCCGATGTTCTGCGTCGACTGGTTGACCTTGAACGCATACGCCGCCAGCGAATCGATCGCGTCGTCGGTAAAGGTCAATTCGACGTGTTCGGTTTCCATCAGCGCCTTGTACTGTTTGGTGAGCGAGTTCTGTGGCTCGGTCAGAATGCGGACGAAGTCCTCCTTGGTCAGGTCGTTCAGTTCCACGCGGATCGGGAAGCGGCCCTGCAACTCGGGCATCAGGTCGCTGGGCTTGGCGCGGTGGAACGCGCCGGCGGCGACGAACAGGATGTGGTCGGTGCGGACGTAGCCGTAACGCGTCTGGACGGTGGTGCCTTCGACGATGGGCAGCAAGTCGCGTTGCACGCCCTGGCGGGAGACGTCGGCTCCGCGCGAATCGCTGGCGACCACTTTGTCCAACTCGTCGACGAAGATGATGCCCATGTTCTCCGCCAATTCGACGGCGGCGGCATTGATCTTCTCCGGATCCAGCAAGGCGTCGCATTCCTGCTCGAACATCACGTCGCGGGCCTGGGCGACCGACATCTCGCGCCGCGAGGTCGTGCGGGGCAGGATCTTCTCGAACATGCCCTGCAGGTCCATGTCCATCTGTTCCATGCCCAGGCTGCCGACCATGATCGGCGTGGCCTTCTGTTCGACGGTCAGTTCCACCGTCCGCTGGTCCAGTTCGCCGGCGGCCAGCATGGCCCGCATTTTCGTGCGTGTCCGTTCGTACTGCTGGACCGAATCCTTGCCTTCTTCCTCGCGGTCGAAGTCGGATGTGGGCCGCGGGCAAATCAGGTCCAGCAGCCGGTCTTCGACCCGCCGTTTCGCTTCGGGTTCGACGATCTTTCGCTCCCGGTCGCGGATCAGCCCGATGGCGTTTTCCACCAGTTCGCGGACCATGCTTTCCACGTCGCGCCCGTAATAGCCGACTTCGGTGTACTTCGTGGCCTCGACCTTGATGAACGGCGCGCCGGTCAAGCGGGCCAGCCGGCGGGCGATTTCGGTCTTGCCGACGCCGGTGGGGCCGACCATCAGGATGTTCTTGGGCGCGACTTCCTCGCGCATGTCTTCGCCCAGGTTCTGCCGCCGCCAGCGGTTGCGGATGGCGATCGCCACGGCCCGCTTGGCGGCCGCTTGACCGACGATGTACCGATCCAACTCGACGACGATTTCTCGCGGCGTCAAGACGCGGGTTTCGAAAGTCGCGATCTCCGTGGCAAGCTGTCTCACGTCGTGCTCTCCAGTTCCTCGACGAGGATCTTGTCGTTGGTATAGATGTCGATGCCGGCGGCGATTTCCAGGGCCGCACGGACGATGCCCACGGCGTCCAATGGCGAGTGGGCGACCAGCGCCCGCGCGGCGGCCACGGCGTAATTGCCGCCGGAGCCGACGCCGATGATCCCGTCCGTGGGCTGAATCACGTCGCCGTTGCCGCTGACCAGCAGCGTATGCCGCGCGTCGGCCACGGTCAACAAGGCTTCCAGCCGCCGCAGGGCCCGGTCCGTGCGCCACTCCTTGGCCAATTCCGTGGCGGCCCGCGGTACGTTCGCCGGGTAGTCCTTGAGCTTGGCCTCGAAGCGTTCCAGCAGCGCAAAGGCGTCGGCCGCCCCGCCGGCAAAGCCGCACAGGACGGCACCCTCGGCCAGGCGGCGGATCTTGACCGCGTCGCCCTTGACCACGGCCGTGCCCAGCGTCACCTGGCCGTCCCCGCCCATGGCCACCTTGCCCTGGTGCCGGACCGTCAAAATCGTGGTTGCGTGTAGTTGCATCGGTAAAGGATCCATCGTAGGGTAAAACGAGTCTTCGCGTCCCACCGCGGAACCATGCGACGGCGAGGCGGGACGCGAAGACTCGTCCCACCTCGGCCCCCAACGCTCATAGTTTCGCGGAAAACGCGCGGAAACTCCAGGGGCCGTACGGGAAAAACCAAACTCGCGGCAGCGCGGAGTGCGAGCCCTCCACCGTAGCCATCCCGCTCCGCGGGATGAAGCAGACCGTGTTGAAATTCCGTGCCTCGAATTTGCCCTCCACCGCTTGCCGACTTGCTTTTCCGTTGCGTTGTCTGAACAATAAAACCCATGAACACCGCCGAACGATTGCCGCGCAGCCCGGAATTGATGTCTCGCGACGATACGGCGCTGCTGGTTGTGGACGTGCAGGAGCGGCTGTTACCGTCGATCCGCAACGCTCAGTCCGTCATCTGGAACGTCCGGCGCTTGATCGACGGCGCCCGCCTTCTGGGCCTGGAAATCGCCGCCACCGAGCAGTACCCCAAGGGCCTGGGAGCAACGGTGCCGGTGCTGGCCGAGCGACTGGGCGAGATTCCCGCCAAGCTGACGTTCAGCTGCGGCGAGTGCGGCGAGATGTTTCGCCGCCTGGCGGAACAGGGCCGGCCCAAGGTGCTGGTCGTGGGCGTCGAGACGCACGTCTGCGTCCAGCAGACCGTGCTGGACCTGCTGGGTGACGGCTTTCGCGTCTACGTGGCCGTGGACGCAGTCGGCTCGCGGTTCGAGATCGATTACCAAACCGCGCTGCGGCGCATGCAGTCGGCGGGCGGAACGCTGACCACCACCGAGGCGGCGCTGTTCGAATGGTGCGAAGTCGCCGGGACGCCCGAATTCAAACAGATCAGCCAATTGGCCAAGGAGGAAGCACCCGGGCGGTGATCGGTGATCGGTGACCGGTGACCGGTGATCGGTGATCGGTGACCGGTGA
>CAYPGE010000519.1:0-5598 GCA_964409865.1 uncultured Pirellulaceae bacterium
TATTGGGGCCTTCCGCGTACGACCCACGATTTGGACTTCGTGGTGCAATTCCAGCCGTCCGAGGTCCCGCGCGTGGTCGCGGCGTTTGAGGGAGACTACTTGATCCAGGAAAGTTCCGTCCGCAGCGCGTTCCGCCCGCCGTACCAGTTCAACGCCATCGACAACCGATCGGCGCTGAAAGTGGACTTCTGGCTGCTGCGCGACGATGCCTTTTCGAGGACCATGTTCGCTCGCCGCGTTCAGGTCACGATCCTGGCGACTCCCGCCTGGCTGGCACTCGACCGAGGACATGCAGAACCAGCAGCAGATTATCGCCGGCCTGACGACCGAGGTCTTCGAGTGTCTCGATCGCCGCGGCGGGCTGGAGGTGGTCAAAGGCAAACGCACCTACTACGCCCTCAACACCGAGGAGCTAAAGATCGAGTTGGACGTGCTGATCACGGAAGCGGAAGTGCGGCCGTTCCTGCACACGATGTTCGTAGCTCCGGTCGCAGAGGACGGCCGGATGACGGCCACCATCATCGAGGACAAGACGGGCCGGCGGGCGATTCGGGCCAAACGGTTCATCGACGCCACCGGCGACGCCGACGTCGTGGCCCGCATGGGGCTGCCTGTCTTTCGGCGCGAACAGGTGCAGCCGCCGACGATGTGCGCCATCCTCCGCGGCCTGGACGCCATCCGCAAGAAGCATCCGGGCTTCAACGTTCATCGCGTCATCTTCGACACGCAGTACCCCCAGGCCCTGAAGCCGGGCTTCTCGTGGTGTCATTCGGTGCCGGGCGGCCGCGACGAGTACATGCTGGCCGGCACGCGCGTGTTCAACGCGGACTGCTCCGACGCTGGAAGCCTATCCCACGATTTGGCTGCGGCCGCGAGGTCGCGGTTAGCGAACGCGGCTTTCAGCCGCAACCAATTGAGCCGACGAATGAAGATCGATTGACTCATTTTTCTGCCATCAATCTTTCTGCCAAATGATGGACAATGGGCAGAAAGATTGATGGCAGAAAAATAAGGACCAAGTCTTGAATATGAACAGGAGAAAACGGAGGGAACAGAGTGCCCGAGCTTTCTCTGTTGCCTCCGTTTCCTTCTGTTCAAGAATGCACGCAAGAGAACAAGAAATCGCGAACTAGCAAACAGGCTCCGGCCCCCATCCCACAGACCGTTCGTCCACGTCCGGCGGTGTGCGAGAGGTTGGCCCCATGACTCCGACCCCCACGTCGCCTGCCACAACTCACGTCGGCATTCTACCAAGATTGGTGGTGGAGCGTTAGAATCCAGGGTGGACTCCAGGATTCCAGACGTGACCACGACCACATCGACCACCCCGAAGCCCCGTCGCCGCTGGCTGCAGTTCAGCCTGCGCCGGCTGCTGGTCGCCATGTTGCTGGCGTGCGGGGTCTTCGGGTTGGTGGTGCAGGTCAGCTTCCTGAACGCCCTGGTGTTGGCGTTCCTGGGAGCCGTTGTGTTCGGTGTCGCCATGTCGAGGCGGAAACGAACGATGCTGGAAGGAAAGGGGGCCGCGGAGCGGATTCGCCAACAGCACGTCGAGTACCAGCGCCAGGGCGGTTGGGCTCGCCCGTTCATCAACGGGGTATTTTTCCTTTCGATCGCATTGGCCTCGGCCATTGGCGCACTCTGGTATGACGGGCTCCACGATTTCGGCGAATTCGGCGGCGTGTTTCAGTTTGTGGCCGCGTCCCTGATCAGCTGCCTGCTACTTTGCGTGGCCGTGGTTTGCTTGACCGTCACGCTCTTGAATTTTTCCAAGCTGCCCGCGACACAGTGTATTCTGGGCACCTTGCCGATCGCGCTGACGGGGCTGGTCTTTCTCCTCATGGCGATCTGGAGGTAAGCCTGTCGCCGATTTCGAGACGACCGCGGGAGTCTGGATGAGAATAACCGAACGCGCCGGAGGACGATTCGAGGGAGACCACAGGTCATGAAGCCTCAAATGACACCTGCAACCGCATCCTGCGTCGCGATCGCAATCATTTGCGTCGGATTAGGCGCCGCGACGGAATGGGGCGGTTGCGTCGGGGCGCTGACGATGTTGGCGCTATTTGGCACCGTGATCTCCATCGTCGCCATCAAGGACGACGTATCCAGGGCCTGGGCTTTTGCAGCCTTCGCACCGGCCGTAATGCCTCTTCTGTTGTTGGGCTTTGTCGCGGTCACCGCAGCCGTCCCGCTTGACGTGCGGTTTTCAGCTCAGTGGAAAGCGGTGCTAAACTCGCTCCATATCACATCTCTGATGACGTCCGGGCCACTCGGTATCGTAGTCACGCTGGCAGCCGAAGAGAACTTTCCACGGGACCAAGACTGGGTGTACGGCTTGCTGCTGGCTGGTGTCACAGGCGCGCAATGGTTCGGAGTTTTCCGCATCGGTCAATACTGGCTCAGGTACGCTGGCAAGTCTCGCCGATCCGCGTTCGTTTTGTGCCTTGGGGTGACTCTGGTCACGTTCGCTGCAGCTTTTGTGCTGCACATCGGGATCCTAGCGGGAAGGCACTCGTGACGGGCAAACCGGGCGGGTCGGGCAGTGGAACGTCATCGGCCGTGACCAATGGCAAGTCCAACGCGCCACGCCCGACGAGGTTCTACCAAGGCCGATGGTGTTGCAGTAGAATCAATCGATTGCAGCCGAGCGGCGAATCGGGTCGCTCCTGATGGCAAGCCGTTTGGCCGCCGCCGGTAGAATCGCGTCGTTCCGCAAGGAGATGGGGCGGGGCTGTCCGAATTGGTGTCGCCAGCCGAAGCCCAAAACGGTGAGCCGGGGTTAGCATGTCTCTCCACACAAACCCATGGCAGTTTTCTCTCAAGTCGCTCTTGCTGACCGTTCTCGGAATCTGCGTGATGTGTGCCGCGATCCTGTTCCTCAGAGGGCTGGCGGCGACGCCGGCCGAGGCCGGTCGATTCGAGACGTTCATCGGCCTTCTGATTAGTTCACTCACGTTGATGATTTGCGTCGTCCCTTTTGCATATTTCGGCTTCGTTCTGTCAAATCGTAACGTCTCGGTGTTCGGTATCGCTGGGTGCGTCGGCGGCTTTGGACTCGCCCTAGTCCTCGTTTCCATCGCTGCACCAGATCTGTACCCTTCGCTACCTTGGAACATCGTCGGTTACGAATACCTGAAGTACGGCGACTTGCGGATACCGCGTGGCATCATCGCACCGATCACATTATTAGGCGGTGTGGCCGCTCTTGCCTGTCGGCGGCTCTTCGGATCGGGGCGGACTGCTCAACGATAACCAAGCACAACGTCGCCCCAGGAAATCAGTCTGCGGACGCTGAGGGTACTGACGCCTTGGCGGTACGGCCAGCGTCGGGCACAAGTAACTCAGCATTGTCGATCCAGGCGACGAAATATGGCTGTTCCGCCGAGCGACGCTTGATCACGATCAGAAACGGCCGATCGACAATGAACTCGCGCGGAATGGCTGCCGGATACGTCTGCGCTTCTGAAGTCACTGTCGCTCCACTCTTGTCGAGGCGACAGCGGATTGATTGCCCGGCCTTCAAGATGAACAGGCCTTGGAACTCGCCGGGGTTCTCAATGATCTTGTCGCCGCCCTGCAGTTCGACGAAATCGTGATTCACGCTGAACAGTACGATAGGCCACGAACCCAGACGCCCCATCGAAAGTCGGCAGTGGCGTGCCGGGAAACTGCCGCCGCATGTCCTTGTGGATCGTTTCGACGATCCCGTCTTCGAGGCGTCCCGCCACGGCGAAGAAGCTGCCGGGTGGCAACGCCGTCTCGGTGACCGGCGACTCGTTCAGGCGGTCTGCAACCGGCTGTGCGTTAGCAATCCGCAGCCGGTCGCGGATCACGTCGTCCCTTGCGTGGTTCCAAGCCGCCTGGAACGTTGCGCACCAAACTGCGTTCCCCGAATTGGCAAGCGGCGTGTCCAACGTTGGAACGATCACCGTTCCGGTCAGTTGTGTTGAAGATATTGTCGGCACCTGGCGCGGCAGGTAATCACTTCGCTCGCCGGCCTTTTGACAGCCCAGCGTCACACAGCCGACCGCGAGTAGGGCCAACGACACAAAATCAAGCTTCTGCCGCATCTTTGACTTCCCTGGAATCGCGCGATCAAAGGCCGTCCGTCTCGAACCGTCCTGTGCCGCTCGCAGTCGGCGCCGCTGGCGGCGAAGGTGCCGACGCGGCGGAACGTCAGCGGCCTGTCGTTGTCGCCCAAGCGGTGATAATCGAACGGCAAGGCCGTGTGCCGCCATTGTACCAACGTCTGCGGCCGCGATAGAATCGGCGGAGACGAACGACGCCGGGCCAATGGGCCAAACTTCGACCAAACTCGCTGGCCTTGACGGACAACGAAATCAGGCGTAGTATTACGTTACTACAAAGGTATGGCGGTGGCGTGATGAACGTCCAAGTGATCATCTGGGACCTGGAAGACGACTTGCACGGCAACGTGCAGCACATTGCAGAGCACGGCGTCACGATCGAGGAGGTCGAGGACTGAGATCATGGCAAGACGAGTTTTCCGGAAACGCGACCAGACGTCCGCCCAAGAGGCGCACGAGGCGGCCGTCCGCGAGCGGTTTCAACGCGAGCGTCCGTCGTTGCGGGACCTGCTGGAATCGGGGGACGGCACGGAGCCGCTGACACAGCGCGAGTACTTCGAACTTCAAGTGGCGTGCCGTGAACGGCTGCGTCCGCTGCGTGAGGCCGCGGGCCTGAGCCTCTCGGACATGGCCAACCGCACGGGGATGGACCGGGCGGCGATCCAGAAGCTGGAGAGCGGGGTCCACACCAACCCGACCATCAGCACCATCAACCGCTATCTGCACGCACTCGGCAAGCGACTCGTGGTCAGCATCGTCGATGAGGTCGCCGAGCCGCCGGTCACCGTGGCGTCGTGACCAGACGAAGTGCGAGTATCGCGACGGCGCCGCCTTTTGACCAATGTTGGTGACGGGGCGATGGAAGCAACGGTGGAACCCAGGATTCCCGACGTGACCACTTCGCCAGCCATCACCCTGAGGCCCCGCCGCCGCTGGCTGCAGTTCAGTCTGCGGACGCTGATGGTACTCGTGCTGGCCATCAGCATGCCACTGGCTTGGTTGGGCATGAAAGTGAGGCGGGCAAATGAGCAGCGGCGCGCGATTGAGGCGATCCGCGCTGTGGGCGGATACGTCGAGTACGATCACGAGTACAAGTTTTGCTACTTTCATGAGCAGATGAGCGGCCCCTCGATCCCGTTTGGACTTTCAGAAGACCCTCCGCCTCCGGGGCCAGCTGGCTCCGCAGATTGTTCGGAGACGACTTGTTCGCAGAAGCCGTGTACGTCGAGGGAAGCGACGACGCCGACAAGATCGTGGGTCATGTCGAACAACTGCCCTACCTCAGACATCTCCTTGTGGGTGTGGCCTCTCAGGATTGCCCGGTGACGGACGCCAGCCTGGTACAGGTCAAGGGGTTGACTCGCCTCAAGACGTTGGCGCTCTACCACACCCGAGTTACGGACGCCGGGTTGGTGCATCTCAAAGGGCTTCGCCAACTGGAGTGCCTGGAACTGTGCGGCACGAGGGTCACAGAGGCCGGACTCGTCCACCTCCAAGGGTTGCCGCGCCT
>CAYPGE010000520.1:0-5550 GCA_964409865.1 uncultured Pirellulaceae bacterium
CGCGCCGAACGGTGACCCGCGCCGAACGGTGACCCGCGCCGAACGGTTCTGCTAACCATCAATCGAAGGCGACCAGATAATATGGCGTTTTGTCTTTGGCGCCGTCGATGACGAAGCGGCCGTTGATGACGGGGATTGTTTGCTTCGTTGGCACGCCGTCCTGATCGAGGACGATGATGCGTGCTGCACCCACGCGGCCGAGCGTGATGGTGGCTTTCACGGGCTCCATCAGGATCGGCGGCTGGCCTGCGGCCAACATGCGTTTGCCGTCGGGCGAGAACTTCATGCCCGTGTTGCGGGCTCGGGCGATGGCCACGATCAGCAGTTGACGCGAAGACTCGATCGTCTTGTCCGGCTCCCGCGCGGTGACGTAGATCGCGCTGAAACGGCTCTGCGGTTCGATGGTCACACCGCCCAGTTGGCACGTCCGGCCGGCGGCGAATCCGACGACGGCTTTGGTTCCGGGCGTGTCCATCGTGAAGAAACCGCCGGAGCCGTCGGACTCCTCAAACCAGTGCAGCTGGCCGCTGGCCGAGGCGAGTTGGCCCTGCCGGTGGTACGGCTTCAGGTCGAAGACGGGCGTGTCCGTGAATTGCTCGGTGAACGCGACCACACTGCGGGCCACGGCCATAGAACGGGCGGAGACTTGCCTGCTGTCCAACTCCTTGTCGTCGTAGCCCTGGGCCACGGTGTCGTCGAAACTCAGCTTGCCTTCGAACAGCGACGGCATGTGGACGTTCCGCGTGACCACCAGATCGGACTGCTGCACATCTCCGCGGTGGATCTGCCGAGCCACGGCGGGGAAGAGGCCCAGGACCTGCGGGGCGGTCACGTCCCATTGGTCGCGGCCGATCTTGCTGCTGAACGTGCCTTCATCCCGGTTCTGGAACATGAACGACACGTCCCAGCCCTGCAGTCCCATGCCGTACGCGCCGATGATCGCAGGACCCTCGACGCCCAACTCGTTGGGGAACACGTGGATCCATTCGGAGAGCATGAACGGCCGGTCGGCAACCTGCTGCATGCCGCTGCTGAGCATGCCCGAGCCGGCGCGGGCCAGCATCGAGGCGTTGGCCCGGTCGCCGCCGAAGTAGTTGTGCCGATCGATGGTCCCAACCAGGTAGTCGGCGTGCAGATTGGCAAAGTGGCTGTACGCCCGGCCGGCCTGCCAATTGGAACTGAGGATCTCGCCCTCGTAGCCGGCGTCGCGGACGGCTTTCACGTAGCGTTCGAAGAACTCGCACTGCAGCTGGTACAGGAAGTGGAGCGAATCGAGCAGCCGCTGCTTGCGGAAGGCTTGCGAGCCGTTCAGCTGCTCCGGGTCCCAGAACCAGGGGTTGCCCAGCGGCAGGATGTTGTCTTTGTCCAACTGCTCGCCGTCGGTCGGGAAGCCCTCGTTGGCAAAGCAGTCGAACGCCGGCCGGCCACCCCAGGCTTCTTCCAGTTTCACCTGGCTGCGGTATTTCTGACGCAGCCACTCGCAGAATCGGCGGCCGACTTGTTTGCGCAACGTGGCGCTGGCCTTCAGCGGCGCCATCGACGAGTAGAACAAGATGCTCTGCTCGTTGATGATCTCGATAAAGGCGACCGCCGGGTCCTCGGCGTAGGTCAGGCCCGTGTGGGGGTTCTTGTGTTTCAGCAGGTTGACCATCTGCTGGATCTGGACGCGTTGCAGTTCGGGCGAGTAATGGACGGCGCTGTGCGGCGTTTCGATCCGCGAACCTCGGCCACGCGGCGTGCCGAATTCTTCCAGGTAGGGCACGTACTGTTTGTCGGCCGGTCCCAGCTTCTGCGAGCCGAAGTGGGCGGACAGCTTGACGTAGATGCCGGCTTCTTTGAACTTGGCGACCTGATAATCCATGCGATCCAGGCCTTCCGCATCGAACTCGACGAAACTGTCCTCCGACTGGATGCCGGCCCAGCCGGGTCCATCGGCGTACTTGTGCAGACGCACGGCGTTGATGCCGTAGCGGCGATAGAACGCGGCTCGTTTTTCGGCCAGGTCCTTCTCCGGAGCGCACGTGCCGTAGCACAGGTTCAGGCCCCACAGCTTCATGGGCCGGCCGTTGTAGATCAGTTCGTCCTCGCGGCGGACGATCCGCCCGTACTTGCCCGCGGGCCGTTCGATCCAGTCCTGCATGCCGAGGACGCTGTCTGCCGCGTCGCCCGTCGCCTGCCACGGGTACCACGTCTCGATGCCGGACTCGTCAGGCATCTCGGCCAGACTTGGATACCACTGGGTTTCGTCGGGCAGATCGACCGTGATGGTCAACCGTTGCGGCGTGCCGCCGCGGAGCCGGTCTTTGGCCAGGACGATGCGGGCCGGACCGTCGGAGCCGATTTCGCACGGCGGATCAAAACGAAGGATGGTGGCGCCGCCGCGGGCGTCCGTCATCCGCACGGCGTCCACCTGGCTGCCCATCCCGCGACGTTCGAAGGGGCAGCGCACGACGGCTTGTTGGCCTTCCGTCCTGACGAGCACATCCCGGCCGTGGAACGTCTTGCCGGGCGTCAGTTCGACGACGACGAGCGTGGTGTCCGTGTCGGCCTCCGCCTGCAATTCGTACTGGAACTGCAGTTGGCGGGGAGCGGGACGTTCGACTCGGAAGCCGACGCGGAACGGCACGCCCGTGCCGCCCATCTTGGCCGTGAGCGTGCCCACAGCGGCCCCTTGTTCGCTCCGTGCCTCGCCGTGGAGTCCGGTCCAACTCCATTTCGGGCCCCAGGCAATGACGTTGAACCCCAGGTAGTCTTCGCCCTCGCGGCTCACGATCACCTGCGCCCCGCCGCTGGAGAACGCGGTGAACGGCGGTTGCTCTTGGGCTGCGAAGACTGAAGGGGGTGAGGCCAAAGTGCTCGCCGCCAAGGCGGCCAAGATCGGCGTGACGAGTACGCTGCGACGGAGCGTGGTTTCATTCATGGTTTCGAACGCCTGGTTTCCGTGATAGGGTGAAGGATCTTATGGTAAACTACTCCAAGCAAGGGTGCGAGAGCCCCGACGGCAAGCGTCGAGGATCGAAGCCGGGATAGTGCGGGGGCTCGTGCGTGGGACGCCAACCTGAACCTCTCGACGGCAAGCGTCGAGGATCGAGGCCGGGATGGTGCGGGGGCTCGCGCGTGGGACACCAACCTGAATCTCTCGACGGCAAGCGTCGAGGATCGAAGCCGGGAGGGAGCGGGGGCGCACACGGGGGACGCCAACCTGAAGCACTCGACGGCAAGCGTCGAGGATCAAGACGACGATGGGGGCCGGTCATGGACGTGGGATCCAAACCTGAAGCACTCGACGGCAAGCGTCGAGGATTCTCCCGCACTTAGGCGAGAGATCCAAAAAGGTGTGGTCATTTGCGGCATTCCGGGCAGTATGGTCTGTAGCCGGCCAGTCCGTCGCCGGCCCGCAACCGCAGGTGCCGGACGGCGCCGCAGCGGGGACAGTAGTCGACGGGCTGGGCGGCGACCGGGCGCTCGCTCAATCGCTGGCACGACACGCACAAGGTCACGTTGGGCAGCATCCGCACGCGTTCGGCCGGGATGGTCTGACCGCAGGCTTCGCAGCGGCGGCCTGCTCCCCAGGCTGCGTCATCCCAGTCGTCTTCGGCGGACGAGATCCGCAGGCCGGCATGGCCGCACGCCTCGCACAGCAACCGGCCGACGGCGGATCGGAACAGTTCGGCGACCAGGCCCCAGTCCGGCTCCTTCTCGCGGCGCAGCATGCCCAGGGTCCTCAGGCGACGCAACATCTCCTGCGGGCCGCACACGGCGGTCGTGTGGCATTGCGGACAAGTCAGTCGCATTCGACGGGCAGGTGGGTTCATGGTTCTGAGGGATGATCCATCCGGCGGCGCGGCGTGCCGGTTCGGCGGTTGCGTTGGCGCGGCGCCGGCGGCCGTCGCAGGCTGCGGGTGCGCAGGGCGGCGACGCAGATTTCCTGCCGATTGAACGCCAACTGGCGGGCATTGACGTAGTGGTAGCCCCAGTCGCGCACACGCTGCAGGTACTCCGGAATCGCCTCGGCCAGTTCCCAGTCCGTCATCTTCAGGGTTAGCAGCAAGCCGCGGATACGGACCTGGCGGTTGGTGACGATATCCTCGACGGTGTCCAACGTGTGTTGGGGCGCGACGTTCGTATCGACGGTCAGCCAGCGAAAGGAGCGGAATTCCCGGCGTTTCAACGACGCCGGGCGAGCGCGGATGTGGGCAAAGTCGGGATGCTCCAAAAGGGCCGGGGCCATCTCGGCCGGATCGATCCCGGTGACGCGCAAGCCGCGCTCGAGCAGCGCTTGGCAGGATCCGCCCGGCGCGCTGCCGATCTCGACGCAACGGTCGCCCGGCTCGACGGGCAGCCGCGACCACAGCAGCGCTTCGGCCATTTTCAGGTAGCCGCGCGAGACCGCCTCGGCAGACCACGCGACCTTCGGCACACCGCCGGGCCAGCGCGAAGGCATCGACGCGGCGTGATGGTAGCCGACCCACCACTGGTCGGGCTCGACCAACATGCAATCCAGCACCCGCTGTCCCGACCTGGCCACCCGGTTCACCGGCAGCACGCGGCGGGGCGGCTCGGCCGGCATCTGCCCGGCGATCACCTGGCCAACTTCCTCGGCCAGCGGCGTCAAGCCCGGCTCGAAGCCCCCTTCACCCGGCAACGCCGCATCGCGCTGCCAGACGTGCAGGTGGTCGAAGCGGAGATCTCCCGCCAATTGCCACAGCGACGCCGCCATGCGCTCGGCCGTATCCCCGGTCACTTTGCCCAGGGACAGGCCGTACGTACGGGCGAATACGCTGCGCAATTCGGTGTCCTCGGCCGGCGGTTCGTCCTCCGGCAGCTTGAAGGTCACGAAGCCTGACCGCGAGTACGCGAAGCGAAACTTCGGATGCTCGCGCGCGACCTCCTGCTTGAGGACGTTTTCCGCCCCGCGCTGGCAGACGACAAATAGAAAGCGTGGTTTCATCTTCGCACGTGCCCGCGTCAAGTTGTGCGCCGCAACTCACGTAGGCCAGTCTCTCCGAGACTCGCTGCCAGTCTCGGAGAGACTGGCCTACGTGAAGTCTTCACGGCGTATCATCAGCAGCGCCGATGCTGAACTTAACCGGCTTCGCCGGAACCCGAAACCCTAATCTTTCACCTAATCTTTCACTTAATCTCTTCCTACTGCTTACTGCCTTGGAGCTGGGAGATTAGGTGAAAGATTAAGTGAAAGATTAAGGTGTTCTTCGTTCCAGCCAGCCCAGGCCTCCCGTCGTTACACATTCATTGGCTCAAGTCAGTCCCAGCGCCGAGAACATGCGCTGTGTGATCTCTTGGGGACTGCCCACCCCGTCCACTCGCCGCAGGAGCCCTTGGGCCTCGTAGAACGGAATGATCGGGGCGGTCTCGCCGTGGTATTTCTTCAGCCTTGCCCGGCAGGCTTCCTCCGTGTCGTCCGAACGCTGTACGACGCGGCCGGCGATGTCGGCGGGGGGAGGGTTGAATTTCATGTGGTAGATGGTGTTGGTCACCGGATCCTGGCGCCGCCCGGTGATCCGCTCGAGCATGAACTTGCTGAGGGCG
>CAYPGE010000521.1:0-5546 GCA_964409865.1 uncultured Pirellulaceae bacterium
CAGCACCAGCCGCACGATGTCGACGGCGGACAGCCCCCAGGCGGAATACAAGCGGTAACGGACCGACGTCCCCCCCAGCAAGGCGCCGAAGTTGTAGCTGGTCGCGAAGCCCGTGAACGACGCCAACGCGATTTGGCCCAGCGGCAACGGATGCCGGATCGAACGGACCGCCAAGAAATCATAGCCGATCAGGACCAGGTAGTTCAGGGCCGTCAGGCCGATGGCCAGCCAGACGCGGCCCGCAGGAATCATGCCCAGACTGTGGCGGATGTCGCGCACCCGGTAGTGCTTCAACTCGTGGTACAACAACCAGGCAGCACCCGCGAAAATCAGCACCACCACGACGGAGCCGATGAGGTGCGAGAGCTTCTCCAGCCGGCTTGGACCGCCTAAGGAAGGACGCGTTTCTTCCAATTCCTGCGTTTTCATGTAAGTGGTGCAGGTTTCCCAACCTGCCGTGATCCAGGCAGGCTGGGAAGCCTGCCCCACCTAGAGGACCAGTCGGAGCTACCGGAACATCAGCAGCCCGAAACCTTCCGGACGGGCGCGGGGGGCCGCGGGCTGCGTCCAGGACTGGAAGCCGGCGCCGGGAACGATCCGCTGCAGCCCCACCGCCCACGCCGTCGGGTTGGTCGGCGGCGTCTCGCCCAGTTCCTTCCAAGGAATCGCGGCTTCGATCGTCCAATGGGTTCCATCGTCGGCAGCCGCGATGTACCAGTCAGGATTCCAGCCGGCGACACCGGCACACGAGTCGGCGGCCCAGCCGCGATGATCGACCGTCAAACGGTAGAAGGTCGCGTAATCGCGGTCGACATCGATCAACCATTCGATCCGATCGCGGCCGCTCAAGTCCGGATCGCGCGACCGCCGCGGCTCGGCGGCCGGATAGTCGGCACCGGGTGCCCGGCGGCAATTGGCGGCCAGGAAGAGAAATTCTTCGTCGTAAGCCAGCATCACCGCGGCAGGCCAGTCGGCGTCGTCAGCGTCCGGACTGGCCAACGACGCGGGCAGGCATTGCTTCCAGATTTCCTCGTCCAGGCGACCGTCCAACCGGGGCCGCTGGTTGGCCCGCTCGCAGTTCAAGACCGTCTTAGGCGCCTGCCGCGCCGGCTGCTGCAACCACAACTCGCCGGCCGCACACGGCATCCAGACGCTGTCCCGGCGCGTGCTCGTCAAGAAGTGAAAGTAGCTGTCCGCTTGACGGGTGCCGGTCAGGCAGCGTCCGGCGACGGCCAGCGGAAAGCGGACTTCCGGAGCCGTGTACAGCGCGGGCCGCGAGTTCTGAATGAGTTGTGCGTAGAACGCCGCACGCCGCGCACGGTCCGCCGGCTGGGGCGAAGCCTCCGCTTGGTAATCCGCCGTCGCGACCGGTCCGTCGGACGCCGAGGGAAGGCCGTTTGGTCCGATGAACATCGTGGGACGCGCGGGGGTGCTGTCCGGTTGGCCCGTCGTTGCTCCAACGAGGGCGGCCTGCGATTCCGGCGGCCGCGGCGGCTTCAGCGCCCACCCCGTTTCGCCGCTGGCGTGGTACTGGACCAGCCAGACAAGCGCCGCTTCGCACAACGGACTGGCCGGATCCTGGCGGATCAGCAGATCGTAGACGGCGGCGGCCAAGTCGGCGCGGCCCGTGTCGGCCAGGGTCTGCGCCAGCTCGAACAACACCTCGCTGCCGGCACTGCGCTCCAAACCGCGGATCAGACCCTCCACCTGCCCCAGCCAGGCAGCTTCGCCCGGCACCGATTCCGCCAGGTGCTGGAGCAGCTGTTGCGTGTTGCGCCGCTGCTGGGCCAGACGGCTGAGCGAACGCAAGTCGCCGGGCGGCGGTGCGAACGACGCACGACGGCAATCGCCGCCCACGGGAGCATTCGTGCCGCTGAAGAAATCCCGCTGGCCGACCTCGCTGGGCACGTGCTGGACCAGTAGCCGAAAGCCGTAGGTCTGCGGTGCCCCCTGAGGCTGGGTGCGCAGCAATTGCCAGCCGCACCGCGCATGATCGACCAACGAGCCGCCCAGCCGTGGAGCCAGTTGGGAAGCCGTCAGGTTCAGGCCGCCAGCCACGTCGCGGCCCAACGAACTGAAGACCTTTTTCACTTTCCACGGCTCCAAACCGGCCGCGCCGATCTGTTCGGCAAATTGGGAAGAATCTCCGGCCTTCTCGACGGCCGCCAGGACCGCCTGGTTCACCATCAGCCCCAACGGGTCGTCGCCCCGCGGGCTGGCTGGCTCGGTCACGATGATTTCGGGACGCCAGATCCGGATCTGTTGCGCCACGTGTGCTTCCAGTGCCTCTCGGCCCTGCCCTCCGCCCCAGCGTTCCCAGCCGGCGATGATGGCGGCGGCAGGCAGCTTAAGTTCCGGATATCGCATCGGGAACTGCCAAGCCGTCTCGGCTTGCGAACCGCCGATGGCGACCACCGCCTCGTGCGTGCGCTGTTCCAGCGGTACGGCAGTGGCGTCAGCGGATTCGGGATAGGGACGCGTAACCACATCCACCACGCTCAAGTATCCCTCGTCGCCTCCCAGGTCGGTCAACAACTCCAAAGGAATGCGACTCGGTTCGGCAAACAAGCCCAGCAGCGCGGCGCGCGTCCCGCCTTGCTGCTGGACCGTCCAGTTGCGGCCGCCGTCGCGCGTAGCGAGGATGGTGCCCAGCGCGCCCACGGCCCAGCCCCGATTGGCGTCCAGGAATGTTAGAGAGCGAATCGGCAACGCCTGACCGGTCGAAAGGCTGTCCCAGGTCCGTCCGCCGTCCGGGGTGTGAAACACGCAACTGCCCGGCGTGCCCGCAATCCAACAATTGCCGCCTAAGACGGCCACAGCCCGGTAGTCGAATTGGCCACTTGCCGCCGGAAGCGGTTCCGCCGGCAGCTGCCACGAGCGGCCACCGTCGACGGTCAGGACCGCCAAGCCGCCGTCGCCCACAGCCCAGCCAACTCGCAGGCGCCCAGTTGCGACCGAGCCGCCATTCGCGGGTTCCACCGAGGGTGTGGCCGCGGCCAGACATCGTACGTTGCGGACCGCACGCAATTCCGGCCGCGCCGGCCGTGACGGTTCCAGACCGGTGCCCCAGACCCGTGCCAGCAGCCCTCCGCCGCCAGCGACGATTCCAGTATGTGGGTCAAAAAAGTCGCCGCTCAGCCAGGGCGCCGTCGTGCTCGCGGGAATCGACGACCAGCTGAGCCCGCCATCGCCGGTCGCCAACACGCCCGAGGGATACAGTTCCGACATGCCGCCTGCCGCCCACCCGTGACGCGCGTCGAAGAAGCGGACGCGGCGCAACGCCGGCAAGGCAAGTCGCGGCACGGACTCCCATCGCTGGCCGCCGTTTCGAGTCTGCAAAACCACCCCGCTACTTTTGTGGGTGTAGGGATGGGTCCAGCCTCCCACGGCCCAGCCCAGTCGATCGTCCAGGAACCAGACCGACTCCAGGCGGCATGTGACGCTTGACGTCTGCAGTTGCCAACGTCGGCCGCCATCCTCCGTGTGCCAGATCGCCCCGCGATCCCCGACGGCCCAGCCGCGGTCGGGATCGATGAAGCACACGTCACACAACTCAGCGTCGCGGAGGAACACCTCGGGACTGAGCACGCCCTGGGCGAGAGAGGTCAGGGCGCATCCGAAACAGGCCCCCACGGCTACCGCCGCCGCTAGCAGTCGCGCCAAGAGACTCCGCCCGGGTCTTCCGTGACCTGACATACAAGCGATCCTCGCTGGATGAAAAGGCGAACGGTGGGCGTTAGCCCACCGGTTTGTTTGATGCCAACGATGCTGCACCGCAGAGTATCCTCGATTTTCGCCTCCGCGTTGAGAGCAATCTGCAGCACCGATCACCGATTACCGGTCACCGATCACCGATTACCGGTCACCGATCACCGATTACCGATTACCAATCACCGATCACCGATTACCAATCACCGGTCACCGATTACCGATCACCGATTACCGATCACCGATCACCGATTCCCCCTCCTGCCCCCGGACCAAAAAGACACGCGTTCTGAACCCCGAACACCTTTAGATACAACGACTTACCAGCAGTCAGCCCGATTGCTCCCGAACCGCGCCCCGGCTCGTGAACCCCGAACCCCTCCTTCCGAACCCTGAACCTCGAACCCTGACTCCTGACCCCTGACTCCTCCTTCCCCGCAAAAACTGCCTTGGTCCCCCTTGTATGACAGCGGCAAATTGATAAATATAAGCTGTTTCCACGGCAACAATTAGGCGAAACGGGTATCGTCCGGTTCTGAAGGAGAGAAGATTGCATGGGACGTTACGCTGGTCCAAAGGCGCGAGTTAACCGACGTTTGGGCGCTTTGATCTACGAGAATAGTGGTGCGTCGCGCGCGTTAGAACGCCGCGAAGCTCCTCCGGGGATGCATGCCCGTTCAAAGCGGCCGTCCAACTATGGTACGGCTCTGCAAGCGAAGCAGAAGATCAAGCACTACTATGGTTTAGGTGAAAGGCAGCTGCGGCGGAACTTTGAAAACGTCCGGCACAAAGGGGGCGACATCGGACTGATGCTCCTGCAGTTGTGCGAGCGGCGTCTGGACAACGTAGTTCGCCGAGCCGGCTTTACCAAAACCCGCCCGCAGGCTCGCCAAGGCATCGCCCACGGCCATTTTCAGGTCAACGGCGTCAAAGTGACCAAGCCATCGTACCTGTTGCGGCCCGGAGACGTGATCACGGTTCGCAATCGCGAGAACCTGCTGATGGCATATCGAGGTCTGTGCGACGAGTCGCAGGGCGAGCGACTGGAGTGGGTCACCTTCGATCCGGAGACCTTGCGGGCCACCGTGCAGGGCATGCCGGGGCCGAGCGACATCAGTCTGCCGGTCGACGTGAACATGGTGGTCGAGTTCCTGTCCCGCTGAGTATGCGGCGAGTTGTCCGTCACCGGAACGATAGCCAGAAGCCCGGCTTTTTCGGAAAAGCCGGGCTTCTTTTCCAAAGGGCCCCGCGTCCCGTTACTCCCTTTCGACACCCGACCTTGGTATCATGGCGTGGCTGGAGTCGAACGCAGTGAACACCGGCAGGCATCTGCTGCGGTGTTTCTGCTTTCGATTCGCAGCCACTTTTTGTTGTTTCGGGAGAGTCCAAGAATTGAGCGAACCATGACCCACGCACAGCTTGTCGTTCTCGGAGGTGGTCCCGGCGGATATGCGGCGGCCTTCTTTGCGGCCGATGAAGGTCTCGACGTGGCGATCGTCGAGTCCGAGGGCCGCCTGGGGGGCACCTGCCTGCTGCGAGGCTGCATTCCCTCCAAAGCCTTGCTGCACGTTTCCCGCGTGATTTCCGAGGTCGAGGAACTACGGGCGGATTGGGGCGTCGAGTATCCGCCGCCAAAAATCGACATCGACCAGGTCCGCGCTCGCAAAGACAAGGTGATTGCCACGCTGACCGGCGGACTGGGGCAACTGGCCAAACGCCGCAACGTGCGGATCATCAAGGCCAAGGGGGTGTTGGAGAATTCGACGAGCCTGCAGTTGGAGGGCGACGACCCTTCGATCCCCCAAGGCGGCCGGATCACGTTCGACCATCTGATTCTG